>NZ_JBFALK010000023.1:0-152851 GCF_040656155.1 Microtetraspora glauca
CACACCCGAAAGCGCAGGATAGGACGGGGTTGTGCATCATGCACTGGCTTTTAGCACACTGTTGAGTTCTCAAGAAACGGACGCGACCACCATCAAGGCCAGCCATGACGGCCGATCCCTCAGGGGCATCGATCTCGCTTTGTTCTCATCCCGAGAGCTCCTGCCGATCACCGGCTGGAACCCACCATGGGATCCGATCCCCGTTCTCCGGGGCAACCGTTCCAGACTACCTCACCGTCCGCTCCTTGTCCAACCAGCCTGGCGGGCTGAGATCTGGACACGTTACGAACCGGCCGGATGCGGCTCGAGAGCCGGACCCCTGTGGCGTGTCGGAAGTGGCTGGCCCGTGAAGACCCGTCCGCCTCGCGGCGTCCCGGTCTCTCGGGGCGATGAGAACATTAGGCAACACCCGGCCTATCGTCAAATCCGTCCGATTTCGGCTAAACCGCAGGTCAGAGGCTTGATCGGACGTTGCGCGGCGGCTCCGCCACCAGACTGTTACCACCGTCACAGCCACTTTTGACCCGTCAGACGGCCGTCACCGCCCGCGTGCGGCTCGCGTCTTGCCGGTCGCGCCCGGCCCGCAAACGCCGTACGGCACGGCCTCGGGCCGGGACCCGTGAAGCCGTGCCGTACGAAATGAGATGGAACCGAGACGAGGTCAGGCGACCTCGACGCCGCCGACGGTGCGCTTGCCGCGGCGGAGCACGAGGAACCGGCCGTGCAGCAGGTCCTCCTGGGCCGGCGTGTACTCCTCATCCGTGATCTTCACGTTGTTGAGGTACGCCCCGCCCTCCTTGACGGCACGCCGGGCGGCCGACTTCGACTCGACCAGGCCGCTCTCGGCGAGCAGGTCGACGTACGTCATCCCGAGCGCGGGAACCGTCGCCTTGGGCACCTCGGCCAGCGCGGAGTCGAGGGTCCTGGCGTCGAGCTCCTCCAGCGATCCTTGACCGAACAGGGCGCGCGACGCGGCGATCACCCTCGCGAGCTCGGCCTCGCCGTGGACCATGGTCGTCAGGTCCTCTGCGAGCGCTCGTTGCCCGGCACGCGCGGCCGGACGCTCGGCGACGTCCTTCTCCAGCTCGGCGATCTCCTCGCGGGTCCGGAAGGTGAAGACCTTCAGGAACCGCACGATGTCCCGGTCGTCGGCGTTCAGCCAGTACTGGTAGAACGCGTACGGCGAGGTGAGCGCCGGATCGAGCCAGACGGCGCCTCCGGCGGTCTTGCCGAACTTCGTGCCGTCGGCCTTGGTGATCAGCTTGCCGGTGAGCGCGTGGACGTGGGCGCTCTCGACGCGGCGGATCAGGTCCACCCCCGCCGTGATGTTGCCCCACTGGTCGCTGCCGCCGAGCTGGAGCGTGCACCCGTGCCGGCGGTAGAGCTCCAGGTAGTCGTTGGCCTGGAGGATTTGGTAACTGAACTCGGTGTAGCTGAGCCCCTCACCGCCGAGCCGCGCGGACACGGACTCGCGGGCCAGCATGCGGTTCACCGGGAAGTGCTTTCCGACGTCGCGCAGGAAGTCGATCGCGGACAGCTTCGCGGTCCAGTCGAGGTTGCTGACCATCGTCGCGGACGTCGGCCCCTCGTCGAAGGAGAGGAAGTTCTCCACCTGGCCGCGGATGCGGCTCACCCAGTCGGCGACGATCTCCGAGGAGTTCAGTGAGCGCTCGGTGCTGCGGCCGCTGGGGTCGCCGATGAGCCCTGTGGCGCCGCCGACCAGCGCGATCGGCCGGTGCCCCGCCCGCTGGAACCGGGTGAGGATCAGCAGGGTGGCGAGGTTTCCGACATGGATGGACGGCGCGGTCGGGTCGAAGCCCGCATAGACCGTGATCGGACCCTCGGCCAGTGCCTTGCGCAGCGCGTCGGCATCGGTGGTCTGCGCGATGACATCGCGCCATTCGAGCTCATCGAGGATGTCGGTCACGATCCTGGCTTTCGGTTCGATGGATGTACGGCTTTCGCCCCCGTACAAGCCTGCCTGATCACAAAACCCTATCGCCACTCGATACGTGGCCGGTCCTGGCGAGCCAGGAGGTCACGTGCTCCTGAGCCTCACGGGGACGGGGCGCCGACCGGCTTCCTGCCCGGGGTGTCCCGGCCGCCCGGAGGTGGCGAACCATCGCCGGGTTCCGCGACCACGGCGGGGCGTCGCCGGAAGAATGGCGTCATGGAAATCTGGATCAACCCGGCCTGCTCCAAGTGCCGCTCCGCGTTGTCCCTTCTGGACGAAGAGGGCGCTCAGTACACGATCCGCCACTATCTGGAGGAGCCGCCGACCGTACGGGAACTCGAGGAGATGCTCCGGCGCCTCGGCCTGGAGCCCTGGGACATCGCCCGCGTCGGTGAGCCCGTTGCGGCGGAACTCGGCATGGCCTCGTGGCCGTGCGACGAGCGGAACCGCGGCCGGTGGGTCGAGGCGATGGCCGCCCATCCGGTGCTGATCCAGCGGCCGATCATCACCGCGGACGACGGGACGGCGGTCGTCGGCCGATCCCCCGAATCGGTCCGATCGGTCCTGCCCCGGGCCGAGCACCCGGCCGGCGAGCCCTCCTGAACGTCGAGCCCTCCTGAACGTCGCCGCCCGATCAGCGCACGTCGGGCTGGGGTCCCCCGGTCCGGCCACGCCGGCGCGGTACGTGGGGACGGTAGGGCGAGACCGTGGGATCGCCGTCGATCCAGAATCGCCAGGGTGTCTCCGCTCCGGCGGAGACACCCGTGCGGGGCCCCGTCCTGATGAGCGCCGGATCGACGGCGACGCCGGAGAGGACCCGGATCGGCCCGTCGGCGCAGCAGTCGAGTCCGTTGTGCCGCCGTTCCAGATCGAGGGCGACGGCCAGTCGGGCCGGACCCCTGGCCAGGTCCCGGTCGGGGATGCTCCGGCGTCCGCCGGACCGGGTACGGCTCTCGCCCGCCTCAGCCCTGTCCACATCGGCCCTGTCCACATCGGCCCCGCCCGCATCGGCGCTGTCCACATCGGCGCTGTCCGCGCCGGAGGAATCGGAGACAGCGGAAGCGGCCGAAGTCTCGGAAGCAGACGAACGAGAGCGGGACGCGCCGATCGAGAGGCGGCGGCAGCGGGCGGAGTCGGCCCCCGCGATCACCTCGCCGGCCCGCAGGAGCACGGCCGAACCGCTGCCCTCCGGCAGGCAGACGAGATTGGCGCAGAAGTGCATGCCGTACGTGAAATAGACGTATAGGTGGCCGGGATGGCCGAACATCACGGCATTGCGGGGCGTCCGCCCGCGATAGGTGTGCGAGGCCGGGTCCCTGCCCGGCCCGCCGTACGCCTCGACCTCGGTGAGCCGTACGGCCACGGGGCCGTGCACGATCACCCGGCCGAGCAGGTCCGGTGCGACCAGGTGGGACGGCCGGTCGAAGAACTCACGGGGCAGCGCCGTCCCCGCGCCCGGTGCGAGATCGCCGGGCAGGACGATCTCGCGGGCGTCGCCCGGCGCGGAGTGCCGCCCGTGGAGGACCGGGCTCGGCGGCACGGCGCCGTCGGGTGCCACGCCGTCACGCGTGGCACCCCCGGGCATGGAGAGCCCGGAAGCCGGCGGACGGGAGCCGGTCTCCCGCGGAACCGGGCCGGAGGGCATGGTCAGCTTCCGCTCGCCCACGCCGCCTGGACGTCGACGGCCTCGCGCAGGGCGACGAGCTGGTCCATGACCCGGTCGGGAGCGGTGCCGCCGTAGGCCTTGCGGGCCGCGAGGGCGCCGGCCACGTTCAGCACGTCCCTGACATCCGGCGTGAAGTGCGGCGAGACCTTGGCCAGCTCGTCGTCGGTGAGCTCGCCGAGGTCCTTGTCGTTGACCTGGCACCAGACGACCAGGTGGCCGACGGCCTCGTGCGCGTCACGGAAGGCCACACCCTTGCGGACCAGCAGCTCCGCCAGGTCCGTCGCCAGCGCGAACCCGTCGGGGGCGCTCGACTCGAGCTTGGCCGTGTTGACCCGCATGGTGGACACCAGACCCGACACCGCGGGCAGGACCAGGAGCAGCGTGTCGACCGCGTCGAACACCGGCTCCTTGTCCTCCTGCAGGTCACGGTTGTAGGTGAGCGGCAGGCCCTTGAGCGTCGTCAGCATGGTCATGAGAGCGCCGATCAGCCGCCCGCTCTTGCCCCTGGCCAGCTCGGCGACGTCGGGGTTCTTCTTCTGCGGCATGATCGACGAGCCGGTGGAGTAGGCGTCGTCCATCTCGATCCAGCGGAACTCCTGCGAGGCCCACAGGACGATCTCCTCGCCCAGGCGGGACAGGTGCACGCCGATCATCGCCGCGCAGAACAGGAACTCGGCGGCGAAGTCGCGGTCGGCCACCGCGTCCATCGAGTTGGGCGCGGCGGCGTCGAAGCCCAGTTCGGCCGCGACCGCCGTCGGGTCGAGCGGCAGGGAGGACCCGGCGAGGGCGCCGGAGCCGAGCGGGGAGATCGCGGCGCGCCGATCCCAGTCGCGCAGCCGGTCGATGTCCCGCGTCAGCGGGTGCACGTGGGCGAGCAACTGGTGGCCGAACGACACCGGCTGGGCGTGCTGCAGGTGGGTCATGCCGGGAGCGGCGGTCGAGGCGTGCTCCTCGGCCTGGCTCATCAGCGCGGTCTCCAGCTCGACCAGGCGCGAGACGATCGTGCGGACGTGGTCGCGCAGATAGAGCCGCAGGTCGGTGGCCACCTGGTCGTTGCGGCTGCGGCCGGCCCGCAGCTTCCCTCCGAGCGTGCCGAGCCGTTCGAGCAGCCCGCGCTCAAGGGCGGTGTGCACGTCCTCGTCGGCGACCGTCGGCCGGAACTCGCCCGCCTTGCAGGCCCGCTCCAGGTCGTCGAGGGCGCCGAGCATGCGCTCGAGCTCCTCCTCAGTCAGCAAGCCGGCACGGTGCAGCACCCGGGCGTGCGCGCGCGAGGCCAGCAGGTCGTACGGCGCAAGCCGCCAGTCGAACTGCACGCTCACCGACAGGCGGGTGAGCGCGTCCGCCGGCCCTCCCTCGAACCTGCCGCCCCACAGCCGCATCGGCTTGTTGTCCGCCACCGTCGTTCTCCCTCCGAGTTTCATCCGCGACCTTAACCGACGTGCGCCCCGGCTCCGCACCAGAGCCGGGGCGCACGGCGAACCCTCTAGCCCTGGCGGGCGTCGCGGGCAGCCGCGATCTTGCTGGGCAGCGACCAGAGCTGGACGAAGCCCTTGGCCAGCGACTGGTCGAAGGCGTCGCCGGTGTCGTAGGTGGCCAGCGAGAAGTCGTACAGCGAGGCGTCGGAGCGCCGGCCGGTGACGACGGCGCGGCCGCCGTGCAGGACGAGCCGGATGTCACCGGACACGTGCTGCTGGGCGTCGGCGATGAACGCGTCGAGGGCGTTCTTGAGCGGCGAGAACCACAGGCCGTCGTAGACGAGCTCGCCCCACCGCTGGTCGACCGAGCGCTTGAACCGGGCGAGGTCGCGCTCGACGGTGACGTTCTCCAGTTCCATGTGCGCGGTGATCAGCGCGACGGCGCCGGGGGCCTCGTAGACCTCGCGGGACTTGATGCCGACGAGCCGGTCCTCCACCATGTCCAGCCGGCCGACGCCCTGCGCGCCCGCACGCCGGTTCAGCTCGGCGATGATCTCGAACGGCGACAGCGCCCGGCCGTCGAGGGCCACGGGAACACCCTTGACGAAGGTGACGACGACCTCGTCGGCCTCACGCGGCACGGTCGGGTCGGCGGTGTAGTCGTACACATCCTCGATGGGCGCGTTCCAGATGTCCTCGAGGAAGCCGGTCTCGACGGCGCGGCCCCAGAGGTTCTGGTCGATGGAGTAGGGCGACTTCTTGGTGACGTCGATCGGCAGGCCCTTCTCCTCGGCGAAGGCGATGGCCTTGTCGCGGGTCCAGGCGTAGTCACGCGCCGGGGCGATGACCTTGAGCTCCGGGTTCAGCGCGGCGAGGCCGGCCTCGAACCGCACCTGGTCGTTGCCCTTGCCCGTGCAGCCGTGCGAGACGTGGGTGCCGCCGAACTCCTTGGCCGCAGCGGCCAGGTGCTTGACGATCAGCGGCCGGGAGAGGGCGCTGACCAGCGGGTAGCGGTCCATGTAGAGCGCGTTCGCCTGGAGCGCGGGGACGCAGAAGTCCCGCGCGAACTCCTCGCGGGCGTCGACGACGACGGCCTCGACCGCGCCGCAGTCGAGCGCGCGCTTCCGGATGACCTCCATGTCCTCGCCGCCCTGGCCGACGTCGACCGCGACGGCGATGACCTCGGCGCCGGTCTTGTCGGCGAGGAACGGGATGGCCACGGAGGTGTCGAGGCCGCCCGAGAAGGCGAGTACGACCCTGTCACTCATGATCTTTCTCCAATTGCGTGGTCACGATTAATGTTTTCACAGGTCACAACGCCTACCGGCGCTTCTCTTCATGATCGCGGGCGGAGCGTCGCCCGACCCTGCCGCGCCGTACGGGCCGCTCTACGGACCGCTGTGCGGGCCGTGCGCGGTCGCGGCGGCGTCACCCGCGGCGGTCGGCCAGTTTCAGCAGGGCGGCCGCCAGAGCGTCTCCCCCCAGAGGGTCGCGGCTGATCACCAAGATCGTGTCGTCGCCCGCGACCGTGCCGAGGATCGACTCCCAGTCGGCGTGGTCGATGGCCGAGGCCAGGAACTGCGCCGCCCCCGGCGGAGTGCGCAGGATGACCAGGTTGGCCGACGCCTCCGCCGACACCAGGAGCTCCTCGGCGATCCCGCGAAGCCTGGCGTAGGGGTTCTCCCCCATGCCCGTCCGGTAAAGCGGGATCCGGCCGCCTCCCTCACCGGGCACCGCGTATACCAGTGTCCCATCGTCGGCCCGGAGCTTCAGCGCGCCCAGCTCGTCCAGGTCGCGCGAGAGCGTCCCCTGGGTCACCTCGACGCCGCCCTCGGCCAGCAGCCGGGACAGCTCGGGCTGGGACCGGATCTTGTTCCTGGTGAGCAGGTCGACGATCCTGGCGTGCCGCGCCGCCTTCGTGAGGGGGATGGTCACGACGCCCCCAGCTCCGACGAGCCTTCCCCCGCAGCCTGCCCGCTGCGCGTCACCAGCCAGTGCAGGAGCGCCTTCTGGGCGTGCAACCGGTTCTCGGCCTGGTCCCAGACGACACTCTGCGGGCCGTCGAGCACCTCGGCGGTGATCTCCAGCCCCCGGTAGGCGGGCAGGCAGTGCAGCACGATCGCGTCCGGAGCCGCCCGAGCGAGCAGGTCCGCCCCGAGCTGGTACGGCGTGAACGCCGCCACGCGTTCGTCCTTGCCCTCCTGGCCCATCGACACCCAGGTGTCCGTGGCGAGCACGTGCGCCCCGGCGACCGCCGCCGCCGGCTCGGTGATCGCCGCGACCGATCCGCCCGTGGTGGCGGCGATCTCGGCCGCCCGGTCGAGGATCACCGCGTCCGGCAGGTAGCCGGCCGGCGCCCCGATCCGTACGTGCATCCCGGCCGTCGCGCCACCCAGGAGGTAGGAGTGGGCCATGTTGTTCGCCCCGTCGCCCAGGTACGCCAGGGTGAGCCCCTTGAGCATGCCCTTGTGCTCGCGGATCGTCTGCAGGTCCGCCAGGATCTGGCACGGGTGGAACTCGTCCGTCAGCGCGTTGACCACGGGAACGGACGACGCCGACGCCATCGCGTCGACACGCTCCTGCCCGGAGGTCCGCCACACGATGGCCCCCACCTGGCGCTCCAGGACGCGGGCGGTGTCCTCGATCGGCTCGCCCCGCCCCATCTGGGACGAGCCGCCGTCGATGACCAGCGGCAGGCCGCCGAGCTCGCCGACGCCGACCGCGAACGACACCCGGGTACGGGTGGACGGCTTGTCGAACAGCACCGCCACCGTGCGCGGCCCCGCGAAGGGCCGGTAGCCGTAGCGGTCCTTCTTCATCGCGTCGGCCAGGTCGAGCACCTGCGCCTGCTCCTCGGGCGTCAGGTCGTCGTCCCGCAGGAAGTGCCTGACCCGCGCCGGGTCCACGCCCTGGTTCACCCGCGCGTCCTCGGCAGGTCCGTGACTAGTCATTGGCGGCCTCCAGGATGCCGGGAAGCGCGTCCACGAAGGACCGCACCTCGGTCGATGTGACGACGAGTGGGGGCGCGAGCCGTACGGCGTCGGGCTGCAGCGCGTTGACCAGGAAGCCGGCCTCCTGCGCCGCCGCCTGGACCCGCGCCGACCGGTCCGCGGTGAGCACGGCGGCCAGCCACAGGCCGCGGCCGCGCACGCCCTTGAGCAGCGGGTGCCTGATCGCGG
Source organism: Microtetraspora glauca (assembly GCF_040656155.1). NCBI lineage: Bacteria > Bacillati > Actinomycetota > Actinomycetes > Streptosporangiales > Streptosporangiaceae > Microtetraspora > Microtetraspora glauca. Next base: position 8,215 of record NZ_JBFALK010000023.1, read on the forward strand.
CGATCCCGTCCCGCAGTTCCTGTCCGACGGCCCTGACGTGCGCCAGCAGGTCCTCGCGCTCGATGGTGTCCAGTACGGCGAGGGCCGCGGCGCACGAGACGGGGTTGCCGCCGAACGTGGAGCCGTGGTCGCCCTTGTCGAAGATCGTGCCGGCCGCGCCGATGCCCACGCAGGCGCCGATCGGCATGCCGCCGCCGAGGCCCTTGGCCAGGGTCAGCAGGTCGGGGAGCACGCCGTCCGCCTGGTGCGCGAACCAGTGACCGGTCCTGCCGATCGCCGACTGGATCTCGTCGGCCACCAGGAGCGCGCCGGTCGCGGAGCAGATCTCCCTGGCGGCTCTGAGGTATCCGTCGGGCGGCGGCACGACGCCGGCCTCGCCCTGGGTCGGCTCAAGGAAGACCGCCGCGCAGTCGCCGGTCACCGCGTTCTTCAGCGCGTCGGCGTCGCCGTACGGGACGAACCTGACGTCGATCGGGAACGGGCCGAACTGGTCGCGGATCGACGGCTTGCCGGTCAGCGACAGGGCGCCGAGCGTGCGGCCGTGGAAGCCCATCTCCGCCGCGACGAAGTAGCTCCGGCCGTTGGCCTTGCCGTACTTGATGGCCAGCTTGAGCGCCGCCTCGTTGGCCTCGGTGCCCGAATTGGCCAGAAAGACCCTGGCGGGCGCGCCCAGCAGGCCGCCCAGCCGCTCGGCGAGCAGGACCTCGGGCTCGTGCAGGAACAGGTTCGAGGTGTGCGCCAGCGTCGCCACCTGCCGGGACACCGCCTCCACCAGCGCCGGGTGCGCATGCCCCAGGGAACTGACCGCGATGCCGCCGATGAAGTCGAGATAGCGCCTGCCGTCGACGTCCCACACGGCGCTGCCCTCGCCGCGCGCCAGCGCGACCGGCGGCACGCCGTAGTTCGGCATGAACGCCGCCTCGAAGCGCTTCCTGAGCGCCTCTCCGGCCGGGGTCCGGTCCGGATTCGTCGCCTCGCTCACGCGTCCCCCTTGATCGGAATGGTGACCTGCATGCGCCGCCCCACCAGTGCGGACACGGGCTGAGCGGGGGTGGAGTCGGGCAGGACCATGGTGCCGATGCCCTCGTCCGTGAAGATCTCCAGCAGCACGGAGTGCGGAACCCGGCCGTCGAGCACGTGCGCCTGCGGGACGCCGCCCCGCACCGCCGTCAGGCACGCCTCCATCTTCGGGACCATGCCGCTCGACAGCGACGGCAGCAGCTCGGCCAGCTCGGACGCGGCGATCCTGCTGACGACCTCGCCGCTGTTCGGCCAGTCGGCGTACAGACCCTCGACGTCGGTGAGCACGACCAGCTTGGACGCGCCCAGCGCGACCGCGAGCGCGGCGGCGGCGGTGTCGGCGTTGACGTTGTAGATCTCGCCGTCCTCGCCGCGCGCGATCGACGACACCACGGGGATCCGCCCGTCGTCCAGCAGGGCCTGTACGGCTCCCGCCTCGACCCCGACGATCTCGCCGACCTGGCCGATGTCGACGGCGACCCCGTCCACGAGGGCGTGCTTGCGCTCCGCGGTGAACAGGTGGGCGTCCTCGCCCGACATGCCGACCGCGAACGGTCCGTGCCGGTTGATCAGGCCGACCACGTCGCGGTTGACCTGGCCGACCAGGACCATCCGGACCACCTGCATGGCCTCGGGCGTGGTCACCCGCAGGCCCGAGACGAAGTGGCTCTCGATCCCCAGCAGGTCGAGGTGCCGCTGGATCTGCGGGCCTCCGCCGTGCACGATCACCGGCCTGAGCCCGGCGTACCTGAGGAAGACCACGTCGTCGGCGAACTTCTCGCGCAGGTGCTCCTCGGTCATCGCGTTGCCGCCGTACTTGATGACGACGGTCGCGCCGTGGAACCGCGCCATCCAGGGCAGCGCCTCGATGAGCGTGTGCGCCTTGTCGAGCGCGCCGTTCAGCCGGGGCGTCATGACGAGTACGCCGAGTTCTCGTGGACGTAGGCCGCGGTGAGGTCGGTGGTGTGGATCGTCGCCGAATGCGGCCCCGCGGACAGGTCGATCGTGATCGTCACGTCGCGGGGGCGCAGGTCGACCTTGGACCTGTCGTCGCCCACCGCGCCGCCGCGGCAGATCCAGATGCCGTTGATGGCCACGTTGAGCCGGTCGGCGTCGAAGACGGCGTCGGTCGTGCCGACTGCGGACAGCACCCGGCCCCAGTTGGGGTCCTCGCCGTGGATCGCGCACTTGAGCAGGTTGTTCCTGGCCACCGCCCGGCCGACCGTCACGGCGTCCTCGACGCCGACCGCGCCCACGACCTCGATCGCGATCGCCTTGGACGCGCCCTCGGCGTCGACCAGGAGCTGCCGGGTGAGGTCGGCGCAGACCGTGGTGACGACCTTCTCGAACTCGGCGAGGTCGGGCCGCACCCCGGACGCGCCGCTGGCCAGCAGCAGCACGGTGTCGTTGGTGGACATGCAGCCGTCGGCGTCCAGCCGGTCGAAGGTGACGGCGGTCGCCTTGCGCAGCACCGCGTCCAGCTCCTCCGAGGTGACCTCGGCGTCGGTGGTGATGACGCACAGCATGGTGGCCAGCGACGGCGCGAGCATGCCCGCTCCCTTGGCCATGCCGCCCACCATGTAACCGCCCTCGCCCCTGCGGAAGGCGATCTTGCTGACCGAGTCGGTGGTCCTGATCGCGTCGGCGGCGGCCAGGCCGCCGTCCCGCGAGAGCTGGGACACGGCCGTGTCGACCCCGCCGAGCAGCGCGTCCATCGGGAGCCGCTCGCCGATCAGCCCGGTCGAGCAGACGGCGATCTCACCCGCCGAGTCCTCCAGCGCCCCGGCGACCTTCTCGGCCGTGGCGTGCGTGTCCTGGAAGCCGAGCGGTCCGGTGCAGGCGTTGGCGCCGCCGGAGTTGAGGATCACCGCCTTGACCCGGCCGCCGGCCAGCACCTGCGCCGACCACAGCACCGGCGCGGCCTTGACCCTGTTGGCGGTGAAGACACCCGCGGCCGCGCGCGACGGCCCGTCGTTGACGACGAGCGCGAGGTCGCGCGCGCCGCTCGCCTTGATGCCCGCGACGACGCCCGCCGCCCGGAACCCGAGTGGAGCCGTGACGCTCATACACCCTCCTCGCCTCGCGGCGCGGGGCCGCACTCGCATGTCATGTGTGGATCGGTTCGCTGGTCGTGCCGTCGCCGGATCACGGGGCGAGCCCGTTCAGGGGGAGGCCGAGCTCCTCGGGAAGGCCGAGGGCCAGGTTGACGCTCTGGACGGCGCCGCCCGCCGTGCCCTTGGTGAGGTTGTCGATGGCGGCGACGGCGACGACCCGCCCGGCGCGCTCGTCGAGGGCGACCTGCAGGACGGCGGTGTTGGCTCCGGCCGTCATCGCGGTCGCCGGCCAGGTCCCCTCGGGCAGCAGGTGGAGGAACGGCTCGTCCTTCACCGCCGTCTCGTACGCCTCCCGGAGCGCGGCGGCGGTGAGGCCGGGGGCGGCCGGTGCCGTACAGGTGGCCAGGATGCCGCGGCTCATCGGGGCGAGCGTCGGGGTGAAGGAGACCCGGACGGGCCCTCCCGCGACCTTCGCCAGGTTCTGCTCCATCTCGGGGGTGTGCCGGTGGACGCCGCCCACGCCGTACGCGCTGACGGAGCCGATGACCTCGCTGCCGAGAAGGTGGGACTTGGGCGCCCTGCCCGCGCCCGAGGTGCCGCTGGCGGCGACCACGACCACGTCGGGCTCGACGAGCCCGGCGGCGAAGGCCGGGAACAGGGCCAGCGTCACCGAGGTGGGGTAGCAGCCGGGGACCGCGATCCTGCGGGCCTCGCGCAGCACCTCGCGCTGGCCGGGCAGCTCGGGCAGGCCGTACGGCCAGGTGCCCGCGTGCGTGCCTCCGTAGAAATGGGTCCAGTCCTCGGCGCTCTCCAGCCGGAAGTCGGCGCCGCAGTCGACCACGACCGTGCCCTCGCCGAGCTGGGCGGCGATGGCGGCGGACTGGCCGTGCGGGAGCGCGAGGAACACGACGTCATGACCGGCCAGCGCCTCGGCGGTGGTGTCCTGGATGACGCGGTCCGCCAGGGCGGGGAGGTGGGGCTGGTGCTCGCCGAGGCGCGTCCCCGCGCTGGATCCGGCGGTCAGCGCACCGATCTCGAAGGACGGGTGACCGAGCAGCAGCCGGAGCAGCTCGCCTCCCGCGTAGCCGCTCGCTCCCGCAATCGCCGCCCTCATCGGCCCCCCTGCATGTTCATGCGAATATGCTCATTCTCTTGCTCTAGAAGAGTATGCATCCGTCAGCATGATCATGCAAATCGACACGCGCACGAACACACGCGGCGGATCTTTGCGTTCGCATCCCTGGCCTACGTACCTACCGGTCGGTATCGTGACTTTTCCGGTTACCAACGCGGCTTGGAGTGCACTCCATGGCTATCACGCATGCCCAGGTACAGGCCCAGCTCACCGCGCCCGGCCAGCTCTTCGAGATGGAGGAGGTGGAGGTCGGCGGAACGACGATCCGCGCGTGGAAGCACGCCCCCAAGACCTTCCGGGATCTGCTGGAGATCAGCCGTTTCCACGGGGAGAACGTCTTCCTCATCTATGAGGACGAGCGGATCAGCTACGAGGAGCACTTCCGCCGCGCGGCCACCCTGGCCCGGCGTCTGGTCGACGACTACGGCGTGCGCAAGGGCGACCGGGTCGCCCTCGCGATGCGGAACTACCCCGAATGGGTCGTGTCGTTCTCCGCGATCCTGGCCGCCGGGGCGGTGGCCGTACCGCTGAACGCTTGGTGGACCGGCCAGGAGCTCGCGTACGGCCTGACCGACTCGGGGGCCCGGCTGCTGATCGCCGACGCCGAGCGGGCCGAGCGGCTGAAGGACGAGGAGGCCGCCCAGGTACCGATGATCGTCGCCCGAGGTCCGGGGGCGAACCTCGACGAGGTCATGGGAGAGGTGCGGGCCGACGTGACCCTCCCCCCGGTCGAGCTCGGCCCCGACGACCCCGCGACGATCTTCTACACCTCCGGGACCACCGGCCGCCCCAAGGGCGCGCTCGGCACCCACCGCAACCTCGGCCAGGCCCCCATGACCGTCGCGTACGCGATGATGCGCGCCACCGCGCTGGCCGGCAAGGACCCGGCGGAGGCCGCCTCGGTCCGGCGCGTAACACTCCTCGCCGTTCCGCTCTTCCACGTGACCGGCTGCTTCGCCGTGCTGATCACCACCATCTTCAGCGGCGGCGGGCTCGCCCTGATGTACAAGTGGGACCCCGAGCGGGCGCTCCAGACGATCGAGCGCGAGAAGGTCACCGTCCTGACCGGCGTGCCGACCAACGCCTGGCAGCTGCTGTCCCACCCCGCGTTCGGCCGGTACGACATCTCCTCCCTGACCTCCATCTCGTACGGCGGCGCGCCGGCACCCCCCAGGCTGCTGGAGCGGATCACCGAGCTGCTGCCCGACCGGACGCCGTCCAACGGGTACGGCATGACCGAGACGACGGCGCTGGCCATCTACAACGCGGGCAAGGACTACGCCGCGAGGCCGGACAGCATCGGGCTCCCGCTGGCCGTCACGGACGTGAGGATCTGCGATCCCCTCGGCGACGAGCTCCCCACCGGCGAGGTCGGCGAGCTGTGCATGCGCGGCCCCATCGTGATCAGCGGCTACTGGAACCGGCCGGAGGCGACCGCCGAGACCTTCGTGAACGGCTGGCTGCACACCGGCGACCTCGCCCGCGTGGACGAGGAAGGCTTCGTCTACATCGTCGACCGGGCCAAGGACATGGTGATCCGCGGCGGCGAGAACGTCTACTGCGCCGAGGTCGAGGCTGCCCTGTTCGAGCATCCGGGGGTCGACGACGCCGCCGTAATCGGCATACCGCACGACGAGCTGGGCGAGGAGGTGGGCGCCGTCGTGCGCCGCGCGCCCGGATCGGATGTCTCGGCGGCGGAGCTCCAGGACTTCCTGCGCGGCCGCGTCGCCGCGTTCAAGGTGCCGGGGACGTTCTGGTTCCTCGACGAGGAACTGCCCCGGAACCCGGGAGGCAAGATCCTCAAGACCGTGCTGCGGCGGCGGGTGCTCGCCTCCTGAGACTCCTGAGACTGCTGAGACTCCTGACACTGCTGAGACTCCTGACACTGCTGAGACTCCTGACACTGCTGAGACTCCTGAATCGAGAGTCCAGTTGCGACCGCCGCGGAGGTCGCCTGCGCGGTTCGTAACGAGCCGGATTACCTTCCGGGTAATCGACCGGGAACACGACGTCGTGGGACCTTTCCCGTGTCAGAGACGACACGAACGAAACCTAAGGAGTCCCGATGACCGACTTCCGCGCCCTGGTCGACCGTTACATCGCCGCCTGGAACGAGACCGATGCCGCGGCCCGGGCCAAGGCCGTGGCCGATCTCTGGACCGAGGACGGCACCTACACCGACCCGCTGGCGGCGGTCCGGGGCCACGAGGCCATCGCGGCGGTGATCGCGGGAGCCCAGGAGATGTTCCCCGGCTTCGTCTTCACCCCGGGCGAGGTCCTCGACGGCCACCACGACATCGTGCGGTTCACCTGGAACCTGGCTCCCGAGGGCGCCGCCGAGCCGGTCGTGGTCGGCTTCGACGTGGCCGCGCTTGACGACGCCGGGCGCATCCGCGACGTCCACGGATTCCTGGACAGGGTGCCCGCCATGTGAGCGGGGCCAGGTCCCCCGGAGCGCCGCGTCCGGGGGCCCTGGCCCCCGTCTCGGCGGGTGAAAACCGATTGCCCGGCGGGGCCGCGATCAGCGATGATGCCGCTCCGTGTCAGAACGTTCCGATCGATCGCTCCTGGCGCTGGCCCGCCGGATGCGCGTCGACGTCAGCCCGCTGCGCGAGTCTCGCGACTTCCGCCTCCTGCTCGGCTCGGGCATGATCACCCTGGTCGGCACCGTCTTCACCATGGTGGCCGTGCCGTACCAGGTGAAGCAGCTCACCGGGTCACCCGTCGCGGTCGGCCTGGTCAGTCTGGCCGAGTTCGTGCCCATGGTGGTGTGCGGGCTGTGGGGCGGCGCCATCGCGGACGCGCTCGACCGGCGCAAGATCGTGATCTACTCCGAGGTCGGGCTCTGCGTCACCACCGCCATCCTGCTGGTCAACGCCCTGCTGCCCGAGCCGCGGGTCTGGGTGCTCTACGTGGCGGGCGCCCTGTCCGCCGGGTTCGGCAGCGTACGCGGGCCGAGCGAGCAGGCGATGGTCAACCGCGTGCTCAAGCTCGACCAGATGACCGCCGCGTTCGCCCTCCAGGGGCTGGTGCGCAACAGCGCCATCATCGTCGGTCCGGCCGTGGGAGGCGTGGTGGTCATCTCACTCGGCCCGGCCGCGTCGTACGGCGTCGACGTGGTCTCGTTCCTCATCTCCCTGGCTCTGCTGGTCCGGGTGCGCCCCGTACCGCGGCCGGAGGAGGCGACCCCCGCCTCGCTGCGCTCCCTGGTCGAGGGCGTCCGCTACGCCGGGAAGCGTCCCGACCTGATGGGCACCTATCTCGTCGACATCGCCGCCATGGCGTTCGCCAGTTCCAACGCGCTGTTCCCGTTCCTCGCCGACGACCTGGGGGCGCCGCAGGCCCTCGGCCTGCTGTACGCCGCCGGAGGCGTCGGGTCGGTGATCGCCTCGCTCACGTCGGGATGGACCTCCCACGTGCGTCGGCACGGCCTCGCCGTGATCGTGTCGGCCACCTTGTGGGGCGTCTCGGTGGCGATCGCCGCGCTCATGCCGAACGTCTGGCTGGTCTTCCTGTTCCTCGCCGTCGCCGGCGGCGCCGACATGGTGAGCGGCCTCTTCCGGGGCACGATCTGGAACCAGACCATCCCGGACGAGTACCGGGGCCGCCTGGCCGGCATCGAGCTGCTCTCCTACTCCACCGGCCCGATGCTCGGCGACGTACGCGCGGGGCTCATGGCCGGGTGGGGCGGCGCCCGCTTCTCCCTGGGCGCGGGCGGTCTGCTCTGCATGGGGGCGGTGGCCCTGATGGCGGCCGTGCTGCCCCGGTTCCGGAGCTACGACGCCCGCACCGACGAGTACGCCCTCGCCGAGCGTGCCCGCCGCGCCGAACAGCCCAGCACCGCCTGACCGTGAGGCCGAGCGGGGCGCCTCCTCAGGTCACGAGGCGCAGGACGACGATGTCCTCCCGGTCGAAGACCAGCTGGTAGCCGTCCCGGACGTAGTCGTCGATCACACCGCGGAGATCCTGGCCCGCCGAGGCGATGATCCACGGCGTCCTCCGGTGGCGATAGTCCCACCACAGGACCGTGTCGCGGCCGGACAGATGGGGGCCGAAGTCGTTGCTCGCCTCCACCACCACGCCCTCCGGGATCAGCGCGAGCGCCTCGTGCCGCGCCGCCGCCCGCGCGTCCGGCGCGTAGAAGTCCGGACGGAGGAGCTCGTTGAACGGCCGGTGCGGCACCAGGGTCAGCGCGACGGCGCAGATCGCCACGGCCCACAGGAGGCCGAGCCGTTCCGGCTCCCGGGCCCGCCCGGTCCGGCGGAGCCATCTGATCAGGCGGGCCGTACCGTCCACCCCGGCCAGGAAGAGGATCGCGACGGTGAAGGCGTCGTAGTGCCAGGCGGTGGACCACCAGTTCGGCGCGTCGGCGAGCATCCGCTCGGCGATGTGCGGGAGCGCCGCCAGCGCGATCGGCGACAGGAGGCAGAGGAACAGCGTCGGCCACAGCAGCAGGGCGGTCGTGTCGATCTTGGCCTGGTCTCCGACCAGGACGCCGAGGACCCGTAGCGGGTCGGTGACGGCCGTGCGGACCACCTCGGGAAGGTCCGCGCCCAGATGCGAGAAGTACCAGCGCTCGTCGGTCCGGCCGCCGGCCAGCGGGATCAGCACCTTGCGGATGAGTTCAAGCGCGGCCACGCCCGCGACCACGACGGCCGCGCCCAGGCGCCGCCGCCCGGTGACGAACAGCCACGCCCCGACGCCCATCACGATCAGTCCGGCGTCCTCCTTGGTCAGCAGCAGCCCGGCCAGCGCGAGGAGGCCCGGCAGCCGCTTCCCCGCGTGCAGGCGCTCGATCGCGGCGGCCGTCAGCACGGGGACGAAGGCCACCTCGTGGAACTCCACGCTGACGGTCTGCGCGATCGGCCAGGACAGCGCGTACGCGACCGCGACCAGATAGGCGGGCGCCGTGCCGAGCAGGCGGCGGGTGAACATCCACAGGAACGGGATGGCCAGCGCGAACAGCAGGGCCTGGGCGACGATCAGCGTGGCGGGACCGTCGTGCACCCAGTACAGCGGGGCGAGCACGGCCAGGATCGGCGAGAAGTGGTCGGCGAGCTGGAGGTAGTCCGTCCCCCGGTCCATGGTGACGCCCAGGAGGGGAATGGCCGGCGGCCGGAAGTGGGCGTAGCCCCGCACCGCCTGATCGAAGATCGTCAGATCGTACGTGCCGGTGCGGAAGGTGCGCAGCTTGGTCAGCCCGTGGAGGGAGTACACGCTCGCGGCCAGGGCGCAGGCGATCGCCACCATGACGGGATGGCGCGGCCATTCCCGGGGCGGCGGGATCGACGGGATCGCCCGGAACACCGGCAACCGCGAGAACGCCGACAGCACCGGCTTCCCCGGGATCGCGGAGTCCACTGGACGGTCGAGCGTGCGGATCCTCCAGGCCATGCCGGGAGATTACGGGCAAGTCTCGGCTGTCTGCCAGCCCCGGACCGGACAGGCCGCAGAACCTGCGGTGCCGGGCCGGGGCGGCTGAAACGTTCACGACGGGCGGCGCCTACCGCCCGTAGATCTCGAACTCGTAGAGCGAGTATCCGTAGGACGTGCCGCGCGTGACGCCCTGCATGCGGACGTAGCGGGCGTTCACCGGGCTGAAGGTGACGTTGTCCACGCCCCCGTCGCCCGTGGTGGTGGAGTAGACCGTGCTCCAGTTGCTCCCGTCGGTGGACGTCTGGATGGTGTACGCCTTGCCGTACGCCGCCTCCCAGCGCAGGATCACCCGCGCCACGCTCGTGACCGATCCGAGGTCCACCTGGACGTACTGGTTGTCGCTCGACGCGCTCGACCAGCGGGTGGTCGGGTCACCGTCGTTCGCCTTGCCCGCCGGGTAGAGGAGGTTCTGCTTGCTGGACGCGCTCGCCGTGCCCCCGAGCGCGGCGTTGGCGATCGAGTCGCCGCGCCGCGCCGGGAAGGAGACCACCTGCTGGTAGGTCGGGCGGTTCTGCCAGGAGATCAGCGACTGCTTGATCCCGCCGAGCGGCGACTGCCGTACCGCGTCCGCGCACCACTGGTCACCGGCGGAGCACGCGTCGTCGGCCGGGTAGGTCACCGCCGCCGTCTCGGCCAGCGCGGCGGACAGGCTGTCCAGCAGGACCGTACGGCACGCCTGCACGGTGGCCCCGCAGTATTTCGCCGGAAGCGCGCCCTGCACGGTGTCCCCCAGCACGTTGCGGATGTCCTTGTCGACGTAGCCCCACCAGCCGTACTGGAACGAGGAGCCCTTGTGCGTCTGTGCCTCGTTCGCCGAGGTGGCCAGGGTGGAGACGTCCCCCTGCTGGTGCCCGGAGGGCGACTCGTTGATCTGCAGGGTGTTGATCAGCGACTGGTAGAGGCCGTCGCCGAGTCCGGGCCGGAACTGCGCCCGCACCAGCTTGGGCCACCAGGCGTCGAAGACGCGGATGGCGTCCGCGTGGGCGTACGTCTTGCTGCCCGCGGCGGTCTCGGCACGCCGGGCTCCGGCGGCCGCCCAGGCGGACAGCTTGGAGACGGCCGAGGCGAGCGCCGGGTCGGTCACGGTGCCGCTGTCGATGACGCGGAGCAGGTTGGGGAGGACCTTCCAGCCGCGCAGGTCGGTCGTCGCCGCGCCCGCCATGATCTTCACGACGCCGGCCCGGTCGAGCGTCCCGGAGGCGAGCGCGGCCTTCACCGGCGCGTCCAGGAGGTCGGCCCGGTGCACCGAGCCGAAGCTGAAGTTGCCGTCGGCCGCTCCGTAGTCCTTCGCCTGCTTGTTGTTCCAGCTCACGAAGTAGTCCTGGTTGACCGCCTGCGGGTGGGTGTTCGCCGCCTCGTACGTCGCGGTGTTCACCGCCGGGTCGTATCCGGCCCACTCGTGCGCGGCGTCGGCGGCCATCGGCAGGTTCGGGTCGGAGACGGCCGACCGCACCGGGCTGTTGCCGGACATGAAGTACGCCGAGTCGGCCGAGTTCACGTAGAACCAGTTGAACGCGAAGCCGATGTTCGCGGCGGAGTTCTGGAACGCCGCGGCCGAGCCCATCTCGGCGGGGTCGTTGAACATCTGGAAGCCGATCGCGGAGTCCGGTTCATGCCGGTAGGTCGAGCGCAGCGACGTGAAGGCCGTCGGGGTCCCGCCGACGGTGCCGCGCCATGTCACCAGGCCGTACTTGGTGCGCTTGATCACCAGGTCGTACGATCCGGCGGCCGTCGAGTCCGCCGTGGTCGGCTTCCAGGAGTTCTTCTTGCGCAGCGTCTCCATCGCGGTGCAGGTGCCGTGGTACAGGTAGTGGTCCGACGCCGTGGTGGCGGTCCCGCCGTTGGGGTCGCACAGCGTGATCGCGTAGGTGTCGGTGATGTCCTGCGTGCTGGAGGTGGCGCTCCAGGCGTAGTCGGCGCCCCGGCCGAGCAGCACGTACAGGTTGAGCCCGGAGAACGCCGCGCCGCGCGCCCGGATGCCCGGTCCGGACAGCTCCTCAAGCATGAGCAGCTGCGGGGAGAAGTAGCCGGTCTGCGGGCCGAAGACCGCGATGGGGTGGCCGGTGCCCGACTTGGCGGCGGAGACGACGATCGCGTTCGACATGCCCGGCTTGGCGTTGTCGACGGTGAGGCCGTCGAGCGGGCTCGTGGCGGCGGTCGTCGCCGAGGTCGCCGTGCCCGTCTCGTTCTCGGTGATGTCGACCGGCGCGGTCGACGCGTCGGGCAGCACCACCCCGGTGGCCCCGGCGGGGGCGGCTCCGGACGGGAAGCTCTGCCCGCCGTGCAGGGTGAGGACGGTCTCCGGGTCGTTCTGCCCGCGGAACGCCGCCCAGACCTGGTCGCCCACGGCGGCGCCGTACTTGGCCCGCGCGACGACCCGGACCAGGGCCGACTGCGTCTCGTTGCCGCCACCGCCGCCGAAGAGGCCGCCGATCACACCGGAGATCGCGACCAGGTCGGTCATGGTGAAGTCGACCGGCCCGCCCGCGTTGGTGATCGCGTCCATGTGTCCGGTCAGCACGTACTCGCCGGGGCAGTTGCGCTTGGACATGCAGACGTCGATGTAGGCGTTGATGCCGTCGATGTAGTTCCGTACGTCGGAGTAGAGCTGCGCGCCTCTGGGCCCCGAGTCCCGCAGCCGGTCGATCTGGGCCTGCAGATCGGCCTCCGTGTACGGAGAGTTGCGCCAGACGCTCTGCTCCAGCTCCCGGTTGCCCTGGGCGCCTCCGGCGAACGGGGTCAGCTCGCCCCTGCCGACGTGCCGCATCAGGTCCATGACCCAGAGGCGGTCCTGCGCGCCCGCGTAGCCCGCGCCGAACATGGTGCCCTCACGGGTGGTGCCGGTGATGTGCGGCACCCCGGTCGCCTTGTCCCGGACGATCGTGACGTCCGAGCGGGGGCTGACCGTGCTCTCGACCTGTCCGGCGGGTACGCCGAAGGAGGCGTCGTTGAAGAACGAGGCGATCTGCTCGTCGGTCAGCCCCGTGTAGCCCGAGATGAGCCCGGCGTACTTGCCGAGCTGGTCGGCGCTGTGCGCGGGGCGGGTGCCGACGGACTGGTTGCCGAGGATGTCGACCAGCGTGGCGTTGCCGTTCTGGCCCGGCGGGAGGACGTCCGCGCACTGGCCGAGGCAGTAGTCGTCCGAGACCGTGGCGGCCGCGGCCGCCGAGGCGGCGGAAGACGTGGAGGCCGCCATAGCGGCTGAGGCTGCCGGGGACGCCGGTAAGCCGGTGATCACGAGGGCGGACACGGCGACGGCCGTGAGCGCCCCTCGAAGGCGCGCGTGCATGGGGGAACTTCCCTTCGCGAGAAGCCGGAGGGTGAGGGGTGACATTCGCGCGCACGAATATGAGGGCTGCTCAGCTCTGGACGATACCCGTTGGTAACCCCTGCATCAATGGGCGAGTTTCGGCTCCCGAACACGGCGATGCCCGCCCGGCTCGGGGCCGGGCGGGCATCGCCAGAGGTGACTCGGTTCAGGCGCCGCGGAGCTGGGCTCCGGTCCGCTCGCCCGCGAGCGCCACCGCCGCGTCGCGGGCCGCGGTGGTCTCCTCCACCGTGAGCGTGCGGTCCGGAGCGCGGAAGCGCAGCGAGTACGCCAGGGACTTGTGGCCCTCGCCCACCTGCTCGCCCGTGTACACGTCGAACAGCCGGACGGACTCCAGCAGCTCACCCGCTCCCTCGCGCAGCGCGGCCTCGACCTCCGCCACGGTGACCGTGACGGGGACGATCAGCGCGACGTCCTGCGTGGCCACGGGGTACGCGGACACGGCGGGCGCCTGCACCGGCCCCTGCGGGGACAGCAGCGACAGCTCCAGCTCCATCGCGGCGGTACGCGGCGGCAGGCCGTACGCCTCGACGACGCGCGGGTGCAGCTCACCGGCGTGCCCGACGAGCACGTCGCCCGCGTACAGCGCGGCGCACCGGCCGGGATGCCAGGGCTCGTGCCGGTCGGCGCGGACGTCCAGCTCGATCCCGGCCTCGCGGGCCACGACGCGGGCCGCCTCCACGGCGTCCGCCCAGGACGCCTGACGGCCCTCGCCCCACCAGCCGGACCGCTCGAACTCACCGGCCAGCACCACGGCGACGCGGACCGGCTGCCGGGGCAGCGCGGTCTGGATCAGCGCCAGCTCCTCCGCGGTCGGCATACGGTCGACCGGCAGCACCGGCGCCGTGGCCGGAGCGTCCGGCTCCGGCCGGTAGACGAGACCCGTCTCGAACAGGGCCACGTCACCGAAGCCGCGGCCCACGTTCCGGACCAGCGTCTTCAGCAGGCCGGGCAGGAGGGTGGTCCGCATGAGCGGCTCGTCCTCGCTGAGCGGGTTGACCAGCCGGGTCGCCCGCCTGCGCGCGTCCTGCGTGGGAAGCTGCAGGTTGTCCAGGTCGCGGACCCCGATGAACGGGTAGCACAGCACCTCGACGTAGCCGGAGTAGGCCAGCGCCCGGCCGACCCTGCGGCGCAGCCGCTGCTCCTCTGTCAGCCCCGCCCCTGCCGGGGCGGCGGGCAGCACCGAGGGCAGGTGCTCGTATCCCTCGAGGCGGATGACCTCCTCCGCCAGGTCGTTCGGGTCCGTGAGGTCCGGCCGCCAGGACGGCGGGGTGACCGTGAGCGGGTCGTCTCCGCGTACGGCCAGCTTGTCGCGCAGGTCGCCGCTGGACACCACGCCCGTCGCGGCCACGCCCTGGCCGTCGCCGGAGACGGCGTCCTCGGCGACCACGCCTTCGGCGACCACGCAGCCGATCTGCTCCAGCCTGCGGATCACCGTCTCCCGCGTGTACGGCACGCCCGCGACACCCCCGGGGTGGCCGGAGGGCATGACGATCCGGACCGGCGCCACGTCGACCTCGGCGTGCGTGACGCCCGGGTCGGCGGTGCCGGAGCCCAGCTCGACCAGGAGCTGGACGGCACGCCACGACGCCGCCAGCGGCAGCTCCCGGTCCACGCCCCGCTCGAACCGCTTGGACGCCTCGCTGACCAGGTCGTGCCTGCGGGACTCCCTGGCGATGCCCGTGGCCGAGAAGTGCGCCGCCTCGATCACGATGTCGGTCGAGGAGTCGGAGATCTCGGTGTGGAGCCCGCCCATCGTGCCGGCCATCGAGATCGGCCCCGTGTCGTCGGTGATGAGGATGTCCTCCTCATGGAGCTTCCGCGTCACGTGGTCGAGCGTCTCGAGGGTCTCCCCCGGCCTGGCCCGCCGTACGACGATCTCGCCGGACAGGCGGGACCGGTCGAACGCGTGCAGCGGCTGGCCCAGCTCCAGCATCACGTAGTTCGTGACGTCCACGGCGAGCGAGACGGGTCGCATGCCGGCGCGGGCGAGCCGTACGCGCATCCAGAGCGGGCTCTCGGCGGCGGGGTCGAAGCCGGTCACCGACCGCAGCACGAAGCGGTCGCAGGCCGTCGGGTCGCCGATCGACGCCGGGTGGGCGCCGCCCTGCGCGGCGGGCGGCTCGATCGCCGCCGGGTCGCGGAACGGCACGCCGAACGCGATGGCCGCCTCGCGGGCGACGCCCCGGATCGACAGCGCGTATCCGCAGTCCGGCGTGATCTCCAGCTCCAGCACCTCGTCACGGAGGCCGAGGAGCTCGACGACGTCCGTCCCGAGGGGCGTGTCCTGAGGAAGCAGCAGGATGCCCGGCGAGGACTCGGCAATGCCGAGCTCGGCCTCCGAGCAGATCATGCCGTCCGACTGCCGCCCGTAGGTCTTGCGCGAGCCGATCTCGAAGCCCCCGGGCAGGACCGCGCCGGGAAGCGCGACGGGAACGACGTCGCCCTCGGCGAAGTTGGTGGCGCCGCACACGATCTCGCGCGGCGCGGCCTCCCCCACCTCGACGAGGCAGTGCCTGATCGGCTTCTTGAAGCCGCTGAGCTCCTCGATGACGACGACCTGGCCGACGACCACGTTCTTGATCTCGTGGCCGTAGGACGCGATCGCCTCAAGCTTGAGCCCGGCCGAGGTGAGCTTGTCCGCCACCTCCTGGGCCGTGACGGCGGGGAGATCGACGTACTCCCGCAGCCATGAAAGCGGGACCTTCATCAGACCTCCATTCCGAACGGCAGGGTGAAGCGGATGTCGCCCTCGACCATGTCACGCATGTCCTCGGCGTTGTTGCGGAACATCAGGGTGCGCTCGATGCCCATCCCGAAGGCGAAGCCCGAGTAGACCGACGGGTCGACGCCGCAGGCGATCAGCACGCGGGGGTTGACCATGCCGCAGCCGCCCCACTCGATCCAGCCCTCCGACTTGCACGTACGGCACGGCGGGTTGCCCGGGACGGCCGACGCGCCGCGGCAGACGAAGCAGCGCAGGTCCATCTCGGCGGACGGCTCGGTGAACGGGAAGTAGTTGGGCCGGAACCGGGTGGTGATGCCCTCGCCGAACATGACCTCGGCGAACCGGTCCAGCGTGCCCTTGAGGTGGGCCATCGTGAGCCCCTTGTCGACGGCGAGCCCCTCGACCTGGTGGAACACCGGGGTGTGGGTGGCGTCCAGCTCGTCGGTACGGAAGACCTTGCCCGGCGAGATGACGTACACCGGCAGGTCGCGCGCCAGCAGCGCGCGGATCTGCACCGGCGACGTCTGGGTGCGCAGCACCTTGCCCGAGGCGGTGCTCTCGACGAAGAACGTGTCGTGGTCGGAGCGGGCGGGGTGGTCCGGCGCGATGTTCAGCGCGTCGAAGTTGAACCACTCGCCTTCGAGCTCGGGTCCCTCGGCCACCTCGTAGCCCATCGCGACGAACGCGTCGGCGACGCGCTCCTGCAGCGTGGTGAGCGGGTGGCGGGCGCCACGCGGCCCGCGGTCCCACGGCAGGGTGACGTCGACGGTCTCCTCGACGAGGACGCGCGCGTCCCGCTCGGCCTCGAGCTCGGACTGACGGGCGGAGAGCGCCTGGCCGATGGCCTTGCGCGCGCCGCCGATGCGCTTGCCCGCCTCACTCCGCGCCTGCGGCGGCAGCGCGCCGATCTCGCGGTTGGCCAGCGCGATCGGCGAGCGGTCGCCGGCGTGCGCGAGACGTACCTGCTTCAGTTCGTCGAGGTCGCGCGCCGCGGCGATCGCGGCGAGGGCGTCGGCCTGTGCCCGCGCGACCTCGTCGGCGTGCAGCGGCGTCACCTCGACCGGGTCATAGGTGTTCGACAAGAGAGAGCTCCGTATCCAGGGCTTAAGCGTGCACGAGTCTAGTGCCGCCAACGTCAAGATTCGCCCCCGCGAAGATCGGCGACAGGGGCGCCGGCGCGGTCGGCCCACCGGGTCTGAGGTCGGCTCTGAGATCAGGCGAAGTCAGGGGTCCCGGTGGGCACGGTAAATCGGAACTCCGCGCCGCCGCCGGGCGCGCGCTGCACGCTGATGGTGCCGCCGTGGGCCTCGACCAGGCCCTTGACGATGAAGAGGCCGAGGCCGGTGCCGCCCCGCCTGCGGCCGTTGCCGCGCCAGAACTGCCGGAAGACGCGCGTGACCAGCTCGGGTGCGACACCCTCACCTTGGTCGCGCACGGACACGGCCACTCCCCATTCGACGGCTTCGACCACTATCGTCACCGTACCGCGCCCGTGGCGCACCCCGTTTTCCAGCAGGTTGCCGAGAATCTGGTCGATCTTGTCCTGATCGAGCCAGGTCTCGGGTAGTTCGCCGCGCACGTCGAGCCGGAACCGGTCGGCGGACTCGCCCGCCGCGACCCTGCCCGCGATGAGCCTGCGGGCTCGCGCCGGGATGTCCACGACCTGGCGGTGGATCTCCAGCCGTCCGGACTCGATCCTGGACACGTCGAGCAGGTCGGTGATCAACCGGGTGACGCGGTCGGCGTCGGCGTTGACCGTCTGCAGCATGACGAGCTTCTGCGCGTCGGTGAAGCGTTCCCACTTGGCCAGCAGCGTGGCGGTGAAACCCTTGACGCTGGTCAGCGGAGATCGGAGTTCGTGCGCGACGGTGGAGACGAGGTCGGCCCTGCTGCGCTCCAGGCGGGCCCGGGCCGAGGCGTCCCTCAGCGTGATGACGACGCGGATCACCGGGCCGGCGCGTTCGGGACGGCGGACCAGGCGAGCCGCGACGAGTAACTCCTGGCGTCCCGGCAGGTGCATCGGGCGCTCGGGCTGGCGGGTCCGGGTGACCAGGCCGCCGTGCGGGTCGAGGCACTTCCACCAGTCGCGGCCCTCGGGGTCGCGTAACGGCAACGCGTCGGTGATGTGTTTGCCGACCGCCGCCCCGCGGGTCACTCCGGTCAGCCGTTCCGCGGCCCGGTTGACGAGCAGGACCACGCCTTCGGAGTCGGCCACGACGAGCCCGTCAGGGAGATCGTCGGAACAGACGTCCGCACTCCCGCCGGCGGCCGGTTCTCCGGCGCTCCGGGGAGTGCCCTCACCACGCACGAGACCGCCTCCCTCGATCCTGTGAAAGCCCGCCGGATGGGGACCCGCGCGTGCTCCAAGGCCGACAATAGCGGGTTTCCCGTTCTAGTCGGCCGCGTCAGACCGCGGGAGTAGATGGATCTTCCACATGATGTAAGGTCTGCCGCTGGGCCCGGGCCGAGGCGTACAGGCAGACGGCGGCGGCGGTGGCGAGGTTGAGACTCTCCGCCCGCCCGTAGATCGGGACCCGCACCACCTCGTCGGCGAGTTCGAGCAACTCCGGGGGCAACCCCCACGCCTCGTTGCCGAAGAGCCATGCCGTGGGCGCGCCGAGATCCACGTCGTCGAGGGTCGCCTTGCCCGTGCCGTCCGCGGCGAGGATCCGCAGCCCGGCGTCCCGCACCTGCCGTACGGCCTGCGCCACCGGGGTGCCGGTCGCGACGGGAAGGTGGAACAGGCTGCCCGCGCTGGCCCTCACGCACTTGCCGTTGTACGGATCGACCGAGGCGTCGGTGAACACGACGGCGTCGGCTCCGGCGGCGTCGGCCGTACGCAGGACGGTGCCGGCGTTGCCGGGGTCGCGCACGTGGGCGAGGAGGGCGACCAGCCGGGCGGTGGGCGGCACCGCCTCGGACAGCGGGACGTGGACGAACCGGCAGACGGCCATCAACCCCTGCGGGGTGACGGTCTGGGCGAGCTCGGCCATGACCTCGCCGCTGACCCGGAAGACGGGGACCCCGGCGGCGGCCGCCGCGCCCACGATGTCGGCGTGCCTGGTCTCGGCCTCCGCCGTGGCGAACAGTTCGACCGTCACGCCGTCGAGCGTGAGGGCCTCACGGACGGCCTGCGGCCCCTCGGCCAGGAAGGCCCGGTCGCGGTCCCGGAAGGCGCGCTTGGTCAGCCGCCGCGCGGCCTTGACCCGCGGGGACCTGATGTTGGTGAGCTCGGATCCGGCCATGCCTTCCCCCGTCAAAAGGGGCCCACCGGATGCCGGTGAGCCCCTCGAGTATTGAATTGCCCGACTCAGGCGACCGGCGCGTTCACGTCGGCCGGAAGAGCCTTCTTGGCGGCCTCGGCCAGCGTGGCGAAGGTCTGGCTGTCGTTCACCGCGAGGTCGGCGAGGATCTTACGGTCCACCTCGATGCCGGCGAGACGCAGGCCCTGGATGAACCGGTTGTAGGTGATGCCGTTCGCGCGGGCCGCCGCGTTGATGCGCTGGATCCACAGGCGCCGGAAGGTGCCCTTCTTGTCCTTGCGGTCCCGGTACGCGTAGGTCATCGAGTGGAGCATCTGCTCCTTGGCCTTGCGGTACAGCCTGGACCGCTGACCCCGATAGCCACTCGCCCGCTCGAGGACGACCCTGCGCTTCTTCTTGGCGTTGAGCGCCCGCTTCACGCGTGCCATGTTGTTCAGTCTCCCCGGGGTCGGTTACTTCGCGAGCAGCTTCTTGATCTTCTTGGCGTCGGCGTCGCTGATCACGACGTCACCCTCGAGCCGACGCGTGCGGGTGGACGGCTTGTGCTCGAAAAGGTGCTTCCGGTTGGCCCGCCGGCGAACGATCTTGCCGGAGCCGGTCACCCGGAACCGCTTCTTCGCACCGCTGTGCGTCTTCATCTTCGGCATCTCAGCCGTCTCTCCCTCATTGGTCCGTGCCGACGGCCCGGGCCGGTAACCCGAGCCGGCGGCATGCCTGGCTCTGCGAGACCGTCCCGGTCTCGGCTTCTCCATGCGTGTCTGATCACTCAGACGAGCGCGTCACTCCGCGGTCGCGGACTCCTGCTCCCCGAGGGGGGCGTCCTGCTCCGCTGACTCTGAGCCGCGCTGTGCCTTGGCGGCGGCCTTCTCGGCCTTGGCCTCGGCCTTCTTCTTGTGCGGGCCGATCACCATGATCATGTTTCGGCCGTCCTGCTTGGGCTGTGACTCCACGAAACCCAGCTCGGTGACGTCCTCGGCGAGCCGCTGCAACAGCCGGAAGCCCAGCTCCGGCCGGGACTGCTCGCGGCCCCGGAACATGATCGTGACCTTGACCTTGTCGCCCGCCTTGAGGAAGCGCACGACGTGACCCTTCTTGGTCTCGTAGTCGTGCGGATCGATCTTCGGCCGGAGCTTGATCTCTTTGATGATCGTGTGCGCCTGGTTGCGGCGGGCCTCGCGCGCCTTCATGGCCGACTCGTACTTGAACTTGCCGTAGTCCATGAGCTTGCACACGGGCGGCCTGGCCGTCGCCGCGACCTCGACGAGGTCGAGATCGCTCTCCTGGGCCAGCTTCAGTGCATCGCCGATCGAGACGATGCCGACCTGCTCGCCGTTCGGGCCGACGAGGCGAACCTCCGGCACGCGGATACGATCGTTGATGCGGGGCTCGGTGCTGATGGGACCTCCAAAGGACTTCCGCTTGATGCTCGACCGTGCGGGAAAACATAAAACCCCGCACGTCACGCATGCGGGGTCACTGAGCTCTCACTCAGAAAGCTCTGGTTGTGATCCTTGACCCGTCCGCCTTTCGGCCGATCAGGTGGGAGGAGGACCTCCGCTTGCGCGTCCAGCCGGCATGCCGGACCGATCGAATGACAACATTACCACAACCCGGCGACCACCCCGGATATTCCACCCCGGGGGTCACCCGGCCTCGGCGGCCCGCCTGAGGATCTCGGCCTCGCCTGCCGCGCGCATCTCCTCGACGGGCACGTCCGCCCGGCCGGTCATCAACTCGACCTGCATGACCGCCTGGTGCAGGAGCATCGGGAACCCGCCGATGACGACCCCGCCCCGAGCCTGTACGGCCGCCGCCAGCCTCGTCGGCCACGGCGAGTAGACCACGTCGAAGACCGCCTTCGCCCGCGCCGCCTGCGCGGCGAAGGCGTCCGCGGCCCCCGAGGGCAGCGTGGAGACGAGGAGATCGACGTCCGCGTCGAACTTGTCGAACTCCTGCACCTCCACCGAGACCCCGAGCCGGTCGGCCACCTCCACGGTCTCCCCCGCGCGGGCGGGGTCGCGCACGACCAGGAACACCTCCCGCAGCCCCATCTCCCGCAGCGCCGCGATGGCCGAGGCCGCGGTGGCGCCCCCGCCGAGGATGGTGGCGGAGCCGGGAGCGGTCACCCCCGCCTCGGCGAGCGCCTGGACGATGCCGTACACGTCGGTGTTCTCCCCGTGGCGGCCGCCGTCGCGGAAGACCACCGTGTTGGCCGCGCCCACCTCGACCGCCAGGCCGGAGACCGTGTCCAGCAGCGGGAACACCACACGCTTGAGCGGCATCGTCAGCGACAGCCCGGCCCACTCCGGCCCGAGCCCGGCGACCAGGCCGGCGAGTCCCTCCTCCGCGCACTCGATCGCGTCGTACCGCCAGCCGGACAGGCCGAGCTCGGCGTACGCCGTGCGGTGCAGGATCGGCGAGAGCGAGTGGCGGATCGGGAGGCCGAGGACCGCCGCTCTGCGTGGCTCGGCTCCGCGCGCTCCGGTCATCCGTTGTTCCGGTTGAACTCTTCGCGGAGCTTCCAGAACTCCGACTCCTTGTCGGTG
The DNA here is from genome assembly GCF_040656155.1 of Microtetraspora glauca. Taxonomy (NCBI): domain Bacteria; kingdom Bacillati; phylum Actinomycetota; class Actinomycetes; order Streptosporangiales; family Streptosporangiaceae; genus Microtetraspora; species Microtetraspora glauca. The sequence continues at coordinate 29,725 of NZ_JBFALK010000023.1, forward strand.
AACTTGGTGATGCCCTTCTTCGGGTCGACGGTCACGAAGTACAGCCAGTTGCCGTCGGCGGGCTTGAGCGCGGCCTCGATGGCGTGGTCACCCGGGTTGTCGATCGGCCCCGGGGGCAGACCGGGCCGCGTGTACGTGTTGTACGGCGAGGTGCTCTTCAGGTCCGCGTGGGTGGCGGCGATGCCGTACTTGTTCAGGCCGTACATGACCGTGCTGTCCATCGCCAGGTTCATCTGCGGGTTCCGGCTGAGCCGGTTGTAGATGACGCGGGCCACCTTGCCCATGTCGTCCTGGTTGCCGGACTCGGCCTGCACGATGCTCGCGATGATCATGATCTCGTGCGCCGAGTAGCCGAGCTGCTTCGCCTGGCGTTCCAGGTCGAGCCGCTGGGCGGTCTGGTTGTAGCGGTCGACCATCTTGGTCAGGATCTGGGCCGCGCTGAGCTTCGGCGAGATCTCGTACGTCGCGGGGAAGGCGTAGCCTTCCAACCGTCCCTTGGCGTACCGGGGAAGGCCGAGGTCCTTCTTCGCGGCCTTCTTGAACTCCTCGACCGGCTTGCCGGTGGCCGTGGACAGCTCGGTGAAGATCTTGCTGAGCCGCAGGCCCTCGCGAATGGTCAGCCGGTTGAGCACGCGATTCTTGGGATCGAGCATGGTCACCGCGGCCTCCGCGGACATGCCCTTGCGCAGGGTGTACTCGCCCGGCTGCAGGGAGGAGCTCTTGCCCGCCGCTCCGATGGCGTTGACGAACGCCCGCGCGCTGGCCACGACGCCCTGCTCCTCTAGCTCCTGGGCGACGTCGGAGGCGGTGGCCCCCTCCTTGACCTCCACGATGATCTCGCCGGTGCCGGTGCCGGTGAAGTCCTTGGGGACGATGACGTCGCGGAACCAGTTGAAGCCGAGGTAGCCGGCGCCGCCGAGGACACCCGCGACGACGACGATGGCGATGACGCTCGCGGCGAAGCCCTTGCGCCGCTGGCGCGTCCGGCGCTTGCGGCTGCGGCGGCGCTGGCTGCGGGAGGGGCCACGGGAACGGCGTCGGGACGGCCCGTCGTCGTCGGAGCCCAGCAGGAAGTCCATATCGAGATCATTCATAGTGCGCTGGCCAATCTCTCGGTACGGCGTACCCCGCGTCAAGCGAGTGTGCCGAACCGAGGGGGTTCCGGCGTTCGATTACGCGCCCGCCCCTGCTACGAGCGGGCGTGGGCCCCCAGATCCGGGTGAACCGCACCCCGCGCGAGGGAACGGCGACCCGGGCCGCCAGGGGGCCAGGACGATCCTTCCGGGCTCGGATGGTCATGTCCTAGATGGTCCCTAGGTACGTGTTCAACTCTTCCCGGTATTTCACAAACTCGCCCTCTTTGTCAGTGAATTTGATGATCCTATGGTGAAGATCGGCTCTGACAAACCGGTACCAATCGCCCGTTTTGGGGGCGAAGTGCACCAAGTATGGCATTATTCCGGGATTAATCGCCCACCCAGGGGGAAGGGCCGCACGGGCCGCACGGCGGCGGATCACGCGGAGCGATCTCAGGGACATCACCTGGTCCCGGCGCTGGTCGGACCGGCGCGTGCCGGTCTGACGCGACCCGGAGCGACGGGTCCGACGCGACCTGGGCGGAAAGCGGTGGCGTGTGACGTCGCACCGCGTGGTGGCCGGGTCACCACCGGGAACATCGGAACGGGCGGCCCGAACCGCGACCGCGGGCATCAGCCGGCTCCGCCGCCCGCTTCCTCGCCGCCGGCTCCGCCCGGCGGTCCGAGGGGACGGCCCGGCGGCCTCCCGGTCGAGCGCTCGGAGTCGAGCGCGGCCTGGAGCAGCACCACGGCCGCCGCCTGGTCGATCACGGAGCGCTGGTTCTTCGCCTTCACGCCACTGGAACGCAGCCGCTGCTGGGCGGTCACCGTCGTCAGCCGCTCGTCGAAGAGGCGGATCGGGATCGGCGCGAGCCGCTCGGCGAGGAGGACGGCGAACTCCCGCGCCGCCCCGGCCGCGTGGCTCTCCCGCCCGGAAAGGGATGTGGGCAACCCCACGACGACCTCGATCGCCTCGTGCTCCGCGACGATCGCGGCGATCCGTTCCACGTCACCCCGGCCGCGCCGTACGGTCTCGACCGGCGTGGCGAGCAGACCCGAAGGGTCGCTGCGCGCCACGCCGATGCGTACCGATCCGGCGTCGACGCCGACTCGTACACCCTGCCTCATGATGGCCGGTTCTCCCCGAGAGACCAGACCGTCAGGTGAGGGACGAGGAGATCGTCTCCTCCACGGCGCGCAGCGCGTCGCCGATCGCCTCGGGCCGGGTTCCACCGCCCTGCGCGACATCGTCCTTGCCGCCACCGCCACCCCCAAGCGCCTTGGCGGCGACGCCGACCAGCTGCCCCGCCTTCAGGCCACGGCCGCGTCCCGCCTCGTTCACGGCGGCGACGACGACCGGCCGGTCTGAGGGAACACCGGCGACGACGACCACCGCAGCGCGGTCGCTCGGGAATCGGCCGCGCACGTCGAGGGCGAGTTTACGCAGGTCATCGGGAGAAGTGCCAGCGGGCGCGCGATGCGTGACGACGGAGACGCCGTGCACGTCCACCGCTCCGGCGGCCAGTTCACCCGCGACCGCGAGCACCTGCGCCGAGCGGAGCTTCTCCAGCTCCTTCTCGGCCGTGCGCAGCCGGGTGACGATGCCCTCCACCCGCTCCGGCAGCTCCTCGCGGCGCGCCTTGAGCTGCTCGCTGAGCTGGGCCACCAGTACGCTCTCGCGGGCCAGGAAGCGGAAGGCGTCCAGACCGACCAGCGCCTCGACCCGGCGCACGCCCGCGCCGATCGACGCCTCACCGAGGACCTTGACCAGGCCGAGCTGGCCGGAGCTCGCCACGTGGGTGCCGCCGCACAGCTCGCGGGAGTAGTCGCCGACCTCGACCACGCGCACCTCGTCGCCGTACTTCTCGCCGAACAGCGCGAGCGCGCCCATGGCGCGGGCCTCGGACTGCGAGGTGTAGTACGCGTTGACCCGGAGGTCGTTGATCAGGACCGCGTTGACCTCGTCCTCGACGTCGCGCAGGACGCTCGGCGCGACCGCTCCGGCCGCCGTGAAGTCGAACCGGAACCGGCCGGGGGAGTTCTCCGAACCCGCCTGCGCCGCGGACTCGCCGAGCGCGTTGCGGAAGCCGCGGTGAACGAGGTGGGTCGCGGTGTGACTGCGGGAGATCGCGCGGCGCCGCTCCAGGTCGATCTCGGCCTGTGCCTGCTCGCCGACCCGGATCTCGCCGGTGCGGACCTTGCCGCGGTGCACGACGAGGCCGGCGATCGGCGACTGCACGTCGGTGATCTCGACCTCGGCGCCCGCGGTGCGGATCACGCCCTGGTCGGACAGCTGGCCGCCGCCCTCGGCGTAGAACGGCGTGCGGTCGAGGACGATCTCCAGGGTCGTCCCCTCCCCCGCCGCCGGGACTGCGCCGCCGTCGACGATCAGGCCGATGACGCCCGCCTCGGCCGTCGTGTGGTCGTAACCGAGGAAGTCGACCTTGCCGGCCTTCTCCAGCATGCCGCTGAAGACGGAGATGTCGGCGTTGCCGGTCTTCTTGGCCGCGGCGTCCGCCTTGGCCCGGTCCCGCTGCTCCTTCATGAGGCGGCGGAAGCCCTCCTCGTCGACCTTGAGACCCTGCTCGGAGGCCATCTCCAGGGTGAGGTCGATCGGGAACCCGTAGGTGTCGTGCAGCTGGAACGCCTGGTCGCCGCTCAGAATCGGCGCGCCCTTGCGCTTGGACTCCTCGACGGCCGCGTCGAAGATCGCCGTACCGGTGCGGAGCGTGCCAAGGAAGGACGCCTCCTCCGCGTCGATGACGGTGTGGATGTTGGCCGCGTCGCTCTTCAGCTCGGGATACAGCTCGCCCATCACGTCGATGGTGGTCGCGGTGAGCTCGTGCATGTAGCGGTCCTCGCCCGCGCCGAGCAGGCGGAGGTTGCGGATGCTGCGGCGCAGGATGCGGCGCAGGACATACCCGCGGCCCTCGTTGGAGGGCAGGACGCCGTCGGCGACCAGCATCACACCGGCGCGCGTGTGGTCGGCCACGACCCGCAGCGACACGTCCGCGCGGCTGTCACGGCCGTACTTGGTGTGGGTGAGCTCGGCCGCCCGGTCGAGGATCTTGTACGTGGTGTCGATCTCGTAGATGTTGTCGACGCCCTGCAGGATCGCCGCCATGCGCTCCAGGCCCATGCCGGTGTCGATGTTCTTGCTCGGCAGTTCGCCCGCGACGTCGAAGTCGACCTTGTTGCGGACCTCGCTGAGCTGGAACTGCATGAAGACGTTGTTCCAGACTTCGAGGTAGCGGTTCTCGTCGGCGACCGGGCCACCCTCGCGGCCGTACTCGGGACCGCGGTCGTAGTAGATCTCCGAGCACGGGCCGCCGGGACCGGGCACGCCCATGTGCCAGTAGTTGTCCGCGAGGCCACGGCGCTGGATGCGCTCCAGCGGGACACCGACCACCTTGTGCCAGATGTCGGCCGCCTCGTCGTCGTCCTGGTAGACGGTCACCCAGAGCCGCTCCTCGGGGAAGCCGAAGCCGCCCTCGGACTCGGGCTTGGTGAGCAGTTCCCAGGCGTACGGGATCGCCTTCTCCTTGAAGTAGTCGCCCAGGGAGAAGTTACCGAGCATCTGGAAGAACGTGGCGTGCCGCGTGGTCTTGCCGACCTCGTCGATGTCCGGGGTGCGGATGCACTTTTGGACGCTCACCAGCCTCGGCGCCGGCGGCTTGCGCTGGCCGAGGAAGTAGGGCTTGAAGGGCACCATGCCCGCGGGGACGAGAAGCAGCGTCGGGTCCTCGGCGACAAGGCTGGCCGAGGGCACGACGGTGTGCCCGCGCTCTTCGAAGAAGCGCAGGAAGCGGCGGGCGATCTCTGCCGACTCCATTTCAGCGGCCATCCTTTACGTCGTAGTTTCTGTCAAGACTTTCGAGTCCCATGCGGGCGCGCAACTCAGTTTCCCGGTCCCGCGCCAGCGCGCGGACGTCCCCGGCGAAGTCCACGAGCTCACCGGCGAACCCGGCCGCCCGGCCGACGGCGCGTCTGGCCACGTTCTCGGGCCGCATCGCCTGAAGCTTACGCATCGTCCAGACGGCGAGGCACACGCCGACCGCGATGTAGAAGAACCGGCGGATCACGGACGCCGCCCCCCGATCGCGCGGCGGTCCCGCCGGGCCAGCGCCTCGCGGACGCCGTACCCCAGCGCGGACAGCTTGATCATCGGCCCGGCGAACAGCATGGCCGCGACACCGGTGATCTTCACCATGTTGCCGCTGACGTCCTTGACGTTCTCCGTGATCGCCTCGACCGCGACCAGTTGGCGGTTGGTCTCGTTGACCGTCTGGCCGACGTCCTCCAGGAGGGGCACCACCCGATCGCTCAGCTCGGACACCACCTTGGTGGTCTCGGTGAGCAGGCGGGCCAGCCTGACGAGCACGACGGCCATGAAGCACACCAGGATCGCCCAGAACATCGCGACGATCAGACCGGCGACCTCTCCCGCGGTAAGCATGTGCGGATCCGTCTCCTCGGTAGGTGGCAGGCGCGTGTCTCTGCTCGAACCCGCGCCGCGCGGCTTCGGCGCGGCGGATTCGGCTGGAATGGCAAGACCCTACCGCGAACGCCGGGTACGCCGAGGCCCACCACGCCCTTCCCGGCCCCCGCCCGGCCCCTCCGGCCGCCAGGCGTCCGTCAGGCGCGACCTTCGGGTACGGCCCTCACGTACGGCCGTCGCCCCTGAGGAAGTCGCGGATCCGCGTCCAGCGCTCGGCGAACCGCGCCTCCGCGCCGTGCTTGGTGGGCTGGTAGTAGCGCCGGTCCCTGAGCTCCTTGGGCGCGTAGTCCTGCCGGACCAGGCCGTGCTCGAAGTCGTGGGGGTACTGGTAGCCCTTGCCGTGGCCCAGCTTGCTCGCGCCGGGATAGTGGGCGTCGCGCAGGTGGGAGGGGATCTGCCCGATCAGGCCGCGCCGTACGTCGTCGGCGGCGGCGCCGATGGCCGAGACGACCGCGTTGGACTTGGGCGCGAGCGTGCAGTGGATCACCGCCTGGGCGAGGTTGATGCGGCCCTCGGGAAGCCCGATGAACTCCACCGCCTGCGCGGCCGCCACGGCGACCTGGAGGCAGGTCGGATCGGCCATGCCGACGTCCTCTGAGGCGAAGATCACAATCCGGCGGGCGATGAACCGGGGGTCCTCCCCCGCCTCGACCATGCGGGCCAGGTAGTGCAGGGCGGCGTCGGCGTCCGAACCGCGCATGCTCTTGATGAACGCGCTGATCACGTCGTAGTGCTGGTCGCCCTGCCGGTCGTAGCGGACCGCCGCCTTGTCGACCGCCCGCTCCACGACCTCGACGGTGATCTCGTCGGACAGCAGCGCCGCCGCCTCGAGGTAGGTCAGGGACCGGCGGGCGTCGCCCCCGGCGAGCCGTACGAGCTGGTCGAGGGCGTCGGGGTGCAGTGTGGCGCGCCCGCCGAGGCCGCGCGGGTCGCCGACCGCCCGCTCCAGGACGGCCCGCACGTCGTCTTCAGTCAGCGACTCCAGGGTGAGGAGCAGCGACCGGGACAGCAGCGGCGAGATGACCGAGAAGAACGGGTTCTCCGTGGTGGCGCCGATGAAGGTGACCCAGCGGTTCTCGACCGCCGGGAGCAGCGCGTCCTGCTGGGCCTTGTTGAAGCGGTGCACCTCGTCGACGAAGAGGACGGTCTGCCGGCCGCTCATGCCGAGCTCGCGGCGGGCCTGGTCGATCGCGGCGCGTACGTCCTTGACGCCGGCGGAGACGGCGGAGATCTCCACGAACCGGCGCTTGGTGGCGCCTGCCACGACATAGGCGAGTGTGGTCTTTCCCGTGCCCGGCGGCCCCCACAGGAACAGGGACATGGGGGCCTCGCTCTCGACCAGGCGGCGCAACGGCGTGCCCTGGCCGAGCAGGTGGCGCTGTCCGATCACCTCGTCCAGACCGCGCGGTCGCATCCGGACGGCCAGCGGTTCCTGGCCTCTGTGGGCCTCCTCGGCCATCGAATCGAACAGACTGTCCACAACCTCGACTCTAGCCGCCCCAGACCGCCGTCGCCCCGCTGTGCCCGGCGCGTACGACGTAGTAACCGGCGACGACCGCGAGGACCACGGAAGCGGCGGACAGCACCGTGCCGGCGGCCTTCGGCCACTTCCTGGCGCCGAAGACGAGCAGGAGGGCCACGAGGCCCAGTGCGGCCGTACTGATCAGCAGGGGGTTGGCGAAGCTCTCGTGCGCGGCGACGGCGGGCGACGTCCGCCCCTCGAAGAGATTCCTCTCGAACGCCTCGCCGCTCTCCTTCGCCACGAAGACGGCGACGGGAGCGCCGACCGCCGTCAGGACGAGCATCCAGTCGAACTTCCCGCGGAACCTCGGCAACGCGGCGTGGGCGACCGAGAGGAGGGCCAGCAGCGGTGTCAGCACGACCGCCGCGTGGACGAGCAGGGGGTGGACGGGCAGGCCGAGGATCTCGTCGAACATGGGCGTCACTCCTGGCTTCGTGATCGTGGCAGGGTTGTTCCTCACCCTGATACGGATGCGATCACGGCGAGGTTCTCAAAGAGATCTGAGAACAATCTGAATTTCTCCCCTCCCTGGAGGGAGGGGATTACCACCCTCACAGATCGGCCTTCCCGCGTCACCACCGGTCGCCCGCGTGCGCGCGACCCGCGGCCCGCGGCCCGGTCAGGTGACGGTCCTGCCCCTCCTCGGACGGGTCGCGGGGTCGGGCGGCGCGGCCGCGGGCGCGTCCGCGAGCTTCTCCAGCGCCAGCCGCACCGCCGTGTCGAGCTGCGGATCGGCGCCGGCGGCCCAGTCCGCGGGTGTGTTCAGCACCTCCACGTCGGGCGTGGCCCCCCGGTTCTCCAGCTCCCAGCCGTACCCGCGGATCCAGTTCGCGTATCCGGGGACGGTGAAGGAGGTGCCGTCGCCCAGGCGGTGCCATCCGTCGTAGCCGATCACACCGCCCCACGTCCTGGTCCCCACCACCGGCCCGAGGCCGAGGGTCTGCGCGGCTCCGGTGATGATGTCCCCGTCGGAGCACGTCGCCTCGTCGCACACCACGACCACCGGACCCCGAGGCGCGTCCATCGGATAGCTCTGCGGCCGCAGGTGGCGGCTCATCTCCCAGCCGACGATCCGCCGCGACAGCTTCTCCAGCACGAGCTGGGAGGTGAACCCCCCGCGGTTGCCCCTGAGATCGACGACGAGGACGTCCCGCACCAGCTCGCGGCCGAGGTCCCGGTGGAGTTGCGCCCAGCCGGACGCGTCCATGTCGGGGACGTGCAGATAGCCCGCCCTGCCCCCGCTCAGCCGCCGCACCCGCTCCCTGCGCTCCGCCACCCAGGCGTGGTAGCGCAGCGTCCGGTCGTCCCACAGCGGGACCACCGCCACCCGGAACACCCTGTCGCCCGACTCGACCGTGAGCTCGACCGGCCGGCCCGCCGTGTCCACCAGCAGAGGGGCCGGGCCCGTACGCGGGTCGACCGGGCGGCCGTCCACCGCGAGGACCGCGTCGCCGGGCCGTACGCCGGAACCGGCGAGCGGGGACCGGGCCTGCGGGTCGGAGGACTCCGCGGGCAGGATCCTGCGGACCCGCCAGAGGCCGTCGGTGTCAGGGGCGAGATCGGCGCCCAGCATCCCGACGGGCCTGAAGGACCCGCCGGACGGCCCCGGCCGCACGTACGCGTGCGAGGACGCCAGCTCGCCCAGGGCCTCGCCGAGCACGTCGGCGAACTCGTCGGCGCCGGAGACCCGGTCCAGCCAGGGGCGGTACGCGGCGAGCACGGCCGGCCAGTCGACGCCCGCGAGGTCCGCCACCCAGAAGTGGTCGCGCACCAGCCGCCCGGCCTCCGCGTACGCCTGCCGCCAGCGGCTCCGCGGATCGACCTCGACCCTGATCCTGCGCAGGTCCACCTCGGCCGGGTCTCCGGCCCCGCCGGTGACCTTCATGGCGTGGCCGTCGATGTACGCGACGCGCCCGCCGTCGCCGCTGACCGAGAAGGCGTCGGCGTTCGCGACCTCCTCGCACGCGCGCTTCCCGAGGTCGAACCGTTCGAGGACCGTCCGTGGCCGCGTCCCGTTCTGCCCGGTGCCCAGGGAGCCTCGGAGCGGGTGGCGCAGCCAGGCCAGACCGTCCTTGACCGCCTGGAGGCTCGAGTAGTGGGCCTCGGGGACCGGCAGGGCGACCACCCGGCTCGCCATCCCCTCGGTGTCCACGACGATGTCCACGCGGCCGCCCTCCTCCGGCTCGGCCGGGCGCCCGTCCACGGAGGGCGCGAACGGCGAGGGCGTGCTGCGGGCGAGCGGCAGCAGGAAGGGCCGGGAGCCGACGGGGAAGGCCAGGTCGAAGCTGTGCACGTCGAAGATCGGGTCGAAGCCCCGCATGGACAGGAAGGCGAGATATCTCCCGTCGGGTGTGAACACCGGCTCGGTGTCGCTGAACCGGCCGTCGGTGACCTCGACGATCACCGGAACCGCGTCCGTGCCGTCCGCACGGTCAGCGCCCTCCGCGCTGTCCGTCCTGGCCGCGCCTTCCGTCCTGGCCGCGCCTGCCGTCCTGGCCGCGCCTTCCGTCCTGGCCGCGTCTTCCGCGACGGACGCGGACGGCCTGGGCACCCGGGCCATCCGGATCGCGCGCAGCAGGCCCACCTCGGGATGCGACCAGGCAAGCCAGGCGGAGTCGGGCGAGAACCTCGCCCCGCTGAGCGGGCCGCACGCCGACCGCGCCAGCTCCGTCACCTCGCCGCTCGCCACGTCCACGAGCAGGAGCCCGCCGTCGTGGGTGGTCACCGCGATCGTGCCGCCGTCCGGCGCTCCGGTGATCTCCAGCACGCGCCCGAGCCGGCCGCCGGCGACACTCCTGACCGTGCCGCCGGGCTCCACGAGTTCGATCCCGTCCTCGCCGCCGGCGTCGCTCACCCATGCGACCGGCCCGTTGCCGCGCCGCGGTGTCTCCTCCCCGTCCTGGCCCCGTAAGGAGCCGAGCACGATGGGGAGCCTGGCCCGGACTCCCGGACGTGCGGTCAGGCTTCGCGCCGGCCCGTCCTCGTGCGTCAGCCACACCACCGTGCCCGCCACCTCCACGGCGCTGGCCCGGCCGGTGGCGTCGCACGACAGGTGCTCCACGGACGGCGGCGCCGCGTACGGCCGCCAGCCCGCTCCCGCGCCGCCCAGCGTCACATCGAGGCGCTCCGGGCGGGCGTCGAGGCCGGGGAGAAGCCACAGCTCCCCCGCCCGGCTGTACACGATCCGCCGCCCGTCGGTGCTCGCCTGGCGGGCGTAGAAGTCCTCGTGCCAGGTGTGCCGTACGAGATCGGAGCCGTCCGGGGCGCAGGAGTAGACGTTGCCGACCCCCTCGTGGTCGGAGAGGAAGGCGATCCGGCCCCCGACGATCATCGGTGCGGCGATCTGGCCCTCGTGGCCTTCGAGCAGGCGCCGCCCGTTGAGCCAGAGCCTGCCGGTGCCGCCGCCCCGGTAGCGCTTCCAGTGCGCCGGGTCGTGTCCCGCCGCCCCGGTGAGCAGCAGCGCGTCCCCCTCCGCCACGTGCAGGTCCTCGACCGGCCCGTACGGCTGCCGCGTCGCCGGACCGCCGTCGTCCGGGACCGCGTACGCCCAGGTCCAGAACCCGAAGGGCTGGCCCTGCCCGCTGACGACGGCGACGGTGTGGTCGTCCAGCCAGCCCCGCGACTCCGTGCGGTAGTCCCCCCAATAGGTGAGCCGCGTGACGGGCCCGCCTCCGATCGGGACCACGTGGATCTCCGGGTCGCCGTCGCACCGGCTCGTCCAGGCGACCCTCGCGCCGTCGGGAGAGAACCTCGGGTGGCTCACCCTGGCCCGGTCGACCGTCAGCCGCCAGGCCCTCCCGCCGTCGAGTGGAGCGATCCAGACATCGTCGTCCGCCACGAAGGTCAGGGATTGCCGGTGAACGTGGGGAAATCGGAGGTAAGGCCCACTTGTCACCACGTAATCGTAACGGGATGGTTCTTTACCGCAAGATCGTGATTTCTGCTACTTGAGATACCTGTGAGTCTCCTGCTTACGCGAACCCGACAGGATCGCCGATAAAGTGACGCATCGCAGTGGTCAAAACAGGTAAAAGGGAAGGCATAACGGTGACCGACACGGACCGGCAGCAGCACCCGGCTTGGCGCAAGGGCAAGGCCAGGCGCACCACCTTCGGCGTCGGCCTCGGTGTGCTCGCACTGGTGGGCGGGCTCGCGGCGTGCAGCGAGTCCAAGGACATTGCCGAGGCGCCCCCTTCGGCCTCGCCTTCCGAGGCTCCCTCGGCCATCCCGTCGGATCTCCCGAACGCGACGCCCAGTGTCAAGCCCACGGACCTGCGCAAGGTCACCTGCGAGTACCGCAAGGACGACACCGGCAGCCCGGCGAAGTTCGTCGGGCTGCCGCCGAAGCGGCTCAGCAAGGCGGTGATCAACGCCAAGGCGATGACGATTTACACCAACCTCGGCAAGATCGTCCTCGACATCGCCCCCGGCGACACGCCCTGCACGGTGAACTCGTTCGCGTTCCTGGCCAGCAAGAAGTACTTCGACAACACGGTCTGCCACCGCCTCACCACGATCGAGACCAACGGCCTCGGCCTGCTGCAGTGCGGCGACCCCCAGGCCAAGGGCGACGGCGAGAACCCGACCGACGGCACCGGCGGCCCCGGCTACCTGTTCCCCGACGAGAACCTCGGGCCGCAGTACGCCCGCGGCGTGGTGTTCATGGCCCAGGCAGGCGACGCCGCCAACTCCAACGGCAGCCAGTTCGTCATCTCCTACACCGACGAGAACGCCCAGCTTCCGCAGGCGTACACGCCGTTCGGCATCGTCCGCCAGGGCATGGAGATCGTGGACAAGATCGTCAAGGGTGGGGTCAACACCGCCAAGGACGGCGTGGACATCACCAGCGACGACGGCGGCTCGAACGCACCCAAGATCAAGGTTGTGATCAAGACCGTCAGGGTCTCCTGACCCCGCGCTCGCGGGACGGGAAACGGCCCCTGGCGCCCGGCGATTCGCCGCCGGGCACCAGGGGCCGTTCCCGTATGGGAGACCGCGTCCGGAGCGCCCCGAGGGGCGTCTCCGGCGCCGTGTCAGGCCTGCGGGGCCGCCTCGCTCTTGGGCTTGGCGTCCACACCGGCCTCCTTGCGCTGGTCGGTCGTGATCGGCGTGGGCGCGCCGGTCAGCGGGTCGAACCCGGAGGCGGTCTTCGGGAACGCGATCACGTCACGGATCGACTCGCCTCCGCTGAGCAGCATGCAGACGCGGTCCCAGCCGTAGGCGATGCCCCCGTGCGGCGGCGGGCCGTACTTGAACGCCTCCAGCAGGAAGCCGAACTTGCTCTCCGCCTCCTCCTTGGAGATGCCCAGCACGTCGAAGACCCGCTGCTGCATCTCGGCACGGTGGATACGGATCGAGCCACCGCCGATCTCCATGCCGTTGCAGACCATGTCGTACGCGTACGCCAGGGCCTCGCCGGGGTTGTCCTGGAAGTTGTCGGCCCACTCGGGCTTCGGACCGGTGAACGGGTGGTGCACCGCGGTCCAGCCGGTCTCGCGGCCGACCTCGTCGACGACGGGCTCGAACATCGGGGCGTCGACGACCCACAGGAACGACCACTGGGACTCGTCGATCAGATCGCAGCGGCGGCCGATCTCCAGCCGGGCCGCGCCGAGCAGCTCCCGCGAGGGGCCGGGCAGACCGGCGGCGAAGAAGACCGCGTCGCCGGGCTGCGCACCCGTGGCCTTGGCCAGGCCGGCGATCTCCGTCTCGGACAGGTTCTTGGCGACAGGACCGCCGAAGCCGTCCTCCTGGACCAGCACGTACGCGAGGCCGCGGGCGCCGCGGGACTTGGCCCACTCCTGCCAGGCGTCCAGCTCCTTGCGGGTCTGCCCGGCGCCGCCCGGCATCACCACGGCACCGACGTACGGCGCCTGGAACACCCTGAAGGTGGTCTCCGCGAAGTATTCGGTCAGATCGACCAGCTCGACCCCGAAACGCAGGTCGGGCTTGTCCGAGCCGTACCGCGCCATCGCCTCGGCGTAGGTGATCCGGGGCAGCGGCGTGGGCAGGTCGTAGCCGATCGTCTCCTTCCAGATGCGGCCGATCAGGGCCTCGCCGAGCTCGATGACGTCGTCCTGGTCGACGAACGACATCTCGATGTCGATCTGGGTGAACTCCGGCTGCCGGTCGGCGCGCAGGTCCTCGTCGCGGAAGCAGCGCGCGAGCTGGTAGTAGCGCTCCAGGCCGGAGACCATGAGCAGCTGCTTGAACAGCTGCGGAGACTGCGGAAGGGCGTACCAGTTGCCCGGCTGGAGCCGTACCGGCACCAGGAAGTCACGGGCCCCCTCGGGGGTGGAGCGGGTGAGGTTCGGCGTCTCGACGTAGACGAACCCGCGCTCCTTCATGACCTCGTTCGCCAGGTACGTCGCCTGCGAGCGGATCTTCAGGGCGTTCGCGATCTGCGCCCGGCGGATGTCGAGGTAGCGGTACTTCAGCCGCGCCTCCTCGGACACCCCGGTGCTGCCCTCGATCGGGAACGGCAGCGGCGCGGCCTCGCTCAGCACCTCGACCTCGGAGGCGACGACCTCGACGGCGCCGGTCGGCAGGTCGGGGTTCTCGTTGCCCTCGGGGCGCACCCGGACCTCGCCCGTCACCTTGACGCAGTACTCCGAGCGCAGGTCGTGGGCGTGGTCCTCCTCGCGGAAGACCACCTGGGCGGAGCCGGAGGCGTCCCGCAGGTCGATGAAGACGACACCGCCGTGGTCCCGGCGTCGGGCCACCCAGCCCGCCAGCGTCACCCGCTGGCCTGCATGCTCCCTACGAAGCGTCCCTGCTTCGTGACTGCGGATCACGAGAATTTCCCCTTCAGGATGTCGACGACCTCGGCGATCGGCACCGCGGTCTGCTCGGCTGTGGTCAGGTCCTTGAGCTGTGCGGCTCCCGCCTCGAGATCTCGGTCGCCGAGGATCAGGGCGTACCGGGCGCCGCTGCGGTCGGCGGCCTTCATCGCGCCCTTGACGCCGCGCCCCCCGAAGGCCATGTCGACGGACAGGCCGGCCCGGCGCAGCTCGGCCACGAGCGTGAACACCCGGCGCCGCGCCTCCTCGCCGAGCGGTACGGCGAAGACGTCCATCGTGCCCGGCCGCTCGGTGAGCAGGCCCTCCGCCTCCATCGCGAGGACCGTGCGGTCCACCCCGAGCGCCCAGCCCACGCTGGGCAGCGGGGGTCCGCCGATCATCTCGCTCAGCCCGTCGTAGCGGCCCCCTCCGCCGACGGCCGACTGGGCGCCGAGCCCGTCGTGCACGAACTCGAAGGTCGTCCTGGTGTAGTAGTCGAGGCCGCGTACCAGCCGGGGGTCGTCGGTGTAGGAGACGCCCACGTCGGACAGCAGGCCGCGGACCTCCTCGTGGTAGGCCTTGCAGGCCCCGCACAGGTGGTCGGTCACCAGCGGCGCGTCCGCGAGCTGGGACTGGACGTCGGGACGCTTGTCGTCGAGCACCCGCAGCGGGTTGATCTCGATGCGCTGGCGGGTCGGCTCGTCCAGGTCGAGCCCCCGCAGGAACTCCTGCAGCGCGGCGCGGTACGCGGGACGGCACTCGCGGCAGCCCAGCGAGTTCAGCAGCAGCCGCACGTTCCGCAGGCCCAGCCCGGCGTAGCCGTCCACCGCGAGCACGATCAGCTCGGCGTCGAGCGCCGGGTCCTCACCGCCCAGCGCCTCGGCGCCCACCTGGGAGAAGTGGCGGTACCGGCCCTTCTGGGCGCGTTCGTAGCGGTAGTAGCTGCCGGAGTACCACAGCTTGACGGGCAGCGGGCCGCCCGGCAGGCCGTGCTCGATCACCGCGCGCACCACGGACGCGGTGCCCTCGGGACGGAGCGTGATGGACCGCCCGCCCTTGTCCTCGAACGTGTACATCTCCTTGGTCACGATGTCGGTCGACTCGCCGACACCGCGGGAGAACAGCCGGGTGTCCTCGAAGGCGGGCGTCTCGATGTAGCCGTAGCCCGCCCGGCGAGCCGGCGCGGACAGCGCGTCGCGTACGGCGAGGGCCCACTCGGAGCGCGGCGGCATCCAGTCGAAGGTGCCCTTCGGCGCTTGAAAGCTCATTACAGTCCCCTGGTCGGGCCGGCGTGCGGCGCGTCCCCGCCCGAAGCCTGCTCCTCGTGCAGGCCCCTGAGATAAGGGTTGGTCGCGCGCTCGCGGCCAATGGTCGTCTGCGGTCCGTGACCGGGCAGGACCGTCGTCTCGTCCGGCAGCGGCAGGCACACGGTGGCCAGGCTGCGCAGGATCGTCGCGTAGTCACCGCCCGGAAGGTCGGTACGGCCGATGGAGCCGGCGAACAGCAGGTCTCCCGAGAACATGATCTCAGGTACCCGGAACGTCACCGACCCCCTGGTATGGCCGGGCGCGTGGTCGACCGTGATCTCCAGACCCGCGAGTTTCAGCGTCGCGCCGTCCGACAGCTCCCTGACGTCGTCGGGCTCGGTGAACTCCAGGCCGCCGAACAGCATCTGCCTGGTCTGCAGGGACAACCCCTTGGCCGGATCCGACAGCAGTTCGCGGTCTTCGGGGTGGATCCACGCGGGGACGTCACGCGCTCCGCAGACGGGCACGACCGACCACATGTGGTCGATGTGGCCATGGGTGAGCAGCACCGCGACCGGCTTCAGCCGGTGCTCGCGCAAAACCTCGTCGAGGCCCTCGACAGCGTCCTGACCTGGGTCGATGACGACGCACTCCTCGCCTGCGGCGGGAGCGACGACGTAGCAGTTGGTCTGGAAGGACCCTGCGGGAAACCCGGCGACGAGCACGGAATCGGCCTCTTCGTCTCAGAAGATGTATCAAGGAATGCGCGAGCGAATGTAACCGAAGGGTACCGGTGCGGGTCGGCGGGCTGCGAACCAATACCCGTGTGCCGATACGATTCGCCCACCTCAATAGTCATTCTTGGACAGTCGGGAGGACGAAGTGGCCACCGGCAAGGACCGCCAGAAGCAGCTGGCCCGTGAGCATTACCAGCGGCAGGCGCAGGCGAGACTTGAGCGGCAGCGCAGGTCTCGGCGCACCGCGCTCATCGGGACGAGCACCGCCGTCGTGGTCGTGATCGGCGCGGCCGTGGGCGCGGTCGCGCTGATGGGAGGCGGTGACGACGCCACCGCGACGGCCAAGCCGACCACGGCGGCGGCGGAGCCCAAGGCGTACGACCCGTCGACGGGGACGTGCACCTACGTCGCGTCCGCCCCAGGAGAGCAGGTCAAGAACGTCGGCACGCCGCCGGAGAAGATCAGCACCGCGCCGGCGACCATGACGATCAAGACGAACTACGGCGACATCGTCGCCACGCTCGACTCCGTCAACGCGCCCTGCACGGTCAACTCGTTCAAGTTCCTCGCGTCGAAGGACTACTTCGACAACACCAGATGCCATCGGCTGGGCACCACGTTCCCCATCCTGCAGTGCGGCGACCCGCTCGCGAAGGCGGACGGCAAGAACGCGACCGACGGCCAGGGCGGCCCCGGCTACCGGTTCGTCGACGAGAACCTCGCGGGCGCCAAGTACAACCGCGGCGTGCTCGCCATGGCCAACAGCGGCCCCGCCACGAACGGCAGCCAGTTCTTCATCGTGTACGGGGAGACCGGCCTGAGCGCCGACTACACACCTTTCGGTACGGTGACGAAGGGGCTGGAAATCCTGGACAAAGTGGCCAAGCGCGGGATCATCGCTGGAGCCCAGAACGACGGAACGGGCGCACCCAAGCAGCCCGTCGAAATCAAAGACGTGACAATAACCAGCAAGAGCTGACGTAATACAACCAAGGGCACAGTGAAGCCCTGGAGGCTGATTCGAGTGCGGGAGGACACCGTGACCACCGACCCGTGGGGCCGGGTAGACGACGACGGCACCGTCTACGTGCGTACGGCCGAGGGCGAACGAGCCGTCGGGTCCTGGCAGGCCGGTGAGCCGGAAGAGGCTCTCGCCTACTACCACCGCAAGTACGAGGAACTGGCCGGGCAGGTCCAGCTCCTCGAACAGCGGGTGAGGGGCACCGACCTGCCGCCCGCGCAGGCGGAGGCGAGCATCCTGAAGCTCCGCGAGGCGGTCGCCGAGGCGCATGCGATCGGCGACCTGGGCGCGCTCCAGGACCGCCTCGGCGCACTCAGCGACCTCGTCGGCAAGCGCCGGGAAGAGGTGAAGGCCGCGCGCGACCAGGCACGGGTCCAGGCCCGCGAGGTCAAGGAGCGGATCGTCGCCGAGGCGGAGCGGATCGCCGAGGACGCCACCCACTGGAAGTCCGGCGGCGAGCGCCTGCGGCAGCTCGTGGACGAGTGGAAGGCCGCCGAGCGGATCGACCGCGCCACCGAGGCGGGCCTGTGGAAGCGCCTGTCCGCCGCCCGTACGGCGTTCGCCAAGCGGCGCAAGGCGTACTTCTCCTCGCTCGACGAGCAGCGTGACGCGGTGCGCGGCGCCAAGGAGCGCATCGTGGCCGAGGCGGAGGCCCTGGCGGCCTCGACCGACTGGAACGCGACGGCCGCCGCCTACCGCGAGCTGATGCGCCAGTGGAAGAACGCCGGCCGTGCCTCGCGCGAGGTGGAGGACGAGCTCTGGGGCAGGTTCAAGGGCGCCCAGGACCAGTTCTTCCACGCCAGGTCGGCCGTCTTCGCCGAGCGGGACGCCTCGTTCGCGGCCAACGCCGAGGCGAAGGAGGCGCTGCTCGCCGAGGCGGGCAAGCTGCTGCCCGTCACGGACGCCAGGAGCGCCCGCGGCGTCCTGCGCGGCATCCTGGAGCGCTGGGAGGCGGCCGGCCCGGTGCCGCGCGAGCAGCGCGACCGGCTCGAAGGCGGCCTGCGCAAGATCGACGACGCCGTCCGCAAGGCCGAGGAGAACGAGTGGCGCCGCTCGAACCCCGAGGCCAGGGCCCGCGCGCAGGACACGGTCAGCCAGCTCCGCAAGTCCATCGAACAGCTCGAGACCCGGCTGTCCAAGGCGCAGGCCGCGGGCAGGGACAAGGACGTCAAGGAGACCGAGGAGGCCCTGACCGCCCGGCGTTCGTGGCTTGAGGAGGCCGAGCGCACGCTCGCCGAGTTCTCCTGATCCGGCTCGTTCACACGTCGACCCCCGCCGCGCGAACGCGCGGCGGGGGTCGACGTGTGAACGAGCCAGTGCGCTCATTCGAGTGGTTCGAGTGGTTCGAGGTGCGGCCGGTCAGTTCGTCACGCGGTAGACGTCGTAGACGCCCTGGATGTTGCGCACCGCCTTGAGCACGTGGCCGAGGTGCTTGGGATCGCCCATCTCGAAGGTGAACTTGCTCACCGCGACGCGGTCCCTGCTGGTGGCCACCGTGGCGGACAGGATGTTCACGTGCTGGTCGGACAGGGTCCGGGTGACGTCCGACAGGAGCCGGGGCCGGTCCAGTGCCTCGACCTGGATCGCGACGAGGAAGACCGAGTCGTCTCCCGGCGCCCACGACACCTGCACGAGCCGGTCGGGCTGCTCGTTGAGCTGCTCCACGTTCGGGCAGTTGTTCCGGTGGACCGAGACCCCGTGCCCGCGCGTGACGAAGCCCACGATGTCGTCTCCGGGGACCGGCGTACAGCACCGCGACAGCCGTACCCACACGTCCGGGTCGCCGGCGACGTTGACACCGGCGTTGGAACCTCCCCTGGGGCGTCCTCTGAGCTTCGTGGGGACCGCCGCCTCGGCGATGTCCTCCTCTGCCCCCTCGACGCCTCCGAGGGACTGCACGAGCTTCTGGACGACCGCCTGGGCACCGGAGTGGCCCTCGCCCACCGCCGCGTAGAGCGCGGACACGTCGGGGTACCTGAGGTCGCGGGCGAGCGCGAGGAGCGCCTCCCCCGACATCAGGCGCTGGAGCGGCAGCCCCTGCTTGCGCATCGCCCGCCCGATGGCCTCCTTGCCGGCCTCGATCGCGGTCTCCCTGCGCTCCTTGGAGAACCACTGGCGGATCTTGTTGCGGGCCCGGCCGCTCTTGACGAACTTCAGCCAGTCGCGGGACGGTCCGGCGTCCGGGGACTTGGAGGTGAAGATCTCCACCGTGTCGCCGTTGCCCAGCCGGGACTCCAGCGGCACCAGGCGGCCGTTGACCCTGGCTCCGATGCAGCGGTGCCCCACCTCGGTGTGCACGGCGTACGCGAAGTCGACGGGGGTGGCGCCCTCGGGCAGCGCGATCACCTGGCCGCGCGGCGTGAAGACGAACACCTCCGAGACCGACAGGTCGAAGCGCAGCGACTCCAGGAACTCGCCCGGGTCGGAGGTCTCCTTCTGCCAGTCGAGGAGCTGGCGCAGCCAGGCCATGTCGTTGACCTGCTTCCCCTTGGCCGCCGGGCCGGGGGCGCCGTTCATCTCCTCCTTGTACTTCCAGTGGGCGGCCACGCCGTACTCCGCCCGGTGGTGCATGGCGCGGGTGCGGATCTGCAGCTCGATCGTCTTGCCCTCTGGCCCCATGACCGTCGTGTGCAACGACTGGTACATGTTGAACTTGGGCATCGCGATGTAGTCCTTGAACCGCCCGGGCACCGGCCTCCACTGGGCGTGGATCGTTCCGAGGGCCGCGTAGCAGTCGCGC
Source organism: Microtetraspora glauca (assembly GCF_040656155.1). Taxonomy (NCBI): domain Bacteria; kingdom Bacillati; phylum Actinomycetota; class Actinomycetes; order Streptosporangiales; family Streptosporangiaceae; genus Microtetraspora; species Microtetraspora glauca. The sequence continues at coordinate 49,345 of NZ_JBFALK010000023.1, forward strand.
ACGGTGTCCACCAGTACGCGGATGCCCATCAGGTCGTAGATCTCCTCGAACGCGACGTCCTTGGCGATCATCTTCTGGTAGATCGAGTAGTAGTGCTTCGGGCGGCCCTTCACCGTCGCCCTGATCTTGGCCTCGCGCAGGTCGCCGGAGACCTTCTCGATCACGTCCTGCAGGAACAGGTCCCGGCGCGGCGCGCGCTCGGACACCATCCGGGCGATCTCGTCGTACCGCTTCGGATAGAGCATGGCGAACGCGAGGTCCTCCAGCTCCCACTTGATGGTGTTCATGCCGAGCCGGTGGGCCAGGGGCGCGAAGATCTCCAGCGTCTCGCGGGACTTCTGCTGCCGCTTGTGCTCGGGGAGGTAGCGCATCGTGCGCATGTTGTGCAGCCGGTCGGCGAGCTTGATGACCAGCACCCGGATGTCGCGCGCCATGGCGACGACCATCTTCCTGACGGTCTCCGCCTGCGCCGCGTCGCCGAACTTGACCTTGTCCAGCTTGGTGACGCCGTCGACGAGCAGGGCGATGCTCTCGCCGAAGTCGGCGCGCAGCTCCTCGAGGCTGTAGGCGGTGTCCTCCACGGTGTCGTGCAGGAGCGCGGCGCAGAGCGTCTCGTCATCCGTGCCGAGCTCGGCCAGGATCGTCGCCACGGCCAGCGGGTGCGTGATGTAGGGATCGCCGCTCTTGCGCTTCTGGTCGCGGTGGTGGTGCGCGGCGACATCGTACGCGCGCTCGATCAGCCGGAGGTCCGCCTTGGGATGGGTCGCGCGAACCGTCTTGAAGAGCGGTTCCAGAACCGGATTCATAGCACCCCACTGCCCCCCGAACCGCGCCCGCCGGCGTCGCACGGCAGGCGCGGGTCTCTCCTCCGCGGCCTCCGATGCGTCGCGCGCGGCTACGGTCTCCTCGGCCTCGGCGGGCCGGGATTCGCTCCGGGCCCGCACGCCGTCGGGCACGACCACATCACGGGGCACACAGACTCCTCACGTCGAGTCCAGGCTCCCCAGTGTATCCGCGTCGTCTGCCCGCTTTTCGCCTGGATGCGCCCGAATCAGACGACCACCAGGGAACGGACCTCCAGACCAGGCAGCCGGTCACGGCCGGAGAGGAAGGACAGCTCCATCAGGACGGACACCGCGACGACGTGGGCGCCCGATCTCCTGACCAGCTCCACCGTCGCGTTCGCCGTGCCGCCCGTGGCGAGCACGTCGTCCACGATCAGCACCCGCTCACCCGGAACGAAGGCATCGGTGTGCACTTCCACCGTCGCGGAGCCGTACTCCAGATCATAGTTCGCCGCGAGCGTCTGGGCAGGCAGTTTGCCCTTCTTGCGTACGGGGACGAACCCGGCTCCCGCCCGGTACGCCACCGGGGCGGCCAGGATGAAGCCGCGTGCCTCGATGCCGACCACCTTGTCGAACGTCAGGCCGCTTCCCAGCTCATCCACGACCTGCACGAACGCGCCATGATCGGCCAGCAGCGGGGTGATGTCCTTGAACAGGACTCCCGGCTTCGGGTAGTCGGGAACGTCCCGGATCAGGGAAACCCACTCAGTCATTTCCAACCCACTTCATGAGGACGGCGCCCCCGCGTCCCTCCCATGATGCCGGGCATCCCGGGAGGCGGCACAGGAGCGCCGTCACCGTCTCTGTCTGACTAACGCTTCTTGCGCTTTCCGTCATCCGTGGTCGCGACCCCGTTCTGGGATCCCGCCACCACGGGCTGCTTGGCGCTCGCGGCCGCCGCCTTGGCGACGGACGCCTCCCGCTGGGCCACGCGTTCGGCGAGCTTCCGCCACTGCGGCTCGCGCTCCTTCAGCGTGACCAGGATCGGCGTGGCCACGCAGAGCGAGGAGTAGGTGCCGACGATCATTCCGACGAAGAGCGCCAGGGAGAGGTCCTTCAGCGTCCCGGCGCCGAGCAGCGTGGTCCCGATGAACAGGATCGCCGCCACCGGCAGGATCGCGACCAGCGAGGTGTTCAGCGAGCGGATCAGCGTGTGGCTGAGCGCGTTGTTCGCGGCCTGCGTGTAGGTCATCTTCGCGCTCGTGCCGAGCTTGCCCGTCACCTCCTTGATCATGTCGAAGACGACGACCGCGTCGTACAACGAGTAACCGAGGATCGTGAGGAAGCCCAGCATGGTGGCCGGGGTGACCTCGAAGCCCGACCAGGCGTAGATGCCGGCCGTGATCACGAGGTCGTGCACGAGGGCCACGATGGCGGCGAGCGCCATCCGCCACTCGAACGCGAGGCTGAGGTACAGCATGATCGCGAGCATGAAGACGGCCAGGCCGATCCATGCCTTCTGCATGACCTCGCCACCCCAGGTGGCACCGATGACCTGGGTGCTGACATCGTCGGCCTTGAGGTGGTACTTGTCCGCGACGGCCTGCTGGACCTTGGGAACCTCGTTGGTGTCGAGGCTCTCGGTGGTGACCCGCCAGTTCGGCCCGGCCTCCTGGACGATGACCTGGTGGACACCCGCGTCCTTGATGGTCGTCCTGACCTCCTCGACGCTCGAGTTCGTGGCGCGGGGGAAGTCGAAGACCGACCCGCCCTTGAACTCCACGCCGAGGTTGAGGCCGTGGACGACCATGCCGACAATGGAGACGATCATCAGCAGGGCCGAGAGGCCGTACCAGAGCTTCCGCTTGCCGACGAAGTCGATGTTGATGTCGCCGCGGTACAGGCGGCTGATAATGCCCGGCATCACGCCTCCTGCAGGTGCTCGGCACCGCTGTTGGTACGGCCCATGCGCTCGGCGTCGAGACCGGACAGCTTGTGGCCCTTGGAGAAGAACTTCATCCTGGCGGCCAGCGACATGAGGGGCTTGGTGAACAGGAAGACCACGACGATGTCGATGAGCGTGGTCAGGCCCATGGCGAACGCGAATCCGGCGACGCCGCCGACCGCGAGGAAGTAGAGCACCACCGCGGCGATGAACATGACCGCGTCGGCGACCAGGATCGTCCGCTTCGCCCGCCGCCAGGCGACCTCCACGGCGGCGCGGAGGGTGCGGTGGCCTTCCTTCATCTCGTCACGGATGCGTTCGAAGTAGACGATGAACGAGTCCGCGGTGATGCCGATCGAGACCACGAGGCCGATGATGTGCGGCAGCGACCATCGGAAGCCGACGTTCGCGCTGAGGACGGCCACCGAGAAGTAGGTGACGATCGTCGCGATGCCGAGGCTCGCGATGCCGATGGCGCCCAGACCTCGGTAGTAGAGCAGCAGGTAGAGCATGACGATCAACAGGCCGATGGCGCCGGAGACGAGACCGCCGCGGAGCTGGTCCTGGCCGAGTGTGGACGAGACCGAGACGACGGAGCTCTGCACGAACTTGAGCGGCAGCGCGCCGTACTTGAGCTGGTCGGCCAGTTCGGTCGCGCTCTGCTGGTTGAAGCTGCCCGAGATCTCGGTCTTGCCGCCGGGGATCCGGCCGTTCGAGGCGGGAGCCGTGATCACCAGTCCGTCGAGGACGACGCCGATCTGGTTGCGCGGCGGCTGCGCGCCGAACGCCTTGGCGGTGAGGTCGCTCCACTGCGACGCGCCCTGGCTCTTGAAGTCGAGGTTGACGACCCACTCGCCGGTGTCCTGGCGCACGCCCGCCGACGCGGTGGTGATCTGCGAACCCTGGACCGCGGCCTTGTCGAGGATGTACCTCGCGCTGCCGTCCTGGCTGCAGGCCACGATCTGCTTGTTCGGATCGTCCTGGGCGCCCTGGCCCCTGTTCTTCGCGGTGCAGTCGATCGTCCGGAACTTCTGCAGCGCGGCCGGGTCGATGCCGCTGAGGTCCTGCCCGGCGAGCGGGTCCTCCTCGCTCGGCGCGACCGACGGGGTGGGCGACGGGGTCGCCTTGGCTCGTGTCCCCGCGCCGGTCTTCTCACCGGTCGCGGTATGCGACCTGGCGCGCCTCGTCACGGTGGGCGTCGGAGTCGGCTCGGCGAGAGCCTTCGACAGCGCGCGACCGGCGGGCGAGGTCCCGGTGGACGGGGTGACGGCGGACGGGCTCGGCGTGGCGGCCGTGGTGGGCAGTGTGGTCGGCGGCGTCGTGGCCGCGGCGACCGCGAGCACCTGGCGGAAGCGCATCTCCGCCGTGGTGGCGACCAGCTTGATGGCCTCGTCACGGCCGGCGCCGGGCACCGAGATGACGATGTTGTCGCCGGATCTGGCGACCTCCGCGTCCGAGATGCCGGTGCCGTTCACGCGGTCCCGGATGATGTTGACGGCCCGGTCGAGGCTCTCCTGCGGAGGCGCCTTGCCGTCGGTGGTCACGGGCGACAGCGTCACCGTCGTGCCACCCGCGAGATCGAGACCGAACTTGGGGACGAATGCCTTCTGCAAGGCGATCGTCGCCCCCATGGCGAGGATGATCGCCAGAAGAACCAGGAGCGTGCGTCCCGGCTTGATCTGGCTACTGGTCGGTGGGGCCACTGGTGGTCGATTCTTTCGTCAAGGGATCTTCAGTGAGCGTACTCAGGACTGCTTGGTGCTCGAATCCTTGGCGCCCCCGTCATCGGGGGTCTCGGTCACCGGCTCGTCCTTGTCTTTCTGAATGTCCTCATGGGCGTCCTTCTGAACGCCCTCTTCCGCCACGGACTGGGCAGAATCCGGCTCGGCGTCGTCAGCGTCCTCAACGGGAGTGACAACGCGGCCGATCGCCGCCTTGACCCATCGCGTCTCCACGCCAGGCGCGATCTCCAGGATGACGTCCTCGTCCTGAAGGCCCACCACGGTGCCGAACAGACCGGTGGTCGTCATGACCCGTGCGCCCGGAGCGAGCGAGTTCTGCATGGACAGCTGCTCCTGCTGCCGCTTGCGCTGCGGGCGGATCAGCAGGAAGTAGAACACCACTACCAGCAAGATCAGTGGCAGAAACGTCCCAAGCGGGTTGTTGCCCACGGGGGCCACCCTTTCCATTACGTGATGAACCGGCTTGACGCCGGAGGTCCAGTTTCGCGTTTGAGCGCGGCTGCCACGTCACTGAGAAGCGTCAGCGTAAGCGGCCAGTCAAGCCACGCAGTGTAGGCGAGCCGCTCGAAGAGCGGCAACGAACCCACGATATGGCACGCGGGAAAGTGCCCATTTCAGCGTCTTTGCAACCGATCTGTGACCATGCGCGGGCAGTACGCCCTTGGCGTCCGACTTCCATCCCCCCGATATTTCCGCCTCTTTCATGAAATGTACGGCTTTCACGCGCAGGCATTCAGGGCTCCGAGATGTTCTGCTGATCCTCCAGGAGCACCGGAACGGCACCGAAGGCGTCGGGCGGCGGCACCAGCCCGAGGTGCGCCCAGGCCGCCGCCGTCGCCACGCGACCCCGCGGGGTGCGGGCGAGCAGGCCCTGCCGTACGAGGAACGGCTCGGCCACGACCTCCACGGTCTCCGGCTCCTCCCCCACCGCCACCGCCAGCGTGGACAGCCCCACCGGACCACCGCCGAACTTGCGCAGCAGCGCCCCCAGGACCGCGCGGTCGAGCCGGTCGAGCCCCTCGGCGTCCACCTCGTAGAGGTTGAGAGCCGCGGCCGCGATCTCCCGTGTGATCACTCCTTCGGCCCGGACGTCGGAGAAGTCGCGGACCCGCCGGAGCAACCGGTTCGCGATGCGGGGCGTGCCGCGCGAGCGGCGGGCGATCTCGTGCGCGCCCTCACCGGGCAGCTCGACGGACAGCAGCCGCGCCGACCGGTGCAGGACCTGCTCCAGCTCCGCCGCCTCGTAGAAGTCCATGTGGGCGGTGAACCCGAAGCGGTCGCGCAGCGGCGCGGGGAGCAGGCCCGCCCGCGTGGTCGCCCCGACCAGCGTGAACGGCGCGATGTCCAGCGGGATGGAGGTGGCGCCCGGGCCCTTGCCGACGACGATGTCGACCCGGAAGTCCTCCATCGCGAGGTAGAGCATCTCCTCGGCGGGCCGGGCCATCCGGTGGATCTCGTCGATGAAGAGGACCTCGCCCTCGGCCAGCGTCGAGAGGATCGCGGCCAGATCGCCGGCCCGCTCCAGAGCCGGACCCGAGGTCATCCGGAGCGGCGCGCCCAGCTCTGCCGCGATGATCATGGCGAGCGTCGTCTTGCCCAGGCCGGGGCCGCCGCTCATCAGCACGTGGTCCGGCGGGCGGTTGCGGCGCAGGGCGCTCTCCAGCACCAGCGAGAGCTGCTCCCTCACCCGCCCCTGGCCGATGAACTCCTCCAGCCGCCGGGGCCGCAGCGCCGCCTCGATCGCGTGCTCGTCGCCCTCGGCGTCGGGCGACACCAGGTCTCGCTCCATGCTCACGACGGTCTCCCCGGGATCGGCGGGCGCGCTGAAGGTTTCACCGGACGGCTCACCGGACACTCAGCGCGCGCAGGGCCGACTTGAGTAGCGCGGCGACCTGGGGCGCCCGGCCGGCGGCCACTTCGGCGTCCGCCTCGGGGGCCACGGCGGCGACGGCCTCGTCGGCGTCCCTGGTGGAGTAGCCGAGGCCGACCAGGCCGGAATGGACCTGATCGCGCCAGGCGGGAACCGGAGCCCCGCCGCCCAGCGCGGCGTTGACCGCCTCGTCGGGCGTGCCCAGCTTGCCCTTGAGTTCGAGCACGATGCGCTGGGCGCCCTTCTGGCCGATGCCGGGCACCATGGTCAGCGCCTTGATGTCGGCGCTGGCGACGGCCACCCGCAGCGCGCTCGGCGTGTGCACGGCCAGCATGGCGAGCGCGATGCGCGGCCCGACGCCGCTGGCGGTCTGGAGCATCTCGAACACGGTGCGCTCGTCGTCGGAGGCGAAGCCGTACAGGGTGAGCGACTCCTCGCGGACGACCAGCGAGGTCGCGAGCCTGCCGGGCTCACCCACCCGCAGGCCGGCCAGCGTGCCAGGGGTGCAGTGGACCAGGATGCCCACCCCGCCCATCTCGATCACGGCGGCGTCCGGCCCGATGCCGGTCACCCGGCCCGCCACGGATGCGATCACTGCGCGCTCCCTCCCCCATCGGCCCGCCCGGCCTCGCGGTCCCCAGTCCTACCAGAGGATGCCGACATCCGATGCGCCCCGCTCATCGGCCGGCTCCGGGGTGGCGATAACCGGGCTGCAGCGCGATGTTCGCCCCCGGACCGCCTCTCTTGGCGAGGGCCTGCGCCTGGGCCAGGGCCAGCCGGTTCTGCACGCCCCCGCGCCAGACGTGGCAGATGGCGAGGGCCAGCGCGTCGGCGGCGTCGGCCGGCTTGGGCATGGCGTCCAGCCTCAGCAGCCGGGTGACCATGGTGCCGACCTGCTTCTTGTCGGCGTTGCCGTTCCCGGTGATGGCGGCCTTCACCTCGCTCGGCGTGTGCAGCGCGACCGGCAGGCCCCGGCGCGCGGCGCAGGTGATGGCGACCGCGGACGCCTGTGCGGTGCCCATCACGGTGCGCACGTTGTGCTGGGCGAAGACGCGTTCCACGGCCACCGCGTCCGGCCGGATCTCGTCGAGCCAGCGCTCGATCCCGGCCTCGATGGCGACCAGCCGTGAGCCGATGTCGTCATCGGCGGGCGTGCGGACCACCCCGACGGCGACCATGCGAAGCGCGGCGCCGGGACGGCCCTCGACCGCTCCGAGGCCGCATCGGGTCAGCCCCGGATCGACTCCCATCACCCTCAGCTCGGGCAATCGCACCGGCACGCCTCCCCCGGATCCGTTCTTCGCCGAACATGTGTTCGGCGAAGAACTCTACTCCGGGCGGGGGCGCTAGATCGCCGGTAACGCGGAATCAGAAGTAGTCGATCATGTACGCCGCGCAACGGAAGGCCGAGTCGAGCGCCTCGTCGTCCTCGGCGGAGCCGCCCGTGACCAGGCCGGTACGGCGCAGCGTGGCCGTGGGGACGCCGGCGAACAGCGCGGACAGGCCGCCGACCGTGAAGGTGGGCCCTCCCCCGTCCGCGACGGCGGTGGCGGTGCCCGATCCCGCGGAGACCTCCAGCCGCCAGGAGCCGGAGTTCGACGGGCGTTGCGCGTCCTCGACGTGGACGACGGCGTCCAGCGAGACTCCCGCCGGGAAGCCGCGCCGGGCGACGGCGGCGGGGAGGTCGATCAGGCGGAACATCCAGCGTGTCTGCCTGATCTCGTCCTGCGACCGCTCGCGGATCAGCCAGAGCAGGGGGTCCTGCGGCTCGACGCACGCCGTGACCGACTTGGCGATCGAGGAGGCCGTGCCGACCAGCGACCACAGGGCCCGCGTCGTCGCCTCGGATCCGGCCACGCAGCCGTCGACCTCGATGTCCTTGCCGCTCCACCGGTAGATCACGAAACCGTCGTCGGCGATGTAGCAGAAGTCGTCCTCCTCGGCCAGCCACAGGCGCCACGTGCGCTCGTCGTAGCAGAGCGGGCCGGACGCGCGGGTGGAGGCGTAGACCCGCCCCATCGTCGCGATGAGCTCGGGCGCGTCGTCCGGGCCCATCCGGCGCAGCTTGACGTCGGCGCCGCCCGCGCCCAGCGCGCGCAGCGTCTCGGTGGGGAGGGTCGTCCGGCTCAGGCCGCCCGCGTGCTCCCAGCCCATGCCGCGATAGAGCGGCGTGGTGGCCGGATAGAGGGCGGAGACGACGTGACCGAGCTCGGCCGCCCGGTCGATGGTCGCCCGCATGATGAGGCGGCCCACACCGCGGCCCCGGTCCTCCGGAGCGACCGTGACGCCCGCGACGCCGCCCATCGACATCGGCCGGCCGTGCCACCACTGGGTGTAGGCGTTGATCCGCGCGGTGGCGACCAGCCGGGAGCCGTCGAAAGCGCCGATGTAGCGCCCCTCCGGCAGGAACGGCGCCACCATCTTGCGCCAGGTCTCGGCGTCTCCGCCGGAAAGAGGGCCGAAGGCGCGCTTGCGGTTGTCGAGTACCGCGTCGAGATCGTCGGCGGTCAGGTCACGGATGTCCACGATCGGCCAAACTATGCCGGTGGGCGGCCCGCCGCCAACCGGTTTTCCGTGCCGCCCGTGCCGTACCCGTCGTGGTCACGCGATGACCGGGACGACGGCGCGGGCGGCGGACCGGCGGGAGGCGCCTACGCCTCCAGCCTCTCCATGATCTCGTCGGAGACGTCGAAGTTCGCCCAGACGTTCTGCACGTCGTCGCTGTCCTCGAGCGCGTCGATGAGGCGGAAGACCTTGCGCGCGCCCTCCTCGTCGAGCGGGATGTTCATGCTGGGCAGGAAGCTCGCCTCGGCGGACTCGTAGTCGATCCCCGCGTCCTGGAGCGCCGTGCGCACCGGGATCAGGTTCGTCGCCTCGGACACGACCTCGAACGCCTCGCCGAGGTCGTTGACCTCCTCGGCGCCCGCGTCGAGGACGGCCATCAGCACGTCGTCCTCGGAGAGGTCGCCGGCCCTCGGCACCAGGACGACGCCCTTGCGGTTGAACATGTACGACACCGAGCCGGGGTCGGCCAGCGAGCCGCCGTTGCGGGTCAGCGCGACGCGGACCTCGGACGCCGCCCGGTTGCGGTTGTCGGTGAGGCACTCGATCAGCACGGCCACGCCGCCGGGGGCGTAGCCCTCGTACATGATGGTCTGCCAGTCGGCGCCGCCGGCCTCCAGGCCGCCGCCGCGCTTGCGCGCCCGCTCGATGTTGTCGATGGGCACGGAGTTCTTCCGCGCCTTGGTGATCGCGTCGTACAGCGTCGGGTTACCGTCCGGGTCGGGGCCGCCGGTCCGGGCCGCGACCTCGATGTTCTTGATGAGCTTGGCGAACAGCTTTCCGCGCTTGGAGTCGAGCGCGGCCTTCTTGTGCTTCGTCGTCGCCCATTTGGAGTGGCCGGACATCGCCTAGAACTCCCTCACCATTTCGACAAAATACGAGTGCACTCGCGCGTCACCCGTCAGCTCCGGGTGGAAGGACGTCGCGAGCAGAGGTCCCTGTCGGACCGCGACGATCCTACCCCCGGGCTCCGCCCGGCCCAGCACCTCCACGTCGGGTCCGATCGACTCGACCCACGGCGCGCGGATGAAGACGGCCCGGACGCGGCCCTTGGCCGCGAAGTCGAGATCGGCCTCGAAGGAGTCGACCTGGCGGCCGAAGGCGTTGCGGCGCACGACCATGTCGATGCCGCCCAGCGTCTCCTGGCCGTCGACGCCGCCCTCGATCCGGTCGGCCAGCATGATCATCCCCGCGCAGGAGCCGTACGTGGGCAGGCCGTCCTTGATCCGTAGCCGGAGCGGTTCGAGCAGGTCGAACGCGGTCGCGAGCTTCCACATCGTGGTCGACTCGCCGCCGGGGAGCACCAGCGCGTCGACCGCGTCCAGTTCGCTCCTGCGGCGTACGGCCATCGCCCTGGCACCCGCGGCCTCGATGGCGCGGGCGTGCTCGCGCACGTCGCCCTGGAGGGCGAGCACGCCGATCAGCGGCGCAGTCGTCACGATCATCCTTTCGTCAGCGGTGGTCCCAGCGTAGAACCAAGGCGCAGAACGCCCCAAACCGCACGTTTTATGCCTGTGCGGGCGACGCGTCCTGGAAGGTGTGATCGACGTCGACGTGGTCCAGGGTGGCCAGGTGGTGCCGCCGGGCGTACAGGATCGCGATGCCGACGAGGCAGCAGGCCGCGCCCACGTAGTACGGCACGGCGTCCCCGAACTCCTCGCCCAGCTTGGTCACGATGTACGGCGCGAGCGCGCCGCCCATCCAGCGGACGAAGTTGTATCCGGCCGAGGCGACGGGACGCGGCGCGTCGGACACCTCCATCGCGGCCTCGGTGAAGATCGTGTTGTTGAACCCGATGGGAATGCCGCACAGGATGACGAAGACGACCGTCCCGGCCTGCCCGGAGAGCGCGATGCCCACCTGGAGGACGGCCAGCAGCCCGAGGGAGAGGAAGAGCACCCGGACCGACCCGAGGCGGCGCTGCAGCCAGGGAGCCCCGAAGACGGAGGCCAGCGCGACGCACACGCCCCAGCCGAAGAACACCGCGCCGATGCCGTACGCCGACATGCCGAGGATGAACGGCGTGAACGCCAGCACGGTGAAGAACGCGAAGTTGTAGAAGAGCGCGGTGAAGGCGGTGGTGGACAGGCCGCCGTGGGCGAGGGCGCGGATCGGATCGCCCAGCCGGGTCCGTGCGGCGGGCTTCGGCGTCGCCGCGAGCATGGTCACGATCAGGACGAAGCCGACGGCCATCAGCGTCGCGGTGCCGAAGAAGGGCGCCCGCCAGTTCCAGTCGCCCAGGAGCGCCCCGACCAGCGGGCCGAGGGAGATGCCGAGGCCGAGGGCCGCCTCGTACAGGATGATGGCCTTCTCGGCGCCGCCGCTGGCCGCGCCGACGATCACCGCCAGCGCCGTGGCCACGAACAGCGCGTTGCCCAGGCCCCAGCCGGCGCGGAAGCCGACGAGCTGCCCGACCGTTCCGGACGTCCCGGCCAGTGCGGCGAAGACGATGACGAGCGCGAGACCGAGCAACAGGGTCCGCTTGCCGCCGATCCTGCTGGAGACCCAGCCGGTGACCAGCATCGCGACCGCGGTGACCAGGAAGTAGCTGGTGAACAGCAGCGACACCTGGCTCGGCGTGGCGTGCAGGCCCTGCGCGATCGAGGGGAGGATGGGATCGACGAGCCCGATCCCCATGAAGGCCACCACCGCGGCGAACGCCGTGGCCCAGACCGATACGGGCTGACGGAGGATCCCGCCGTTCTGCTGTGACACCGTGGGCTCCTTCAGCTCCGGCCGAGCTTGGCGAGGGCGGGCAGTGCGACGTCGATGGCGGCGCGCTCCTCCGGGGTGAGCGTGCTCAGCTGACGGGTGAGGTAGGCGATCCTGGACTGCCGGACGGCGTACAGGCGGGTGCGCCCCTCGTCGGTGAGTTCGACGGTGCGGACCCGCGCGTCGGCGGGATCGGCCGCGCGCGCCACCAGTCCGGCCTCCTCCAGCCGGTTGATCTGCACCGTCATCGTGGGGAGTTGCACCGCGTGCTCCTCGGCCAGCTCGGTCATCCGCCGGCCGCCGCCCTCCAGGGAGCCGAGCACGGAGTACTGCTGGGTGGTGATCGGCTGGCCCGCCGTCGTGCGGCGCAGTAGGAGCACCAGGTGGCGCAGCTCCCGGGACAGGCTCTCCGCCAGCCCTCGCGTGTCATCCGTCGTCATACTTAGCCATACTAACTTAGTCTGTCTAAGTATTCGCCCGGCGGGGTCCCCGGAAGAGGCGGAAGGACCCCACAGACGCGGAGACGGCGGCCCCGTGGTCGGGACCGCCGTCGCGCTCAGCCGTGTGGTGGCGTGATCACCAGCCGCGCTCGGCCAGCCGGTGCGGGACCGGGATGTCGTCGACGTTGATGCCGACCATCGCCTCGCCGAGACCGCGCGAGACCTTGGCGACCACGTCGGGGTCGTCGTAGAAGGTGGTGGCCTTGACGATGGCGGCGGCGCGCTTGGCCGGGTCACCGGACTTGAAGATGCCGGAGCCGACGAAGACGCCCTCGGCGCCGAGCTGCATCATCATCGCGGCGTCGGCCGGGGTGGCGATGCCGCCCGCGGTGAACAGCACGACCGGCAGCTTTCCGGCCTTCGCGACCTCGGCGACCAGCTCGTACGGTGCCTGCAGTTCCTTGGCGGCGACGTACAGCTCGTCCTCGGGGAGCGAGGTGAGCCGCCGGATCTCGGCGCGGATGGTGCGCATGTGGGTGACGGCGTTGGAGACGTCGCCGGTGCCGGCCTCACCCTTGGAGCGGATCATCGCGGCGCCCTCGGTGATGCGGCGCAGCGCCTCGCCCAGGTTGGTGGCACCGCAGACGTAGGGAACGGTGAAGCGCCACTTGTCGATGTGGTTGGCGTAGTCGGCCGGGGTCAGCACCTCGGACTCGTCGATGTAGTCGACGCCAAGCGCCTGCAGCACCTGGGCCTCGACGAAGTGGCCGATGCGGGCCTTGGCCATGACCGGAATGGAGACGGCGCCGATGATGCCCTCGATCATGTCGGGGTCGCTCATCCGGGAAACCCCGCCCTGGGCGCGGATGTCGGCGGGCACCCGCTCCAGCGCCATGACCGCGACCGCACCCGCGTCCTCGGCGATCTTGGCCTGCTCGGGCGTGACGACGTCCATGATGACGCCGCCCTTGAGCATCTCGGCCATGCCGCGCTTCACACGGGCGGTGCCGACGGCGGCGGTCTCGTTGACTTCGGGCGTGCTGCTGGACACGTTGCTACCTCACGACGGCGGACCAATGGATTCCACTCCATGTTAGGTCCTGACCGAAGCTTGGCCCGACGCGCCATCCTGTAAGGGTTCGGCCCGCTTTTTGTACGCCCCGCCCATCAGGAGCCCCAGGGGCTCCTCCGGTCACTCTGGTCAGGGTGCGACGGGCTTGCGCGAGGCGAGGACGACCCAGACCTGGCCGCGCGCGAACGGCATCGGCGTGCCGTCGGCCATGGTGTAGGTGGTGCCCTCCTCCTCCGAGGGGCGTTCCCACTTGACCTTGTAGGCCATGCCGTCCCGCAGCACGACGCCGGTGCCCTTGCCCACGGTGTGGACCATGGGTGTGTAGCTGCCGGTGAAGTCGTGGAACTCCGACCTGTCGGTCTTGACCCACTGGACCACGATCGTGGGCGCGCCCTGCTGGCCGCCCTCGGCGGCCATGTCCTTCTTGCCGTCCTGGCTGACCAGCCAGCGCTTCTGGGCCTCCGCCCAGGTGAACTCGAAGCGCGCCGCCGGGTAGCGCACGCGCACGCTCTTCTGCGGGACGCCACCGGCCGGGGGCTCGTCGGAGAACACGAATCCGATGTCGTCCGCCTTGGCCGCCTGGGACGCCTTGGCGAGCAGCTTCCTCGGGGTCCCGAAGAGGTTGTACGGCGCGTACCTGCCCGGCGCCCGGAAGTACGCGCCGGGCGCGCTGCTGTCGGACACGTCGAACAGCGACGCCTTCTGCACGTACGGGATCATCTTGGTCTGCACGCCGGAGTACGACAGGGCGGGCTTGCCGAACTGCGGCAGGATGTGCAGGTCGGAGATCCGGGCGCTGCGGACGGGGCCGACCTGGGCGGGCAGTTTGGAGGAGAAGATCGCCATGAGACGGGTGAGCCCGCCCTCGACCTGCTCGACGTAGACGATGTCGGCGCTGCGCACGCCCATCTGCGGCTTGCCCGCCGAGGTGTTCTCGATCTTCACGGCGAGCACCGGCCGGCGCTGGGCGACCGGCCGCCCGGTGAAGGGGTGTTCGGGTGGCGGGGTGGGAGACGGCGAGGCGGCCGCGGCCTGAGGCTGCGCGGCTGGCGCGGCGTCGCCGTCGGAGGAGCACGCCGCCCCGGCGAGAACCGCCCCCAGGCCGAGCGTGACACCGATCAACCGTTGCGCCCGCACTAGTCCTCAGCTCCTCCCTGGAGAGCCGGCCGGAGCGGCGACAGCCACGTCCGAACCGGCTCACGCCGCGAAACGGCAACGAGCTTACCGGCGCTAGATAGCAGATCCCTCTTGGAACGGTCAAAAGCCACTATTCCGCGGCGAGAGCCACCGGTGGAGCATCGTCGATCTCGAAGAACCGAGGATATTCGGTGTGCCCCGCCAGCCTCAGCGTCCGCGCCAGCCAGCGGCGTTGCGCCGTACGGGTGACGCCGACGGCGTTGTTGAAGAAGCGCCGGGAGTAGACGACCTTGGCGACCGCGGTGTCGATCTCCTCCAGCAGCGCGGGCCCCGCCGGATGCTCGGCCAGCTTCTCCCGGAACCGCTCCTGGTCCACGACCGCGCGCAGCGTCCGTGAAAGGTCGCTCTCGGCGTGCTCGCGCTCGTCCGGCCCCGCCGTACGGGCCTCGTGGGCGGAGGCCGCGAGCACGAGCGAGGTCGCGGGATCGAGGATGCGCGAACCGGCGAGTTCCAGGCAGACGGCGGCCCGCCGCAGGAGGGCGGCGTCGAGAGCGGCCTGCGCGGTCTCCAGCCGGATGTGCAGCCGGTCGAGCCGCCCGGCCCGCCAGGAGATGTAGACGGCGGTGAGCACGACGAGCACACCGACGACCAGGATCAGAACGGTGGTGGTCACGGTACGTCGTCCTCCACGACACCCGCGGCCGCGTCCGTCACGGTCTCGTAGACGCGCGACACGTCGCGGGCGACGGTCGACCAGTCGTACTTGCGTACCGCGTGACGCGCCTCGTCCGACAGCTTGGCCCGCCGCTCGGGATCGTCGAGCAGCCGGGCGGCCTCCTTGGCCAGCGCCTCGGGGTCGCCCGTCTCGAACAGCGCGCCGGCCTGCCCCTCCCCGAGCACCCGCCGGAACGCCGGGATGTCGCTGGCCAGGATGGGCGCCCCCGCGGACATGGCCTCGGTGAGCACGATGCCGAAGCTCTCGCCGCCGAGGTTGGGCGCGCAGAAGACGTCGACCGAGTGGTAGGCGCGGACCTTGTCGCCCTCGCTGACCATGCCGAGCAGCCCCACCCGGTCGTGGAACCTCTTCGGCACGCGTTCCAGCACGTCGGCCGCGTCACCGGGTCCGGCGATCAGCAGCCGGAGGTTCGGCCGGTCCTCGGCGAGGATCTCGAAGGCGGACAGCAGGACGGGCAGGCCCTTGCGCGGCTCGTCCATCCGGCCGAGGAAGCCGATGACGTCGCCGTCCGGCCCCCAGCCGGGCAGCGGCTCGGCCTCGGCGTACCGGCTGACGGTGACGCCGTTGGGGATCAGCACGGCGTCGCCGCCGAGGTGCTCGACCAGGGTCTTGCGCGCCGCGTCGGAGACCGCGATCCTCCCGGTGATCTTCTCCAGGGCGCTCTGCAGCATCGGCGCGGCCACCGACATGGCGCGGGACCGCTCGTAGGACGCGTGGAAGGTCGCGACGATCGGGCCGCGCGCGACCCAGCAGGCGAGCAGGCCGAGGGACGGCACCGCGGGCTCGTGCACGTGCAGCACGTCGAACCTGCCCTCGCGGATCCACTTGCGCACCCGCCCCGCCGACAGGAAGCCGAACGCCAGGCGGGCGACCGACCCGTTGTACGGCACGGGCACCGCGCGGCCCGCCGACACGACGTACGGCTCCAGCGGGGCGTCGTCACCCGCGGGAGCGATCACCGAGACGAAGTGGCCGTCGGCGATGAGCGCCTCGGCGAGGTCGCGGACGTGGGCCTGCACGCCTCCGGGGACCTCCCAGGTGTATGGGCAGACGATGCCGATCCTCATGCCCGTCCCCGCCTCCCCCCCGTCCCGTGCCGCGCCGCTCTCACGACGCGCCCTCACGACGCGCTCGCAGGTCGCGGCTCCAGGTCGTCGAGCCACAGCCGCTGGAGCATGTGCCAGTCCTCCGGGTGCTCCGCGATGCCCTTCTCGAAGACGTCCGCCATGCTCTGCGTCATCGCGGCGACCTTCTCCCGGCGGGTGCCCTCCTCCGGGACCGGGATCTCCTCGTGGATCCGCAGCCCCCAGTCGCGCCCCTCGAACCACAGGATGGCGGGCAGCAGCGCCGCGCCCGTCTGGATCGCGAGCAGCGCGGGCCCGGCCACCATGCGGGTCCGGGCGCCGAAGAACTCGACCTCCACCCCGGAGGCGGTCAGGTCGCGGTCGGCGGGCAGGCAGACCGGGCGGCCGGCGCGCAGCCGCTGGGCGAGCGTGCCGAACGCCATGCCGCTGCCGCCGTTCTTGCCGGTCAGCGGCAGGACCTCCATGCCGAGGGCCTCCCGGTAGGCCAGGAAGCGCTCGAACAGCGACTCCGGCTTGAGCCGCTCGGCCACGGTCGTGAACGGGTGTCCCTTGTGCACGAGCCAGGCGCCGGCGACGTCCCAGTTGCCCATGTGCGGCAGGGCGAGCACCACGCCGCGGCCCCTGCCGAGATTGTCGAAGATCACTTGCTCGCCGGTGGAGCGCATGCCGCCGAGGATGCGCTCGCGGCTCATCGCGGGGAGGCGGAACGCCTCGACCCAGTAGCGGAAGTAGGAGCGCAGGCCCGCCCGGCTGACCTCGCGTACGGAGGAGGCCGAGGCGTCGGCTCCGATCACCCTCGCCAGGTTGGACTCCAGCCGGCGTACGGACTTCCCCCGCCTGCGCCACATGACGTCGGCGATGACCTGGAAGATCCACCCGGCCACGCGCTCCGGCAGGTGGCGCGTCACCGCCCAGCCCGCGGAGTATCCCGCGGCGACGATCCGATCAGCAACGGATAGACGCCCTTGGGGGCGCTTCACCTCACCACCGCCTGTCGGTAGACGTGGACCATCCGCTGGACGACCGTGACCGCGCTCGCCGCTGCCAGCAGCCACAGCCCGATCGCCAGGATGTACGGCACGCCCAGGCCGGAGAGCCCCGAAGCCACGAGGATGACGGCGATCCGCTCCCCCCGCTCGGCTATGCCGACGTTCGCGGTCATCCCGAGCCCTTCCGCCCGAGCCTTGGCGTACGACACCAATGCTCCCGCGACAAGGCAGAAGAGCGCTACGCCCGCGAGGACGATCTCCCGCTCGTCCTCAAGGATGAAATGAAGGATGAGCCCGGAGAAGACGGCGGCGTCGCCGAGCCGGTCGAGTGTCGAGTCGAGGAAGGCACCCCACTTGCTGCCCGTGCCGCCGCTCATCCGGGCGAGCACGCCGTCGAGCAGGTCGGCGAGGACGAAGACGGTGATCGCGAGCGCCCCCCAGAAGAGGTGGCCCATGGGAAAGAGGATCAGCGCCGAGGCCACCACTCCCAGCGTGCCGACGGCGGTGACGACGTCGGGGGAGATTCCGTGGCGGGCGAGCAACCGCCCCAGAGGGGTCAGCACTCGGGTGACGGCGGGTCGCAGGACGTTCAGCATCGCGCTCCGATGGTAGGCCATGGAACACCTGGTGAGGCTCGCAAGCCCATTCCGTCGAAAGGTCTTGTGATCTGCGCCACATGGGTAAAAGGTGAAGAACACGCGCCTGGGATCCCCGACGGGGAGGACGGTCGGCCCGGCCTCGCCCGGCGGGTCCGCGAGGGCGAGGGGACGGGGCGCGCGCAGCGACGGCAGAGCGGCCGGCGCCCCCGGCCGCTCGTAGATCCGGGAGGCGAAGTGGCGGAGAAGGCGAACGGCGGCCAAGCAGGGGCCGCGGGCAGGGCACCCTCGGCCGATCGGCCGGACATGGTGCGTAATGTCGTGCTGGTCGGCCATTCCGGAGCCGGCAAGACCACGCTGATCGAGGCGTTGCTGGCGGCGGCGGGCACCATCCCTCGCGCCGGCCGGGTCGAGGAAGGCAGCACGGTCAGCGACTTCGACGAGGTGGAGGTGCGCCAGCAGCGCTCGGTCAACCTCTCCCTCGCCCCACTGGTGCACAACGGCATCAAGATCAATCTGCTGGACACGCCCGGATACGCCGACTTCGTCGGCGACCTGCGGGCCGGGCTGCGCGCGGCCGACGCCGCGCTCTTCGTCGTCTCCGCGGTCGACGGCGTGGACGGGCTCACCCGCATGCTCTGGGAGGAGTGCGGCCTCGTCGGCATGCCCCGCGCGGTGGTCATCACCAAGATCGACCACCACCGGGCCAACTTCGACGAGGTGCTCGCGACCTGCCAGGACGTGTTCGGCGACGGCGTCGCCCCGCTGTACCTGCCCGTCGACGGCAGGGGGCTGCTCGGGCTGCTGACCCAGCGGTTCCTCGACTATTCGGGCGGCCGCCGTACGGAACGGGAACCGGACCAGGAGCAGCTCGCCCTGATCGAGCAGTATCGCGGCGATCTGATCGAGGGGATCATCCAGGAGAGCGAGGACGAGTCCCTGATGGACCGCTACCTCTCCGGGGAGTCCATCGACACCAAGATCCTCATCGACGACCTGGAGAAGGCCGTCGCGCGGGGCAGCTTCCATCCGGTGCTGGCCGCCGCGCCGGGGACGGGCATGCTGGAGCTCCTCGAGATCATCACGCAGGGATTCCCGTCGCCCCTGGAGCACCCGCTGCCGGAGATCACCACGATCGACGGCAGGGCCGTGACGGACATCACCGGCGACCCCGACGGCCCGCTGGTGGCCGAGGTCGTCAAGACCACGAGCGACCCGTACGTCGGGCGGATCAGCCTGGTACGGGTCTTCTCCGGGACGCTGCGCCCGGACATGCTCGTCCACGTGTCCGGGCACGGCCTCGCCGACCGCGGGCACGAGGACCACGACGTGGACGAGCGCATCGGCGGCATCGGCTCGCCCCTGGGGAAGACGCAGCGTCCCGTCGCCAAGTGCGTGGCCGGGGACATCTGCGCGATCGCCAAGCTGTCCAGGGCCGAGACCGGGGACACGCTGTCGGACCGGGAGCGGCCGCTGCTGATGAAGGCGTGGACGATGCCCGACCCACTGCTGCCGGTCGCGATCAGGGCGAGGTCCAAGGCCGACGAGGACAAGCTCAGCCAGGCCCTGGCCCGCCTGGTGGCCGAGGATCCGACCCTCCGCCTGGAGAACAACCCGGAGACCCGTCAGCTCGTGCTCTGGTGCATGGGCGAGGCGCACGCCGACGTCCTGCTGGACCGGATGACCCGGCGGCACGGCGTGGAGGTGGAGCGGGTCCCGCTGCGGGTGCCGCTCCGTGAGACGTTCGGCGGCCGGGCCCAGGGCATGGGCAGGAACGTCAAGCAGACCGGCGGCCACGGGCAGTACGCCATCTGCCACATCGAGGTGGAGCCGCTGCCGTCCGGAGGCGGGCTGGAGTTCGTCGACAAGATCGTCGGGGGCGTGGTGCCCCGCCAGTTCATCCCGTCCGTGGAGAAGGGTGTCCGGGCGCAGATGGAGCGCGGGGTGGTGGCCGGATACCCCATGGTCGACATCCGGGTCACGCTGTACGACGGCAAGGCCCACTCCGTCGACTCCTCCGACATGGCCTTCCAGATCGCCGGGCAACTGGCGCTGAAGGAGGCGGCGGGAAAGGTGCCCACGCTGCTGCTCGAACCCGTGGACGAGGTCTCCGTACTGGTGTCCGACGAGTTCGTGGGCGCCATCATGTCGGACCTGTCCTCGCGCCGCGGCAGGGTGCTCGGCAGCGAGCCGGTCGGCACCGGACGCACGCTGGTCAAGGCCGAGGTGCCCGAACTGGAGATCACGCGGTACGCGGTCGATCTGCGGTCGATGTCCCACGGAACGGGGACGTTCCACCGGGACTTCCTGCGCTACGAACCGCTCCCGGCCCACCTCGCGGAGAAGGTGGCGGCGGCGGCCGAGCACTGATCCACCGGCGGCCGGGCCACCGGGGCCCGGCCGCCGGTATTGGGCGGCCGAGGGCAAAATCTGCTCCGGGTTCCTTCTTCGGGTTAAACCATCCGGTCGTCGATGCCACACTGATGACCCATGGCGAATCGGGCGGGCCGCCGCGAGCGGGCGATCAGTGAGCAACGCGCGGCCGAGCGGGGAGGCTCGGCCCGCGGAGGGTCGGTGCGCGGCCCGCTTCTGGCGAGTCTGGTCGTCGCCGCCGCAAGCGCCGGCGCGGCGTACGCCTACGGCCCGCAGCCCGCCCCGAAGAAGTCCACCACGACGGTCCGGACGGCCGCGGCCGCCGAGACCTGCACCGCGAGCGGCACCTCCCCCAAGCGGCAGCTCCGCGGGGTGTGGATCGCGACCGTGCACAACTCGGACTGGCCGTCCAGGACCGGGCTGACCCCGGCGCGGCAGCGGGCGGAGTACGTCGAGATACTCGACAACGCCGTGAAGCGCCGGCTCAACGCGGTGTTCGTGCAGGTGAGGCCCGCTTCCGACGCGATCTACGCGTCCACGCTCGAACCCTGGTCGCAGTTCCTGACCGGCACCCCGGGCAAGGATCCCGGCTGGGATCCGCTGCCGTTCCTGATCTCCGAGGCGCACAAGCGCGGCCTGGAGTTCCAGGCGTGGTTCAACCCGTACCGCGCCGCGTACACCACGGACGTGTCGGCGCTTCCGGCCGGGCATCCGGCCCGGGTGCACCCCGAGTGGACCGTCAAGCACGAGGGACGCCTCTACTACAACCCCGGCCTGCCCGAGGTACGCGCCTGGGTGGCCAAGGTCGTCACCGACGTGGTGCGCCGCTACGACGTGGACGGCGTCCATTTCGACGACTACTTCTACCCCTATCCCGGCAACGGCACCCGGTTCGCCGACGCCGCGGCGTTCGCGAAGTACGGCAAGGGCGCGAAGCTCGCCGACTGGCGGCGGGACAACGTCAACAAGTTGGTGGCGCAGGTGTCCGGGGCCGTGCACGGGACCAAGCCGTACGTGAAGTTCGGGATCAGCCCGTTCGGCATCTGGCGCAACAAGTCGAACGACCCCAAGGGATCCGACACGAACGGCATGTCGGCCTATGACGCGATCTACGCGGACGCGAAGGCGTGGATCAGGGCGGGGTCCGTCGACTACCTGATCCCGCAGCTGTACTGGCCGCGCGGGTTCTCGGCGGCCGACTACGACGCGCTCGTGCCCTGGTGGGCCGAGGCCGTACGCGGCAGCGACGTCGATCTCTACATCGGCCAGGCGCTCTACCGCGTCGGCACCAAGGACACCCCCGCCTGGACGAAACCGGCCGAGATGCCCTCACATCTCACCGTGAACCGCCGGTATCCCGAGGTGAAGGGCGACGTCTACTTCAGCGCCAGCGGCCTCGCCGCGAACCCCCTGGGCGTCCTGGACCGCATCGCCAAGAACCACTACACGCGGCCCGCCCTGCTCCCGGTGATCAAGGGCCTCCCGGCCGCGGTTCCGGCCGTACCGGCGGGTTTGAAGAACACCGCCGGGAACCTCACCTGGACCGCCGCGCCCCAGGCCCGTGCGTACGGCGTCTACCGGGTCACCGGCGAGAACGGCGACTGCGCGACCGTGGACGCGCGCCACCTGGTGGCGGTCGTCCCCGCGGACGACCGCCCGGCGTACACCGCCAAGGAGAGCGGCGAGTACTACGTCACCGCCCTCGATCGCCTGAACAACGAGAGCGCCCCCGCGCGGGTCACGGTCGCCCTCCCCTGATCACCGCCCGCCGGGCCGTCAGGCCGCGGGCCAGGCGTCGGCGAGCAGGTCCCGCGTCTCACGCAGGAGCTGCGGAAGGACCTTGGTGTGCCCGACGACCGGCATGAAGTTGGTGTCGCCGCCCCACCGCGGCACCACGTGCTGGTGCAGGTGGGCGGCGATGCCCGCGCCCGCGACCTGGCCCAGGTTCATGCCGACGTTGAACCCTTGCGCGCCGCTGGCCTTGCGCAGCGCCTGCAACGACCGCTTGGTGAAGTCGGCCAGCTCCGCGGTCTCCGCGTCCTCCAGGTCGGCGTAGTCGGCGACGTGCCGGTACGGACACACCATCAGGTGACCCGAGTTGTACGGATACAGGTTGAGCACGGCGAACACGGCGGACCCCCTGGCGACGACGAGGCCGTCCTCGTCGCTCATGGCGGGAATCTCACAGAAGGGGCAGCCGTCCCCCGGCCCTGACCCGCTGGGCTTGTTCTCACCCTTGATGTAGGCCATGCGGTGCGGAGTCCAGAGCCTCCCAAACGCGTCAGGCACTCCCGCTCCCGGCTGCAACTCCGGCTCGTTCGTCATGCGGGTCAGCATATTCCGGCCCCCGGCGACGCTCGCGTACGGCTCCGGCGACATCCATAGATACCGGGATAAATCACATCGAATTCCGGCAGAATCACGTCCTGCGAGCCCGCGGATCTTCCGTCTTCCGAGGAGTGTTCCCATGCCCGATGTCGCCACCGTCGAGGAACAGGCCGACGCGCTGATCGAGGAGGCGACCGGAACACCGGCCGAGACCTCGTCCCCGACCACCACCGCCCGGACGGCCGACGACGCGGCCGAGGCACCCGAAGCGGCGTCCGACGCACCCGACGGAACGCCTGCCGGTGACGCCGCGTCCGGCCTGCTCAGCACGTCCGTCGTCAAGGGCCGGATCAAGGTGGCCGACGAGGTCGTCGAGAAGGTCGCCGCGCTGGCCGCCCTGGAGATCCCCGGCGTCGCCGACCTGGGCGGCGACTTCGAGCGCGCCTTCGAGTCGGTGCGGGAGCACATCGGCGTCGGCTCCAAGCGGGCGACCCAGGGCGTGCGGGCGCAGATCGAGAACCAGCAGGTGGCGGTGGACGTGACCATCGTCATCGTGTACGGGCACGTGGTCATGGACGTGGCCGCGGAGGTCAAGGTCAACGTGGCGAGGTCGGTGAGCCGGATGCTCGGCATGCGCGTCGTCGAGGTCAACGTGACCGTGGACGACGTACGCCTGCCGGGCGAGGGCCGTGCCGAGCACGCCGAGGACGACGCGGCCTGACCCCCGACGCGAGAAGCCCCCGCGTCCCGAAGGGAGGCGGGGGCTTCTCCGATGCGACCGCACCGGCCCGGTGCCCGGGGTCCGGACGGCGCTCAGACCGTGCCGGACCCGGACGAGCGGGCTCAGACCTGGATCCTGCGCTCGATCGCGTCGACGATCTCGGCGATGGCGACGTCCACCGGGACGCCGTTCTTCTGCTCTCCGTTGCGGTAGCGGAAGGAGACGGCCCCGCCCGCGATGTCCTCGTCCCCCGCGAGCAGCATGAACGGCACCTTGGCCTTCTGCGCGTTGCGGATCTTCTTCTGCATCCGGTCGTCGGCGGTGTCGACCTCGACCCGGACCCCCCGCTCCCGCAGCCGCTTGGCGACGTCCTGCAGGTAGGGGGCGTGGGCGTCGGCGATCGGGATGCCGACGACCTGGACCGGCGCGAGCCAGGGAGGGAAGGCGCCCGCGTAGTGCTCGGTCAGCACGCCCAGGAAGCGCTCGATCGAGCCGAACAGCGCCCGATGGATCATGACCGGGGTCTGCCTGCTGCCGTCCGCCGCCTGGTACTCCAGCCCGAACCGCTTGGGCTGGTTCAAGTCGAGCTGGATGGTGGACAGCTGCCAGGTGCGGCCGATCGCGTCCTTGGCCTGGACGGAGATCTTCGGCCCGTAGAAGGCCGCGCCACCCGGGTCGTCCACCAGCTCCAGCCCCGACTCGGTGGCGACCTGGTGCAGCGCCTGGGTGGCCTCCTCCCATTCGGCGGGATCGCCGATGAACTTCTCGGAGTCGTCACGGGTGGACAGCTCCAGGTAGAAGTCCGAGAGCCCGAAATCACGCAGCACGCTGAGCACGAACCTCAGGAGCGACTTGATCTCGTCGGCCATCTGCTCCCTGGTGGTGTAGATGTGCGAGTCGTCCTGCGTCATGCCGCGCACCCGGGTCAGCCCGTGCACCACACCCGACTTCTCGTACCGGTAGACCGAGCCGAACTCGCACAGCCGCAGCGGCAGCTCACGGTAGGAACGCCCCCGCGACCGGAAGATCAGGTTGTGCATCGGGCAGTTCATCGGCTTGACGCGGTACTCGGTGCCGTCCAGCTCGAAGGGCGGGAACATGTCGTCGGCGTACCAGGGAAGGTGCCCCGAGGTCTCGAAGAGCGACGACTTGGTGATGTGCGGGGTGTTGACGAACTCGTACCCTGCCTCCGCCTGCCGTCTGCGCATGTAGTCTTCCATCTCCTTGCGGATGATCCCGCCTTTGGGATGGAAGACCGGCAGGCCGCTGCCCAGCTCCGGCGGGAAGCTGAACAGGTCGAGCTCGGCGCCCAGCTTGCGGTGGTCGCGCTTCTCGGCCTCCTCCAGCATGTGGAGGTACTCGTCCTGCTTCTCGCGCGATTCCCAGGCGGTGCCGTAGATGCGCTGGAGCTGCGGGTTCTTCTCACTGCCGCGCCAGTAGGCGCCGCCGGCGCGCATCAGCTTGAACGCCGGGATGCCCCGGGTGGTCGGCAGGTGCGGGCCGCGGCACAGGTCCTTCCAGCACAGCTCGCCCGACCTGGGGTCGAGGTTGTCGTAGATGGTGAGCTGGCCGCCGCCGACCTCGACGTTCGCGCCGTCGGCGGCGTCGGCCGCGCCGCCCTTGAGCCCGATCAGCTCCAGCTTGTACGGCTCGGCGGCGAGCTCCTCGCGGGCGTCCTCGTCGCTGACGGGACGCCGCCGGAAGGTCTGGCCCTGCTTGACGATCTCGCGCATGCGCTTCTCGACGCGCTTGAGGTCCTCGGGGGTGAAGGGCTCCTTGACGTCGAAGTCGTAGTAGAAGCCGTTCTCCACGGGCGGGCCGATGCCGAGCCTGGCCTCCGGGAAGATCTCCTGGACGGCCTGGGCCATGACGTGGGCGGTGGAGTGGCGCAGGATGGCGCGGCCGTCGGCGCTGTCGACGGCGACCGGCTCGACGACGTCGCCCTCGGCGACCTCGGCGGCCAGGTCCCGCAGCTCGCCGTTGATCCTGGCGGCGACGACCGACCTGCCGTCGGCGTCGAGCGCCTCCCCGGCCGTCGTGCCCGCCGCCACCACGCGCTCGGCTCCGGCGAGGGTGATGCGTATTTCGAGGGCGGCAGACACGGTAGCTCCTTGCTCGATCCGAACGGCTGAAGAGTCGGCCCGCGAATCCCGCGCTCGAGTGCGACGCGCTCGCGGCACCTTTTACCTTCCGATGCTACCGGTGCCGTCGGCCCGTTTTCGCGCGCTCGGCTCCGGCTCATTCCGACGTGCCACGGCGCCGCCGGGCGAGCTCCCCGAACAACGCCTCCCACTGGGGCGTGACCGCCTCGCCCGTGTAGGGAGCGGCTCCGGCGAGCGCGGCGGCGCCGAGTCCCTCGCGCAGCCCGCGATCGGCGATGACCCGGTCGAGCGCCTCCGCGAGGGCGCCGACGTCGCCCGGTGGCACGAGCAGGCCGTCCACGCCGTCGGTCAGCACGTCGGCGGGCCCGGTCGGGCAGTCGAAGCTCACGATCGGCGTGCCGTGCGACATGGCCTCGATCATGACCATGGGCAGCCCCTCGAACCGGGAGCTGAGCACGAACGCCGACGCCTTGGCCAGCTCGTCGTCGAGCCGTTCCGTGCGCCCCATGAGGAACACGTGATTGTACAGGTGCAGTTCCTCGATGAGCGCCCGCAGCGCCGGCTCCTCCGGGCCGGTCCCGAAGATCCTCAGCTGCCAGTCCGGGTGCTCGGCCGCCACCCGGGCGAAGGCGGGAATGAGCAGGTCGAAGCCCTTCTGTTCGGTCAGCCGCCCGGCGGCGACCACGACCTTCCCGCGCGGGCCGGGCCGTACCGCGTCGTGCTCGTGGACGGCGTTGGGGATGCGCAGCACCCGGGCGCCAGGGACGGCGCGTTCGTACTCGGCCCGGTCCCCGTGGGTGAGGACGACGACGGCGTCGAACGTCCGGTACGTGCGGATGATCTCGGCGCGCACGTCGGGCCGGTGGCTGGCCATGTTCATGTGCTCCTGGGCGACCCGGATCGCGCTGTCGGGCGCGTACCGCGCGGCGAGCAGGTTGAGCCCGGGACGGGTGGTGACCAGGACGCCGTCCCAGACCCCGGCCAGGTAGTCGGCGACGCCGCGCTCGACGCCCCTGGTGAACCAGTCGGACTTGTACTCCCCCTGCGGCACCGTCCTGCCCCGGCGGCCGGCGAGCCTGGCGCGGTAGCCGGAGGGCTTCTCGCGCTGGTCGGTGAGGGGCACCAGGCGCACCCGGGGGTCGACGGGGAACTGCGGCTCGTCCCTGCGCCGGACCACGCTGGCCAGCTCCACGTCGTGCCCGCGCGCGGCCATGGCGTTGGCCTGGTTGATGACCGTGCGGATGGTGCCGCCCATGCCGTAGGCGTGCAGCAGCATGTACCGGATCCTCATCCCTCGCTCCATTCGTAGTCGACGGAGAGGTTGTTCCTGACCGTGTAGCGCGGTCGTACGAGCACGCGGCGGTCGTCGACCGGCACGGCCTGCGCGGGGAAGACCATGACCTTGTTCTTGTCGGGGATGTCGTCGAGCCGCCGGCCGACGCGCAGCCGGCGCTCCCCGCCTGCCCGCCACACGGCCAGGTAGGCGTCCCAGACGCCGGTGAGCGGGCCGTAGGCGGGCACCAGGTCGCCGATCGGGACGCTCACGTCGAACCCGTGGCCGTCGAGCTCCGCCTCGGCGTGGACCTCCTGCTCCTTGTGCTCCCTGAGGACCAGGATCAGGCGGCAGGCGCCCGGCTCCGGGTCGATCCCGTGGACGCGGCCGACGATCCTGACCCGGCCGTCCCTGGGCCAGACCTGCTCCACCTCGGCGTGCGGGGTCACGTGAGGTATCCCCACGTACGGCACTGCTCCTGCAGGACGGCGGGCACCTCGTCGGCGGCGGGCAGCGGGCGGCCGCTCTGCACCGCGCCCGATTTGATCTTGTCCTTCCAGTCGCCCAGCCCCTTCTGGTACGCCGCCTCGCCCCGCCAGGTGAGCATGCCCTCCTCCCATGGGATCTCCAGGAAGTCGCAGATGAGGCGGGTGGTCGCCACCGGCTCGGCGGTCAGGTCCTCGTAGCGGACGGTGAGACCGGGAAAGGCGCGCCGCGCCCGCTGGACCGCCTTCATGTACCGCAGGGCGTCCCGCGCCGCCTCGTCCATGTCCCGCTTGCCGCCTCCGGCCTCGTGCCAGGAGCGGGCGATGGACAGGGGGTGGCGCAGCAGGAAGACGAATCTGACGTCCGGCCAGCACGCGGCGATCCGCTCGGCGGCGAACGCGTTGGCGGGGGTCTTCTCGACGATGATCCGTTTGCCGCTCCGAACCAGCTCGCGGTGGAGCACCCGGTCCCACAGCAGGTGTTCGAGGTCGCCTCGGCTGTGCCCGAGCGCCTCCATGGCCATGCCGACGAGGGAGTTCCCGTAGCCCACGGTGAGCCGGCGGACGTGCAGCTCATGGGGCGCGTGGACCATGGAATGACTGTTGAGCATCGACCGCAGCAGCGTGGATCCCGATCTCACCGGGGAGATCACGAAGACCGGCGCCCGTACCAGACGGTCGTCCTCTCCCGCCGGGTGGTACGGCGCGGCTGCTGCCGCCCCCTGCTCCTTCGCCGTCGTCCCCTTCCCCTCGGACCGCTCCTTCGACGGGTCCGACGATTTCCCCACGGGGGTGAGGTGGTATCCGGTGATGCCGGCGACAGCGGCGTTGACCTTGCGTTTCCAGCTCATGCAAGCGCAAGCTAACAGCGCTTCCTGAAAGCCTCCTAAGGGTGCGGACGTCTCGTCTCGGCGTCTCCTGTGGTTCTTCCCCCACCTGGGACACTCTGCCCATTAGTGCGATATAGGTACTTATATGGGGATTTATCCCCGTCCCTCTGTGGCCCCCGGGGGGAGACGCTGGCAAGGGGAGCCGCCGGGAGATCCACGCGGCTGTGAGGACCCGGGGGGTAGAGGAAACATGGGCGAGCAGGCGTCACCGTCCACGCCCGCGGACGGTCTCGACCACAACCTTGATCACGATCTCGCGCCATCCTGGGGGCGGCGGGCGCGAATCTGGCTGACGAGCGCCTACGGCCACTTCCAGAGGAGTGGCACCCCTCCCCCCATCCAGGAGAGCGACCAGGACGACGTCACCTGGATCCTCACGCGGCACCCGTCCTGCGTGCGCCAGGCGCGACGGCTGACCCGCGCCCAGCTCGCCGACTGGAAGCTGCGCGGTCAGGAAGCCGTCGCGGAGCAGGTGGTGTGCGAGCTGGTCACCGACGCGCTGCGGCACGCGGGCGGACCGATCCGCCTCAGCCTCTATCTCGTGGACGGCACGCTCCGCTGCGAGGTCGAGGACGGGGACACGGTGCTCCCACCGACGACTCGCCACCCCGGCACCGCCGGTACGGACGCCGAGGACGGCCACGGACGGGAGCCGGAGCGGGAGCTGGGACGGGAGTCGCACCTGATCGAGCGGCTCTCCTGCTGCTGGGGCCGTGTCCGCACCGCCACCGGCAAGGCCGTCTGGGTGGAGTTCCCGGCCACGAGAGCCCTCCATCACTCCTGCGGCAAGGGACGGGAGTGACCGGGTCGCTCAGGATCCGGCGGCGTCCCGCTCCTCCGCGGCGCGGTGCCACTCGCGGGCCCAGACGGCGATCTGGGCGCGCGAGCTGAACCCGAGCTTGCTCAGGATGTGCTCGATGTGCCCCTCGGCGGTGCGCTGCGCGATCACGAGCGTGGCGGCGATCTCCTTGTTGCTCATGCCCTGGGCGACGAGCTGGGCGATCTCCGTCTCCCTGGGAGTCAGCGGTGACGCCTCGGCCGGCCGTTCCGCGCGTTCCTCCTCGGGGGCCGACTCCTCCAGGGCGTAGGCGACCACCTCGTCGCAGGGCATCCTGGCGCCCCGTTTGAGCGCGGCGCGGAAGGAGGGCTCTCCGAGCCCCTTGCGGATCCGGACCTCGCATTCGTCGCGATAGCGCATCAGGTACGCGTAGCTCGACAGGACGCTCCCCAGCGACTCCCAGATGATCTGCAGGGCACCCCGCAACCGGCCGGCCCGTTCGTACTGTCGCTGGACGGCGGCGATCCAGGAAAGCACCTCCAGGTTCAACCCGACGCCGAGCAGGTCGTCCAGGGACCGGTTGAACCGGAGGCTCTCCTTCTCCAGCTCGGCCGCGCGGACGACGTCGTCCTGGCGCCAGGCTTCGATCCCCAGCGCCATCAGGGCGTACGACCGATGCCACCCCTCCCCGTCGGCGTCGCAGACCTCGACGCACCGCTCCCCCGCCTCGACGGCGGCGGCCGATTCGCCGATCAGGGAGTACGCCAGGCAGAGCCGGAGATAGGTGAACGCCTCGCCCATGGGGTCGTCGATGCCTCGGTAACGGCGTACGGCCTCCTTGTAGAGCTCGATCCCCTTGTCGACCTCTCCCTGGTACAGCGCGACCACGCCGGAGAACAGCGCGACCCACGCGAGGACCCGCGCAAGGCCCAGCCGCTCCCCGAGGGCGCGGCTCTCCGCCAACATCGCCTCGGCCGGGGCGATCTCCCCCTGGATGATGGCCAGCCAGGAGTCCGCCCACAGGGCCCTGGCCCGCGCCTCGCCCTGCTCGCTCTCCGCCGCCAGGCCCCTGTCCAGCCAGCCGCGGCCCTCGTGCAGGTAGTAGCTGGTGATCCAGTGGTAGAGGAGGTCGGTCGCCATTTCCAGTCCCGCGAGGGTCTCCCCCTGCGCGAAGCAGTACTCGAGCGAGGTCCGCAGGTTGGCGTGCTCGCGCTTGAGCCGGGTGAACCACGCCACCTGGTCCGGGCCGAACAACAGGCGGTCGGCCTCCGCCGCCAGGCCTTGGTAGTAGTCCCGGTGCCGCCGACGCATCACGGCGTCCTGGCCGGACTCCTCCAGCCTCTCCCTGCCGTAGTGCCGGATCGTGTCGAGGAGCCGGTACCGCATCGCCTGGCCCTGCTCGTCCGGGATCAGGATGGACTTGTCGACCAGCCCGATCACCAGGTCGACCACATCCTCCCTGGCGATCCCGTCGCCGGAGCAGACCTCCTCGGCCGCCTCCAGGTCGAGGCTGCCGGCGAAGACCGAGACGCGGGCCCAAAGGAGGCGCTCCTGCTCCGTGCAGAGGCCGTAGCTCCAGTCGATCAGCGCGCGCAGCGTCCTGTGCCGGGGCAGCACCGCCCGCGATCCGGCGGTGAGCAACCGGAACCGGTCGTCCAGCCGGTCGAGTAACTGGTCCAGGGACAGCGCCCGCAGCCGCACCGCGGCCAGCTCGATCGCGAGCGGTATCCCGTCGAGCCTGCGGCAGATCCGCTCCACCGTCTCGTGGTTGGCCTCGGTGACCGCGAAGCCGGGCAGTACGGCGGAGGCCCGCTCGGTGAAGAGGCGCACCGCGTCGTAGTGCGTCATCGTCTCCAGCGGCAGGGGCACGCCGTCCATGTCGGGAAGCGTCATCGCCGGCACGGCCAGCGTCTGCTCGCCGGCGGCGCCCAGGGGCTGCCGGCTCGTGGCGAGGATCCGCAGGTCCGTCGTCGCGCGCGCGAGCGTCTCCACCAGGACGGCGCAGTCGTGCAGGAGGTGCTCGCAGTTGTCCAGAACCAGCAGCGCCCGCTTGTCCGCGAGGTGGTCGACGAGCACCTCTGTGCACGGCCGCGCCGACTGGTTGCGGATCTCCAGCGCCTCGGCCACCGTCTGGCACAGCATGGCGGGGTCGTCCAGCGCGGCCAGCTCGACCAGCCACACGCCGTCGGGGAAGGCCCGGCGCACGTCGGCGGCGATCCGCAGCGCGAGCCGTGTCTTGCCGACCCCGCCCGGCCCGGTGAACGTCACGACGCGCGACTGGGACAGCAGCCGCTTGGCCTCGGCCACCTCGTGCCGCCGGCCGACGAAACTGGTCACCTCGGTGGGCAGCCTGTTGTGTGATCGCTTCGAGGTCTGGGTTGTCATCGCCGCCATCAAACGCCTCGGCTCGCGGATCGCCGCGCGCGGAACCGGACTCGACAGAATCTAGGTTATGTCTCCGCCGTAACTTCGCGCGCGTGCAGGTGCCGAGGGGATCGCCTCCGCGCGGCCGGTCAGCCGGGTTCCCTGACGACGTCGTCGGCCCGCCGGTCCGGGCGCAGACCCCGCCAGCTCGGGTGGCGCAGCCGGCCGTCCCCGGTCCACTCGGCGTACCGCACCTCGCCGACCAGGACGGGCTCCACCCAGCGCGCGTGCCGGGCGTGCTCGCGCGGCACCTCGTCGTCGAACGGGCTCTTCGCGCGGGCGAGCGGCGCCAGCCGTTCGGCCAGGCCGGCGAGCATCGCCTCGGTGAAGCCGGTGCCGACGTGCCCGGCGAAGACCAGCCGACCGGCTTCGTCGTGCACGCCGAGCAGCAGCGAGCCGATGCCCTCGGCGCGCCTCCCCTCGCCCGGTTTCCAGCCGCCGATGACGACATCCTGGGTGCGGAAGTGCTTGATCTTCAGCCAGTCTCTGCTGCGCCGTCCCGGCCGGTACGGCGAGGAGAGCCGCTTGGCGACTACGCCCTCCAGGAGCAGCTCGCGGCTGGTCTCGAACACCGTCGCGCCTCCTCCGGCTGAGTGGGGCGGCACATCCCAGCGCTCCCCCGCCACGACGGTGCGCTCCAGCAGGTCGCGCCGCTCGGCGTACGGCAGGCGGATCGTGGTGGCGTCCCCGAGATGGAGGATGTCGAAGATCAGGTATGTGACGGGGACGGCCCGGGCCAGCAGCCTGATCCTGGCCGGGTCGCGCTGGTGCATGCGCGGCTGGAGCGCCCCGAAGCTGGGCAGGCCGCGCGCACCGAACGCCACGATCTCCCCGTCGAGCACGACCGCGTCCCCGACCGCGTGCGCGAGCGGGCCGATCTCGGGATAGGCGACGGTGACGTCCAGCCCATTGCGCGAGACCAGGCGCAGCCGCCCGTCCTCGACGTAGCCGAGCGCGCGCACGCCGTCCCACTTCATCTCGTAGCCGTACAGCTCGTCCTGCGCCTCCGGCGGCAACTGCCCGAGCTGGGCCGTCATCGGCGCGTACGCCGGCAGGTGCCCCATGTGGGTGCTCCTACCCGGCGGGCGGCCGCTTCGTCACCCCAGCTCGGCGGCCACCGCCTTCGCCCAGGCCTCGATGTGGGCCCGGTCGCGGAAGTCACCCGCCATGGTCCTGGCCATCGACGACGCGGGGAAACCCGCGGCGTCCTCGGCGAGCCGCCCTCCGAACGTGGCGTGGCCGAGGGCCTCCAGCCTGGCCGACCAGCGGGCGACGTTCGGCGTCGGGGGGATGTCCCGCTCCACCGCGGAATGGTCCAGCGGCCCGCTGCTGAACAGCCAGACCGACACGGCCCGCAGGGTGGTCGCGTGGCGGCGGGCGAACCGCTGGACGTCCCTGTGCCATCGTCTCGCGTACAGCCCGCCGCCCAGGATCACCGCGTCGTAGCCCCGCGCGTCCCTCGCGGCGCCCGCCGCGAGGACGTCGACCTGATGGCCCTCCTCGCGCAACGTCTGACCGATCCACTCGGCGATCTCGGCCGTGGACCCCCTCTTGGAGCCGTACGCGACCAGAACCCGTGCCATGAAGATCACCTCCGGCGCCAGTCTCCGCCCGACCACGCGGGGCGTTTCAGGGTCGAAGGTCGGTCGTGGATCAGCCGATGGTCCCCCGTACGGCCGGCGGCGCGGTCAGAGGCACACGCGAGGCACACGCGTGGCACGGGCGGCGCCGCGGTCAGTCAGGCGGCAGCACGGGATTGAGATGGAACAGCCCGGTCCGCACCTCGCCCCGGCCCTTCTCCTCCCGCACGGTCCGGCCGGCCACGGCGCTCAGGACGTCGCTGACGGTGACCAGCCCCAGCAGCGTGCCCTCCGCCGAGACGACGGGTACGGCGTCGCATCCGACGTCGAGCATCACGCCCGTGATCCGCGACAGCGGGTGTCCCGGGCCGACCTTGGGCAACCGGCGCCGGCCGAGCAAGCTGCCCACCTGGCGGCGCGAGTGCTCGTCCGGGCCGCCACCGCACCAGGTGGCGGCGACGTCCTCACTGGTGAGGATGCCGAGAACGTGGCAGTCGTCGTCGACCACGGGCAGGTGGTGGACGCCGGCGCGGCGCATCAGCTCCCACGCCATCAGTGGGGACTCCTCCACGGTGACCGTGACCAGCACGCGGGTCATGATCTGCTCCGCGGTCAGGGTTTCCACGCTCATCGCTCCTCCTCTCCCCGGCCCACGACGGCGACGGCGCAATGAGCCCGGTGCAGGACCCCGTGGCCGACCGATCCCAGCACGGCCGAGCCGAACCCGCCGAGCCCGCGCGACCCGACCACGAGCAGGTCGGCCTCGCGGGAGAAGTCCGACAGGACGGCGATGGGATGCCCGCAGACGGCCGACTGGGTCACCGGCACGTCCGGGTACTTCTCCCGCCAGGGCGCGAGCTGGCGTCGCGCCATCTCCGCGCTCTGCTCGAAGACCTCGTCGAGCACACGGGTGTAGCCGACCGCGAACGGCGTGAACGCCGGCATCTGCCACGCGTAGACCACGCGCACCCCGGCGCCCCGCAGTTGCGCCTCTTCGAAGGCGTACCGCATGGCGGCCTCGGAGTGCTCCGACCCGTCGAACCCGACGACGATCTCCCGCCGCTCGTCCTTCCGCGGCCCCCGTACGATCACGACCGGGCAGGCGGCGCGACCGGCGATGCCCATGCTGATCGATCCGAGCACCAGGCCGGCGAACCCGCCCATGCCCCTGCTGCCGACGACCAGCGCGCGGGCCTGCCGGGACTCGGCCTTCAGCTTTTCCACGACCGTGCCCGTGGCCAGTTCCGCGGTGACCGCGAGGCCGGGGACGCGTTCCTTGGCCCGCTGCACGGCGCCGCTGATGACGCCCTCGCAGAAGTCGGACAGCGACTGGTCGAACCCCTCGACCCGGTGGAAGGGATACTCGTTCGCCCACGGCTCGCGAACGTGCACGATCTTCAACGGGACGCCCCTGCGGGCGGCGTCGTCCGCCGCCCAGTCCACCGCCGCGGTCGATTGCGGGGAACCGTCGACGCCGACAACGATGGGTCCGGTCATGGCGCGTCTCCTTCTCGGGGGCCTGCTGATCTCATTCCATCATCCGGCCGAACGACCGGGCAGTGGCCCAACGTCCCATGGATTCGGGACCTCCGCCCCGCATCGTGGCCGGTCGGTCCGCCCGCGTCCCCGCTCTCTACCCATCCAGGCGAAACGGACGCTAGCGTGCATGACATGATTCGTGTATTCCTCCTGGACGACCACGAGGTCGTACGGCGCGGCGTGGCGGCTTTGCTCGAGGCCGAGGACGACATCGAGGTCGTCGGCGAGGCCGGGACGGCCGAGTCCGCGATCGCGCGCATCCCGGCGCTCAAACCGGACGTCGCGGTCCTCGACGTACGGCTGCCCGACGGCAACGGCGTGGACGTCTGCCGGGAGGTGCGTTCGCGGATGCCCGAGCTGGCCTGCCTGATGTTGACGTCCTTCGCCGACGACGAGGCGCTGTTCGACGCCGTGATGGCGGGGGCCGCGGGGTACGTGCTCAAGCAGATCCACGGGTCCGATCTCGTGGGGGCCGTCCGGACGGTGGCGTCGGGCCAGTCGCTGCTCGACCCGCAGACGACGGCGACCATGCTCCAGCGCCTGCGCGATCAGGCCGGCAAAAGGGATCCGCTCGCGGCGCTGTCGGAGCAGGAGCGGCACATCCTGGAGCTGATCGGCGAGGGACTGACCAACCGGCAGATCGGTGAGCGTCTCTACCTCGCCGAGAAGACCGTCAAGAACTACGTGTCCAACCTGCTGAGCAAGCTCAACATGCAGCGGCGCACACAGGCGGCGGCCCTCGCCGCGCGCCTGAAGGTCGATCGCGGCGAGTGAGCCGCCCGGCGTGCGGCCGGAATGACAGCGGGGGGGCGACAGCGGGAGCGACGCCGGGGGCGTGGCCGGTACGGCGGCCGGGCACGGTCAGAGCAGCGGCGTCAGAGCAGCGGCGGGACGGCCAGGTCGTTCCTGGCGAACGTGATCTCGGTCGTGACGTCGATCACGCCCTCGACCGCGCGTACGCCCTCGACGAGATGGCAGACCTGGGAGCGCCGCCGCACCCGTCCCCTGAGCGTCACCATGCCGGACTCGATGACGATCTCCAGGCACTCCGGATCGGCCTGCCGCCTGATCACGTCCATGATGTCCGCGCGTACGTCCTCGACGGGACGGTTGAAGATGCGGAGCAGGTCGGACTGGTGCACGGTCCCGGCGATGCGCCCGCTGACCGGGTCGATCACCGGCAGTTGCTTGATCCGCTTCTCGTGCATCAGGCGCGCGGCGACCCGTACGGGCGTCCCGGGGGTCACCGTCACGGGCGGCGTGCTCATGATCTCGGCGGCGGTGACGCCGAGCGCCCTCCGGTGCTCGCGGCGGCGGCCGACGTCGAGGATCCCGCCGATCCCTCCGGGCTCGTCGGTCTCCCGGAGCAGCAGGTCGTCCTCCGAGACCACTCCGACGGGCCGGCGTTCTGCGTCGACGACGGCCACCGCGCCCACCCCGTACCGCTCCATCGCGGCGGCGATGTCGGCGAATCCCGCGTCCTCCTGGACCGCGATCGCCACCCGGCCCATGACGTCTCTGACGGTGACGGACATGGCTTCCTCCCTCGCTGCCGCCTCACTCGCTTCCCCGACCAGCGTCCGCCGGGGCGGAGCCGCCCGGCAGCGTCTTATGTCCTCCGCCCGCAGGGGCTTAGGTCCCTGATGCCCTGACTGTGGCGGTATAAGCGGTCTTGGGTGGGGTATCGCGACGACCGCGACCGGAACGGCGTACCGTCGCTCATGAGGGTGTTCTGACACACCCGGTATGAAGGAAGGGGAGCCGATGTCCCGCCGTACAGTCTCGCCCGGTGATCTGGGCCGCCGCATCGCCTATCACCGCAAGCGTCTGGGGCTCAGCCGCGAGGATCTGGCAGAGCGAGCGGGAATGGCCCCCGGATTCGTGGAGTACGTCGAGGAGTCCGCCGCCTCGATCACCGAGGAGGCGCTGCTGCGGCTGGCGGCGGCGCTGGAGACCACACCGGACGACCTGCTCGGCGCCGGGATGGACCAGCCGCCCGGCCAGGGATCCGCCGCCGCGCACCCGGTCCTGCACGCGCTCGATCCCGAGGAGTGCATGCGGCTCATCGCTCCCGGCGGCGTCGGCAGGGTCGCCTTCAGCGGGCCGTCCGGGCCGACGGTCTTCCCGGTGAACTTCAAGGTCCACAACGGGGCCATCGTCTTCCGCACTCAGTACGGCGGCCCGATGGAGAAGGCCGTGCGCACCGGCATGGTGGGCGTCGAGCTCACGATCGGCTTCGAGGTCGACCACATCGACGACGTCAACCGGGAAGGGTGGAGCGTGCTCGTACAGGGGCCCGCCCACCACGTTTCGGCGAGCGAGGTGGCGGAGGCGGCGAGCACCGAGGTCGAGCCCTGGGCCGGCGGTGAACGCGAGACGTACATCAGCATCGTTCCGCACAACATCACCGGGCGCCGTATCCGCGGCTTCTGACCCCTGGTCCCAAGAAAACGGATTAACGCGGATTTATAGCGACATACCAGGCCAAAAGTCCCTTCCGTCCGATCCGGACGGAGGGGACGCTGGAGTGGGAGGTGTTCGCGATGGAAGCCAAGGAATGGAACGTCGAGATCTTCATCAGCGAGGACGACGAAGATCAGGTGACCACGGCGAGGGCCGTGCTCCACGCGGGTGACGGCACTCGGCACGAGAGCGTCGCCCACGCCCGGCGCAACCCTCATGATCGGCCGGTCCCCCAGATCGGGGACGAGCTCGCGGCGGGGCGCGCCCTGTCCGACCTGGCCGCCAAACTGATCGAGGACGGCGCCGAGGACGTGGCGCAGTTCGCCGCCGCGTCACGGGCCCGCTGATCCTCATCCCGCCGGCCATCTTGCCGATCACCTTGCTGATCCGGTCGGGACGGGACCCCGCGCCACCGGGTCCCTGAGAGGCGCGGGGTCCCCCGGAGGGGCTACCGTGCCCGGCCGGTGCGCATCAGCCCGTGCCGGTCACCGCGTGCCGGTCAGCCTGTGCCGGTCACCGCGTGCCGGTCGGCCCGTGCCGGTCAGCGCGGCGGGACCACGGCCACCGGGCAGTCGGCGTGCTGCAGGAGCGCGTTGCTGACCGATCCGAGCACCAGCCCGGCCAGCCCGCTCCGCCCCCGGGCCCCGACCACGAGCAGTCCCGCCCCGGCCGACGCCTCCTTCAGAACCTCGACCGGATGCCCGTTGACGACGTGCTCGGTGACTTTCACGTCCGGGTGCCGCCGCGCCGCCTCGGCCAGCGACTCCGTGAGCATGCCGCGCAGCCCGTCCTCCTCCTGGACCGACGCGGCCGCCTCGAACCCGCCGCCGGCGACGAGCCCCCTCCAGGCGTGTACGGCGTGCAGCTCCGTGTCGTGGAGGGCCGCCTCGGAGAAGGCGAAGTCGACGGCGGCCGCGTTCGCGGGCGATCCGTCGACACCGACGACGATCCTGCGGCGGACGTTCACCGGAAGCGTGCGCACCACGACGACCTCGCAGGAGGCCCGGCCGGCCACGCCGAGCGCCACGGAGCCCACGAGCAGGCCGCGGAAGCCGCCGAGCCCGTGGTTGCCGACCACGAGCAGCTCCGCCTCCTCCGCCGCCTTGATCAACGCGATCCGGGCGTCACCGGGCAGCAGTGCGGAGTCGACGGCCACGTCCCCCTCCTGCTCGCCGATCCGGGTCAGGGCCTCCTCAAGGACGGATTCGGCCCCTTCCCGCATCCATCTCGCGACGTCCGTGTACGGACCGTGGCCGGGCATCTCGGACGCCCATTTCGGCATCGCGTGGACGACCCGCAGCGAGGTGCCGCGCAGTGCGGCCTCCCGGGCCGCCCACGAGGCGGCCTCCAGCCCGGCGGCCGACCCGTCCACTCCGACAATGATCATTTTCTCTCCTTCATCGCGAACCTCACCTATCCCTGTCTACCCGGCGAATACGGCGGGTACGGCTCCGGGTCTTCACCTCCGCCGTACGCGGGAATGGATAGGGCGACATTCGCCGCGAAAGGGGATCATGATGGACATCATCGAGATGCTCGAACAAGCCCAGGACAAGCCGACCGTCAATCGGGTGTTCGGCGAGCCGATCGTCCGAGACGGGGTCACGGTCATCCCGGTCGCCCGGGTCGCCGGCGGCGGAGGCGGAGGCAGCGGCAGGCAGGAGGGCGACAACCCCGGCGAGGGCGTCGGCGGCGGGTTCGGCCTCGGCGCGACCCCGGCGGGCGTGTTCGTCATCAAGGACGGCGACGTGCGCTGGCAGCCGGTGGTCGACGTCAACAAGCTGATCGTGGGCGGGCAGGTCATCGTCGTGGTCGCGCTGCTGACCCTACGCACCATCGCGCGTCTCCGGGCCAGGAAGCGCTGACGGGATGGACGCCTGGGTGGTCGCCCGTCCCGGTCCGATCTCCACCCACCCCCTCGAACGGGCCCGGCTCCCGATTCCCGTGCCCGGTACGGGCGAGCTGCTCGTACGCGTCGAGGCCTGCGCGGTCTGCCGTACGGACCTCCACCTGGCCGAAGGCGATCTCGCGCCGCGGCGGCCGAGGACGGTGCCCGGCCACGAGGTGGTGGGCAGGGTGGCGGCGCTCGGTCCCGGTACGGCCGGCCCGCCCGCCGGCGCCAGGGTGGGCGTGGCCTGGCTGCGCTCGACCTGCGGGCACTGCCGCTACTGCCTGGGCGGGGCGGAGAACCTGTGCCCGGCGTCCACCTACACCGGGTGGGACGCCGACGGCGGCTACGCCGAGCACGTCACCGTCCCGGCGGACTTCGCGTACCTCCTGCCGGACGAGGGGTCGGCCGAGACGTTCGCGCCGCTGCTGTGCGCCGGGATCATCGGCTATCGCGCCCTGCTCCGCGCCGACCTGCCGCCCGGGGGCCGCCTCGGGATCTACGGCTTCGGCGCGTCCGCCCACCTGACGGCGCAGATCGCCGTCGCCCAGGGTGCCGCCGTACACGTGATGACGCGATCGGAGCAGGCTCGGGAGCTGGCCATGGCGCTGGGCGCGCGCTCGGCCGGCGGCGCCTGGGACACACCGCCCGAGCCTCTGGACGCGGCCATCCTGTTCGCGCCCGTGGGCGAACTCGTCCCTGTCGCCCTCGCGGCTCTCGACCGCGGCGGGACGCTCGCCGTCGCCGGGATCCACCTGACCGACATCCCGGTACTGAACTACGAACGGCACCTGTTCCAGGAGCGCACCCTGCGCAGCGTCACGGCCAACACCCGCGCGGACGGGCGCGCCTTCCTCGATCTCGCCGCGCTCCACCGTCCCAGGGTCGCGACCACGCCCTATCCGTTCGACGCGGCCGACCAGGCCCTGGCCGATCTCGCCGCCGACCGTGTCGAGGGAGCGGCCGTGCTTCTGTTCTAGGCGGAACAGGTGGCAGCGCCGTGCCTTGAGCCGCTCCCTATGTCCGAACGGCCCTCCGTTTCGGGACCTAAGGCCTCTGCCCGGCACCGTCCGGCGCCACTTGGATGAGGGCAGGCATTCTCTGACCGTGTTTGGAGGCACGTGATGCGCGTCAAAGTGAAGGACGTCATGACCACGCATGTGGCGTCGGTCAACGGAAACACTCCCTTCAAAGACGTCGCTGAAGTGCTCATCGCCCACAGCGTCAGCGCCGTACCCGTCGTCGACGGCGAGGGACACGTGATCGGGGTCATCTCCGAGGCCGACCTGCTGCGCAAGGAGCAGTTCAAGGAGCAGTACTACCGCGAGGGGTACCAGCCTCCCCTGCGCTCCCGGCTGCGGCACCGCCTGACGGAGAAGAACCACAGTGTCAGGGACACCGCACACGGTGACACCGCCGCCGAACTGATGACGTCTCCCGCGGTGACGATCCCACCGGGAGCCTCCGTGGTCTCCGCGATCAGGCTGATGGACCAGCACGGGGTGAAGAGGCTGCCGGTGGTGGACGCGGACGGCGTCCTGGTCGGCGTCGTCAGCCGTCAGGACATGCTCAGGGTGTTCGTGCGCTCCGACGCCGACCTCGCCACGGAGGTACGCGAGGACGTCGTCGAGCACTCGCTGTGGGCGGAGAACTCGCAGATCGACGTCGACGTGTGGCAGGGAGTCGTGACGCTGACCGGGTGGATGACCCGGCGCAGCGACGCCGCGATCGTGGTCGCGATGGCACTGCGGGTCCACGGCGTGGTCGACATCGTCGACAAGCTGGAGTGGGAAGAGGACGACACCTCGCGGTGGGGCCGCAAGTGACACGGGCTGTCCACCTGGCCCCTGGGCGGAACCTGGGCGAACCCGGGATTTGACGGGCACGACACGGTTCGGCGGAGTCGATCGGGGCGGCGCCTGACAGCGCGCCGAGCGGCGGGAGAACGGTGGCCGCCGACGCGGAAGGGCGGGAGATCCTCCCGCCCTTAGCCGTTCGATACCCGGGATCCTTCGCCGATGCCCGGGTTCCTCGGCCTGGCGCACTGCGCAGCGCACCGCGCCGGGTCTCCCCCGGCCGGTCACCGCGCCGGAGCCCCGCGCCGGGTCACTGCCCGGTCTCAGTCTCAGACCGCTCCTCCTCCGCCTGGCGCTGGATCGGGATCTTCCGTCCCTCGGCCTTCCGCTCCGTCTCCAGGCCCACGCTCACTTCGAGTACACCGTCCTTGTACATGGCCTGGACGTCGTCCTCCCTGACGCCGGGTGGGAGCGTGAGGGACCGGTAGAGCGCCCCGTAATGGAACTCGGAGCGGTGCCGCTCCCGCGTCTCCTGGGTCTTCTCCGCGCGGATCTCCAGCACCCCGTTGGTGAGGGTGATGTCGACGTCCTTGTCCGGGTCGATGCCGGGCAGTTCGGCCCGTACGACGTACCGGTCCCGGTCCCGGTCCACGTAGTCCTCGATGCGGATGAGCTCGGCCGACGAGCGCAGTCCCATCATCGGCGACTCCAGCAACTCCAGCAGGTCCGGGAAGGGCCAGCCGCTCTCCCTGCGTGCGATGGCACCCATCTCTGACTCCCTTCGCGTGCGCGCCTACTCCCTCCATGACATCACCAGGCGGGCCACCCCGCGTCAGGGTCGCAGGTCCCTGACCTGTGGGGACCAATGGCGACAGCAGCTGACGATGCGGGCCTCTTCAGGGGTCGTTCGCGCGGCCGTGCCGGGACAGCGGGTCTCGGCGGGTCGGAGGTCGTGGACCGAGCGGTGTAGGTCCGCAGCTCCGGCGCCGCCCATGTGATCGCCGCCACGGTCACTGTCGTGAGCAGCCCACCGGCGCAGATCACCACGCGGGGATCGAGGAGTGATGTGGCGGCCCCGTGCAGCAGGTTCGCGATGTGCGGGCCTCCGAAGAGGACGACGGTGAGCGCCCCCTGGACCCGGCCGCGCATGGCGTCGTGAGTGTGTGCCTGTGTGATGGCGTTGCGGAAGGTGCTCAGCACGAAGTTGACCGCGCCGCCGAGGACGAGCGCCGCCAGTGAGACCCACAGCTGTGCGGCCAGTCCGAGGAACACGACGGTGATGCCCCAGGCGGCGGCCGCCCCCACCATGAGCGCACCGTGGCGTCGGGCGCGAGTGAACGTGCCCGACAACAGCCCGGCTGTGACGACCCCGGCCGGATAGGCGGCGTAGAGCAGTCCCAACTCCAGGCCCCCTCCGGCGGGTCCGCCGTAGGTGTGCTGGGCGAGTTCCGGAAACAGGGCTATCGGCATGCCGAAGACCATCGCCGCGAGGTCCACCGCGAGCACCGCCAGAGGCTGTTCGCCGCCGGTAGCAGCTCGACAGGGACGAGGCGGGGCACCACGGCGCCCATCGTGGTCATGATCGCCGCGAAGGACAGGCCCTGGCAGGCGGCCAGTACCATCACGACCGGGACGGAGCGCCCGCCGAGCAGGGCTTGGGCCCACAAGGCCGCGTACGTGAACGCGAGCCCGCAGTTGGCCGCCAGTAACACTCTTCGCCGGTCCATGACGTCGGCGAGCGCGCCGATCCACAACGCCGCCACGACCAGCGCGGCGAACGACACCGCCGCCGCGCCCACGACGGCCGAGGAGCCGGTCACCGTGTACAGCTGCGTCGGCACGGCGACCACACTGAACGAACCGCCCACCGCGCAGACCGCCGACGCGACCCACAGTCGCCGGTAGGCCGGGACGGCCAGCGGGCGGCGGTCGACCGCGTAGGCGCCGGGCCCTCTCGCGGCGCGGCGGCGCCGTACCGCGAGAGGGCCCGGCGGGTCAGGCGGCCGCGCGGGCGGCCAGCGCGACCGTGGCCTGGCGGGTGACGCCGTTGACGGTGACGGCGACCACGACCTGCCCCGGGCGCAGCGCCGTGATGGTCCCGGTCTCCGGGTCCAGCACCGCGACGTGCCACGGCTTGGCGCCAGCGCGATCGCCGACGTGCAGGTTCGGGGAGCCGGACCAGTCGGCCGAGGCGGGGTAGGCGACGGGCACCGTACGGCCGTCCTGCGTCAGGGTCGCCGACACCCGGCCGGACTCGCCGACCTGCACGGAAGCGGGCGCGGTGAGGGTCAGCTCGTCCACGTGCGGTCGGACCTGC
Source organism: Microtetraspora glauca (assembly GCF_040656155.1). Taxonomy (NCBI): domain Bacteria; kingdom Bacillati; phylum Actinomycetota; class Actinomycetes; order Streptosporangiales; family Streptosporangiaceae; genus Microtetraspora; species Microtetraspora glauca. Next base: position 91,973 of record NZ_JBFALK010000023.1, read on the forward strand.
GTGCCGATCCAGGTCGGCGCGTCCACGAACCAGTTGCGCCGGACGTGCTCGGCCTCCTTCGCCGTCACCGGGTCGACACCCCACAGCGACCAGCCGGTGAACCCTCCGTCGTCGGCCGCCGTGGCCGGGTTCTTCCCGGAGTTGCCGTTGATGAAGTACGGCACGGCGTCGACGTGCGAGGCGTGGAACGTCCCGACGTGACCGCCGATGTAGGCCGCTCCCTTGCCGGTGGTGCGCTGGAAGTCGGCCAGCCAGCCCTCGACCAACGCGGCCTCCTTGCGGTCACCGAGCTGGCTGCCCTTGCCGGGCGTGGGGTCGCGCGGGGGCACGTGGAACAGCACGGCCACCGAACCGATCGCGGGGTCCTTCGCGGCCGCGTCGAGCTGCTTCCTGAGCATGGCCACCTGCTCGAACCCTCCGCCGAGCAGGTTCAGCCGCGAGGTGTCGAGGGTGATGAAGCGGGTGCCCTTGTGGTCGAACGTGCCGTAGGTGTCGCCGAAGACCGCCTTGAAGTTGTCGATCTTTCCGCCCATCACCTCATGGTTGCCGGGCACGTAGTGGAACGGCAGCTCGCCGCCGAGTTCCTCGTCCAGGATGCGCTTGGCCAGCGCGAAGTCCTCGGGGGACGCCTCGTCGACGAGGTCGCCGTCGATGATCAGGAAGTCGGGCTTGGCCGCCTTGATCTCCCGCAGGGTGCGGCGGACGTTGGCGACGATGTCGCTGCCGGGGTCGCGCGCCACGAACTGCCCGTCGGACATGACCGCGAACCGCCACGGCATGTCGGCCACCGCGGCGCCGGTACGGACGACCGGGTCGGCCACCTTGGCGGCGGGCGGGGCGCTGACCGGCGGCGGCACCTTGGCGACCAGCCCGTCAATGGCGATCTCACCGTTGTACAGCTGGTCGGCCCTGGTCTCCGCGACGTAGAAGCGCCGGAGCTTCAGCGGGTAGTTCACCCCGGGCGGGACGGCGAACTCGACGTACTTCCAGCCGGTCCAGGTGAGGTAGGGGCCGCGCAGGATCTGCGACTGTCCCTGGGCGTCGTAGAACTCCAAGCTCGGCCACTCCCCGTTCCCGGACGAGCGGATCCACATCCCGAACGCCTGCGGCTGCCCCTCCACCGTGATCTGCTGGGGCGGGCTGGCGTAGGCCGCCCGCGTGGCCGTCGACTGGGTGAAGTCGTACGCGAGCCGCAGCCCGCCGCCGCTCTGCCCCGGCGTCGGCGACAACGATCCGGTGGCACGCGCCGCGGCGAACGTCCAGGACGCGGCGTTCTCGAAGTCGGCGACCGAGACGTCCTGGAAGCCGACCGTCACCGGCACCGCGGTGGTCACCTTGCCGACGGAGACGGTGATCGTGCCCGAGCCGGTCGCCTTCTTCGACGTCACCGCGAACAGGCCGTGCTCGGCGGGGGCGACGTCGAACAGGGTCGTGTCATAGTCGAGGCGCACGTCGCCGGGCTCGATGGGGGCGGAGTTGCCGTTGCGGTCGTAGCCCACCACGCCGAAGACGCCCGAGTCGTCCGCGCCGGCGAGGCCGACCCGGTCGGCCGTGGCGCCGAGCCGTACGAGGGGCTGCAGGACGGTGAGCTCGATCTCGCCCTTGGCGCCGCCGCGCGAGGCGGTGACGGTCGTCTGGCCGGGCACGAGGGCGTGGAAGACACCGTCGCGGCCGACCTGCCCGTGCACGGCCGGCGTGGCCCGCCACGAGGGCGCGCCCTCCACCGGGCCGTACGTCTCGTCGTAGCCGTCGGCGGTGAGTCTGCGGGTGAGCCCGGGGAAGACGCGGTCGGTGCGCCCGCCCGTGGTCGGGCCGGTGCCCGGCGCCTTCACCGGATCCGCGGCCGTCTCCACCCAGAAGCCCTTGAGCTTGCCGCTGCCCGCGGGGGCGTAGAGGGCCAGGCCATTGGGGACGTGCCGCTCCTCGCCGTCGGAGGGGCTGTTCTCCACCCGGGCGTCGGCGGAGCCGGGCTCGCGGGCGAGCATCGTGGAGGAGCCGCCGCCGTCGAGGTTGATCGCGTTGTGCGCGCCCAGCTCGGCCATCATGGCCCCGAGCTCGGTGAGGGTGATGCCCCGGCTGTCGGTCTGGCGGCCGTCGACGGTCAGCATGTACATCTTGCGGCCGTCGGTGGAGAAACCGACGGCGGTGCGCGGGTGGGCGGCGTTGTCGGAGAAGACCTGCGCGACGCCATCCTTGACGACGATGTCACCGCCGCCGATCGCGGTCTTGACGGCGCCGCCGTCGGACGCCTTCGGCTGGTACGCCACCTCGACGCGGTCGCCGGGCTTCAGCCGGGCCAGGGCCGCCGATCCGGCTTCGCGGCCGAGGAGGATCGTCGTACCCGCCGGGATCGGACCGCTACCGGCGGCGGAGCGTACCTCGGCGACGGCGCCGTCGCGGAGCACGACCTCGGTGACCGCGGCGGCGCCCGCGACCGCGCGGCCGCGATCGTAGGAACCCCACAACGGGGTGAACACGCCGACGCCATTGGCCTGGATGAGCTGGTTGAACTGGGTCAGGGTGATCGGGTCGCCGCCCGCCGGGGTGGCGGTGCCGTCGAAGCGCATCTGCAGGACGCGCCCGACGCCGTCGGGCGTGAGCGCGACCGCGTTGCCGTGGCCGGAGGTCGAGGACTGGACGAGCTCTCCGTCGCGGACGCCGACGCCCTGGGCCGCCCCCGAGTTGTTGATGTCGAAGAAGTCGCCGTTGACGGCGGCGACGGCGCGGCTGCGCTTCACCGGCCCGGACAGCGGCTCGGTCTTCGACACCTCTCCGGAGAAGACGTAGCCGGCGCTGGCGCCGCCGGTGAGGTCGGCGGTGATCGCGTCGGCGCGTAACCAGCCGGCCGCGTCGTAGCGGTCGAACGAGGTGAGCGTGACGCCCGGCGCGACGGGCCGGGTCTGCTTCGCCGTCTCCAGCCTCTGCGCCCCCGGGGTGACGAGCAGCGTGGATAACGGCTGGTAGGACGACGCGGGGGGCGCGTCCTCGACGAGGGGCTGCGGCGGTTGTGGATCTGCCTGGGCCGGCCCGGCCACGCTGAACGCGAGCAGCGGAGCGAGAAGGGCCACGGCCAACATGCGGGGGTGGTGACGTTGTGACACGAGTGAACCCAATCGTGTCCTGGTTACAATTTTCAAGACCTCGAGGTGTCTTAAAAGAAAACTTCATCACCTCCGGCGGCACCCAGAGCCCCGTCTGGAGCGCGGGTCGCGGCGCGCCGAACGGGGCCCGGCTGTCAGGGAACGCGGGATCGGGGAACGGCGATCGCCATGCGGCCACCTCCGTGCCGTCGCGGATGTTGTGGGGCCTGGTCCGGCCGCCGGTGAGGTGCGGGAAGACCTCTTCCAGGGTCGCGGCGTACGGCGACGTCCTCGGGGGTGACGGCGGCTTGGTCCAGGGCGCGTACCGCCTCGGTCAGGGCGATGATCTGTCGAGGACCGGTGCGCTGATCCGGCGGGCGTCGGGATCGACGTCCGGTTCCGCGGTGGACACGTTGCGGCGAGGGAGTCGGCCTGGGCCTTGGCGAGCTGGCTGCGGACCAAGCGTGACAGACCGTGACGACTACATCCCACCGCGTACGCGTCCGAGCCCGGACGAAAGCCGACGAAGGTCCTTTCCTACCCGGGTCGATCAGCACTGTGCCGGGTGACGGAGATTCCCTAGCGTCGAGCACGTGTGGAGGTGTGTGATGAATACGCACGTACCGGCGAGAGCCGCCAGATTCCTGGGTCTGGACCGCAATCCGCTGCGCCGTCCGGCGGATCGCGTGGAGTCGGCGATCCTGATCACGCTGCTCCTCCTGTTCTGCGTGATCATGCCTCTGGGGACGTATCTCGCGACCCGCTCCGCGTACGTCACCGCGCAGCGGGAGAACGCCGGCAAGCACCAGGTGACCGCGACGGTGTACGAGCAGCCCACGTCCATGCGGGGAGCACGGCTGGGCGCGGCCACCGACCTGCGGGCCGGCGCGCGCTGGCACACCCCGGACGGCGCGATCCACCAGGCGAAGGTGCCCGTGGCGACCACGGCCACGCCGGGCACGCGGGTACGCGTCTGGGTCAACGCGGACGACCAGCCGTCCCTCGAGCCCGCGAGCACGGTGGAGATCCTCATGGCGACCGCGATCGTCGCGCTCGCGTCGCTGTCCGGGATCGCCGCCGTGCTGGCGATGCTCGTCGGCCTCCTCCGGTGGGTCATGCGGCGCCGCAACCAGCGGCGCTGGGAGGAGGCGTGGGCGAACGTCGAGCCGCGCTGGGCACGGCGCGACTGACCCTCCCGTCCACGGGGACGGTCAGTGCCGGTCGGCCCAATCTGACCGTCCCTTTCCACCGGGTTGTCAGTGCTGGGCGGCGGAGCCGTTCACCGTCAGGACGCTCTCGGGCGTGGTGATCGCCGGGAACGTCCCGGTGTCGATGATCCCGTGCTCGTTGTAGGCGGCCTCCAGGAGAGCGTGGGCCTTGGGCTCCAGCTTCCAGAGAGCGCGGTACTCCCGGGCGGTGGTCAGCGGAATGCCGATCTCGTGGGCGATGTCGGCGGCCCGGGGGACGAAGCGGCGCTCGATCTCCCTGTCCCAGTACTGCCGGGCGGCGCGCATCAGGGCGGCGCGCTGCGCCGTGTCGACGGGAGGCGCCGGTTCCGCCGTCTCCGCCCCTTCCTCGTCGTCGTCGTCGACGAGGACCGGGGCTGCCGGGGTCGCGGGCATGCCCGGTACGGCGCCGCCCGCGGCGGCGGGCAGGGCGGGGTGCACGAGTTGCGGGGGACGCGGGGCCCGCGCGGCCTGCTTCTCCTCCTCCTCGGGCGCCCACGGGACTGGTGGCTTCAGGTCGATCAGGGCGGACGTGTTGTAGAGCGCGCCGATCTGGGACAGCAGCGCCTCCTGCCGGGACGAGTCGACCGCCAGGCCGGTGTACTCCACCGCCTGGTCCATCGCCCGGTCGAGCTTGGTGAGCGCGGCGCGCATCTTCCGGTCGGACGCACCGGCCGCGCGCAGCGCGCGGGCCCGCTTGGCGGCCAGCGCGACGCGGGTGAGCCTGCGGTGGGCGTCCACCTCACTCGCGGTGCGGTCGCTGGCCTCGGCCAGCCCGATCCGGACCATGACCCGCTCGGGGGTGATCCGCCAGTTGATCCGGGCACGCCCGGTGATCCGGTGCCGTTCGATCGCCATGCCGCGCTCCCACAGCCACGCCGCGACGAGCGGGGCGGCGAGCCGGAAGAGGGCCTCGGCCAGGCTGCGGGCGTCCATGCTGGACAGCACGGCCGACAGGCAGGTGAACACCCACACGGCGATGCCGTCGATGCCCGCGGAGTAGTTCTCCCGCATGTTCCGGCGGGCCCGTACGGCACTGGTGATCACGGCGACTTCGATGAACGCGAAGAGCAGGAGGCGGAGCGGGCCGTCGAAGCCCAGGACGTCACCCGAGAAGCGCCACATGCCCTGCGCCGACACGCCGGTGGCGATGGTCGCGGCGACGATGGTGAGAATGTCCTCCGCCGGACGCGGGGCGGCGAAACGCCGGAAGAGGTCGGCCAGCGCCCGATACGTGGCGCGCAGCACGAAGAATCCGAGAACCAGGAGGACCAGGGCGACGACGCAGATGAGGGCGGTACCGACCGGATGGTCCGACGTGAAGGCGGCGATTTGATCCATGGGGGGCATCAGTCACTGTCCGTCAGTCTCGAAGCACACGAGGGAATATCCCGCGATCATTCCAGAATGTCGGCACCTTGTTTGCGAAACGGAGGTTCACCATCGGGACTGGTGGGACTTCGTGACCGTTCCGGCACCCCGGCCACCACACCGATCGACCACCCCGGCCGGACCGGTCAGTCGGGCCGATCAGCCGAACGGGGTGAGCCGGACCGGCAAGTCGGGCCGATCAGCCGAACGAGGTCAGGCGCACCGGTCAGCCGAACGGGGTGAGCCGGACCGGTCACCTGAGGGCGCGGCAGAGGGTGTCGAGGGTGATCCTGACGATCTCGCCGGGATCACCCTCCTCATCCGCCAGGCGGCGTGAGCCCGCCCCGAGGATGCCCCACGCGAGATGGGCCCGCAGGCCCGCGTGGTCATATCCGGCCTCGTCCAGCGCCTCACTGAGCGGCTCGATCATGGACTCGTGGATCTCGTCCACCCGCTTCTGGCACTCGCCGGGCAGCCCCACCGCCTGCGACGCGGGGATGAGCGCGTGGTCGGGGCTGCTGACGAAATCCAGCGCCGCGGTGCCGTACGCGCGGATTCTGTCGTCGAGGGTCACCCCGTCGCCCGCGTCGCGCAGGGAGTCCCGCAGGCGCACCAGCCACCGGGGGAAGGCGTCCTCGACGAGTTGGGCGAGGATGTCCGCGGTCGAGGCGAAGTACCGGTAGACACTCGAACGGGCCAGCCCGACCCTCGCTCCCACGGCCGCGGGTGTGAGCGCGTGCACGCCCTGCTCCGCCAGGACCGCGCGCGCCGCGTCGAGCAGGGCGGCGTGCTGGTTGGCCCGATGGTCGGCTACGGTCGCCGCGCTGATCCTTGGCATCTCCACCTCCAGGTGCCGGCCTCCAGTATCCGCGCCGGGCGAGACCGCCTTGACCGCCGCGACCGCCATGACCGGCGTGATCTCGATGACCGGTCATGACTGACGCCACACCCGCGACCACCGGCCGTGACGCCTTCGGCGTCGTATCTCAGACTCGGCCCTCCCGAGAGACGACCTCCACACCCGCGGCCTCGTCGGCGTCGCGCTCAGCCCTTCCCCGCACGACGTCCACGGACTCACCGGCCGTTGCCGCACCGTCGGCCGGTGCGGGGTCCTCCCCGTGGCCGGACGCGGAGGCACGCGGCAGCAGGAGCGTGGCGCCCATCCCCGCCAGCAGTACCAGCGCCGTGAGCAGTGTGACCCTGCGGGTCGCCTCGGCGGACGCCGCCACGGCCGCCGCGTGAACCGCCGGCTCTCGCAGCGACGCGATGGCCACACCACCGCTCTCCTGTACGGCACGCGCCACCTCGGTCCGCGTGTGTGCGGGAAACGCGTCCATATGCCGCTCGACCGACGAGCCGAGCCCCGTGACCAGCACCGCCCCGAGCACCGCGACCCCGAACGCCGCTCCGACCTGGCGCACCGTGCTCTGCAGCCCGGAGGCCTGACCCGACTGCCAGGGCGGTACGTCGGCCATCAGCACGCTGGTGAGCTGCGCCGAGGCGAAGCCGATCCCCATCCCGTAGACCACCAGCCAGGGAACCGGCCGCCACGGGTTCATCCCCAGTTCGAGTGACAGGGCGATGCCGAGCGCGCCCACGACCTCCAGGCCGATCCCGATCTGCACGACCAGGCGCGAGCTCGCCTTCCTGGCCAGCCCGGGAACCATGCCGCCGGCCAGGAACGTGCCCAGGGCCAGCGTGGCGATGACCAGTCCGGCCTGGAACGCGCTGTAGCCGAGCGCCGACTGCAGGAACAGCGGCAGCACGAGGATCATCCCGAACTCCCCCAGCGCCACGACCATCGCGGCCATCGCGCCGTACCGGAAGCTGGGCAGCGCGAACAGCGTCAGGTCGATCAGTACGGGGCGTCCCGCCCGTCCCCGGGCCCGTTCGACCAGCACCAGCGCGACCAGTGCCACGATTCCGACGCCGAAGGCGAAAGGAACGGGCGAGACGCCCTCGAAACGCACACCGAGGAGCGAGGCGGGCCGCAAGGGGGTGAGCCAGCCGTACTTCTGGCCTTCGATGAGCGCGAAGACGACCGAGGTCGTGCCGATCACCGCGAGTACGATGCCCAGCGGGTCGTGCCCCGAGGAGTGCTCGTCGCGCGAGTCGGGCACACGGAGCGTGCCGAGGAGGATCAACGCTCCGATCGGCAGGTTGACCCAGAACGCCGAGCGCCAGCCGTACTCGGTGACGAGCCAGCCGCCGAGCAGCGGACCGACGCCCGCCATGCCGCCGATGACCGAGCCCCAGACGGCGAACCCGATCACCCGCCGCCTGCCGGTGTAGGTGGAGTTGATGATCGCGAGAGCCATCGGGACGACCATCGCCGCCCCCACTCCCTGGATCACCCTGGCGCCGATCAGCGCCGGGCCGCTGCCCGCGGCGGCCGCCAGCATGCTGGCCAGGAGGAAGACGCCGACCCCCGACGCGAAGAGGCGGCGTCTGCCGCGCAGGTCACCCGTACGGCCGAGCGGGATGAGCAGCGCCGCGAACATCAGCGAATAGATGGAGTTGACCCACTCCACGTCGGTCGCGGTCAGGTGCAGATCCTCGATGATCGCCGGAACGGCGACGTTCACGATCGTCGCGTCCACGATGATCATCGAAGTTCCGAGTGCGAGCACGACGAGAGGCAGCCAACCCTGACGAGAATTTAGCGACATCATGTCGCCAACCATAGCAACGGCATGTCGCCATCTGTCACCCAGCCTGCTACCGCGCCGTGCCGTTCGCCCGTCCGTGCCGCTCGCCCGTCCGTGCCGCTCGTCCTCACCCCGGCCGCTCCCCCGGCGGGAAGCGCCACCGCGCCCGTCACCCCACGGCGTCATCCACGGCGACGGCGGGCCAGATCGCGGGCGAGATGCGACCGCCGCGGCCCCGTGGCCATCAGGCGGCGCAGATCCGCCACAGTGTCATGCATGAGCTGGACGTGGAAGTAGTTGACGTACTCGAGCACCGCGACGAGGGCGAACACCAGGCCGGGCCAGGAGTCGCGCCCGGGATCGGCGGCGACGGCGCTTCCCGTGACCGTCAGTCCGGCCACCAGGAGCGGGACATCGGTCGCGCGCGCGATCAGGAAGGCCCGGGTTCCCGGCAGGAGAGCCGATTCGCGCAGCTGGCGCAGCTTGGCCATCCAGTAGAGGGCCCCCTGCGCCAGCAGGATCGCGAACAGGGCGAATCCGAGGGAGTTCACCACCGTCACCGGCAACCCGGCGATCCCGAACCAGATCCACGCCTGGAACGGGATGTTGCCCAGTTCGAGCAGCGCCATGGTCCGAAGCCGCGCACGTGTCTTCGAAGGAGCGCCCGGAGACGCCGCGGGGATTCGTGAGCCGACCATAGGACCATTCTGACGACACACTGCCGCCTGAAGCCCGCCCGCCCGGCTCCGCTCCCTGACGGAACCCGGGAGAACGTCAGAGGAGGAGCCCCGGAAGGAGTCCGGACAAGCGGAAAGGCCGGGCCCGCGAGGGGACCGGCCTTTCTCCGCGCCTACGCCTGACCCGCGCCGTCGCCGGGAACATCGGTCTCGTCGTCGCGCACGGGATCATCGCCGACGGCGAGATCCTGGCGCAGCCGCTCGAGATCCATGTTGTGGTTGGCGTACTTGAGCTGGCGAGCCACCTTCGTCTGCTTCGCCTTGGCCCGACCCCGCCCCATTGATCGTCCTCCCTAACACAGGCCGTGCTTCGCCCTATTCTCTATCATTTGAAGAATTATGCAATTTCCCACACCGTGTGCCGTGGGACATAGATCGTTTGTCCGTCGTGTACGGCATGCGCCGGCGGGCCCCGCCTCCCCGAGTGCCCTGGCGAACCGGATCAACCGGTGTCACCGGCGGCCTCTCGCGAGGCGCGTCCCGCCGCGCGTTCCGTACCGCACGCCCGGTAGAGATCATCCGGGCCGCGTATGCTCAGCCTCCCGCAACTCCGCCAGCAGCTCCCCCTGGCCCGCGATCATGTCGGTCAGGATACGACGTGCCGCCCGCAGCAGGTCGGCGACATCGTTGCTGCTCAGCGCGTACACGACCGTGGATCCCTCGCGCGTCGAGGTCACGATACCCGCTCGGCGCAGAACGGCGAGCTGCTGCGACAGGTTGGACGCCTCCACTTCGATCCCGGCGAGCAGATCGCGCACCGGGAGCGGACCGTCCTGGAGCAGTTCCAGGACCCGGATTCGTACGGGATGACCGAGCGTGCGGAAGAAATCCGCCTTCGCCTGGTAGAGGGGAATCGGCATCAGCACCTCCCCCGATGGCCGTCCACGTCCGGTGGCGTGGCCACCCGGCGTGGCGCGCGCGGTCCAGCGACATCACGCGCACACGTCTCCGTTCCATGGTGCGGATCCAGCTGACAACGAGAATTCGTCACACACCATGGTAGCCAATTGAAAACTTCTTCAAGTCCTATGACAGCCGCGCCGCCGCCCCGGGGTCCGCACTGACGTACGTCGACAGCACCCGACGGAGCGGGCCGGACACCGGAACACCGGAACACCGCCCGCGGCGCACCCGGCCCGCCCGGAATCACCACCGGATCAGCACGGGATCAGCACATTTCATCGTTTCCGCCCGCACATTCGCGTGCTTGGGTGCGGAGAGGACAGGAAGAGAACCGCGAGCGGCACGAGGAGGACCTCATGGCGGGGTGCGGGCCCGGTCCGATGCTCGGCGTTCCTGCTCCTTGTCCTCCAGACGTGGCTGGTCTCGCGCATCGCCCACCGCATGGAGAAGCGCGAACCCGGTGGCCCCCACGACACGGTGGACAGGACGGGGACGCCGGCCACTGGCACCACCGCAGGCGAGACCTGAAGCCGTCGAACCGGCCCACCCCGTCGCTTCGGTCCAGGCCGGCCCGCTGTGCGGCGGCCGACCTGGACGCACGTCCTCGCCGGCGAACCCCGCCGGCACGCCGCGTCAGTCCCGCGTCAGTCCTTGATCTCGCAGATCGTGGATCCGGCGGTGACGCCCGCTCCGACCTGGGCGGACAGGCCGGTGACGGTGCCCGCCTTGTGGGCGGTGAGCGGCTGCTCCATCTTCATCGCCTCGAGTACCACGATGACGTCGCCCTCGGCGACGACCGCGCCGTCCTCGACGGCCACCTTGACGATCGTCCCCTGCATGGGCGAGGTCAGCGCGTCACCGCTCGCCGCGGAGCCGCCCGGCTTCCTGGCGCCGCCGGCGCGCTTCGGCCTCCCGCCGTTCGGGCGTGCCGCCGCGACCGATCCGGTCGCGCCGAACCCGGCGGGAAGGACGACCTCCAGGCGCTTGCCGCCGACCTCGACGGTGACCCGGTCGACGGCGGTGGGCTCGGCGTTCTCGGTGCCCCCGGCGTACGGAGGGATCGTGTTGTCGAACTCGGTCTCGATCCAGCGGGTGTGGACGTCGAACGCCTTTCCGTTGCCGATGAACGCGGGCTCGTCGACCACGACCCGGTGGAAGGGCAGCACGGTCGGCATCCCCTCGACGACGAACTCCGCCAGCGCCCGGCGCGAGCGCTCAAGCGCCTGCGCGCGGTCGCGCCCGGTGACGATGAGCTTCGCGACCAGGGAGTCGAACGAGCCCGGCACCGTCTCGCCCTGGTCGTAGCCGGCGTCGAGCCGTACGCCGGGGCCCGAGGGCGAGTGCCAGCGGGTGATCGTGCCCGGCGCGGGGAGGAAGCCGCGGCCCGGGTCCTCGGCGTTGATCCGGAACTCGATCGAGTGGCCCCGCACCTTGGGGTCCTTGTAGCCGAGCTCCTCGCCGCAGGCGATCCGGAACATCTCCCGGACCAGGTCGATGCCGGTGACCTCCTCGCTGACCGGATGCTCGACCTGCAGCCGCGTGTTGACCTCGAGGAAGGAGATCGTGCCGTCCTGGCCCACGAGGAACTCGCAGGTCCCCGCGCCGACGTAACCCGCCTCGCGCAGGATCGCCTTGGAGGAGTCGTACAGGGTCGCCAGCTGCTTGCGGGACAGGAAGGGGGCCGGGGCCTCCTCGACGAGCTTCTGGTGGCGGCGCTGCAACGAGCAGTCGCGGGTGCTGACCACGACGACGTTGCCGTGCCGGTCGGCCAGGCACTGGGTCTCCACGTGGCGGGGACGGTCGAGGTAGCGCTCGACGAAGCACTCGCCGCGCCCGAAGGAGGTGACGGCCTCGCGGACGGCGGAGTCGTAGAGCTCGGGGATCTCCTCCAGGGTGCGGGCGACCTTCAGGCCGCGACCGCCGCCGCCGTAGGCGGCCTTGATGGCGATGGGCAGGCCGTGCTCGCGGGCGAAGGCGACCACCTCGTCGGCGCCGGACACCGGGTCACTGGTCCCGGCGACCAGCGGCGCCCCCACCTTCTGGGCGATGTGCCGGGCCTGCACCTTGTCGCCGAGGGCGTCGATGGCGGCGGGCGGCGGGCCGATCCAGATCAGGCCGGCGTCGATGACCGCCTGCGCGAAGGCCGCGTTCTCGGCGAGGAAGCCGTACCCGGGGTGCACACCGTCCGCGCCGGTACGGCGGGCGACGTCGAGGATCTTCTCGATGTCGAGGTAGGTCTCCGCCGGGGAGGCCCCGCCGAGCGCGTACGCCTCGTCGGCCATCCGGACGAAAAGGGCGTCGCGGTCCTGGTCCGCGTAGACCGCCACGCTGCCGATGGCGGCGTCCTTGCACGCGCGGACGACGCGTACGGCGATCTCACCGCGGTTGGCGACGAGCACCTTACGCAGGACGGGAGAGTTGCTCACTGAAGTCCTCCAAGCTTCCAGCTCGAGTCGCGCCAGCCCCCGGGACCGGCGACGACGGGCCGGCGGAGCATGTGGTGGCGGGCGGCCCAGCGACGTTGCGGGGTGGGCACGGGGGCCGGGGCGGCCGCCGCGCGGGCGGCGACCACCATGACCAGCGCGGCGAGTTCCTCCGGGGACGGCTCGCCCTTGATGACGCGCAGCTCGCTCACAGCGGGATGTTCCCGTGCTTCTTGGGCGGCAGCCCCTCCCGCTTGCCGCGCAGCAGCCGCAGCGATCGGACGATCTCCCGCCGGGTCTCACGGGGGGCGATCACCGCGTCGACGTAGCCGCGCTCGGCCGCCTGGTAGGGGTTGGCCAGCGTGTCCTCGTACTCCGTGACCAGTTTGGCACGCAGCGCCTCGGGGTCGTCGGCCGCCGCCAGCTCCTTGCGGTAGAGGATGTTGACCGCGCCCTGGGCGCCCATCACCGCGATCTGCGCGGTCGGCCACGCGATGTTGAGGTCCGCGCCCAGATGCTTGGACCCCATGACGTCGTAGGCGCCGCCGTACGCCTTGCGGGTGATCACGGTGATCAGCGGGACGGTGGCCTCGGCGTAGGCGTACAGGAGCTTGGCGCCGCGCCGGATGATGCCGTTCCACTCCTGTTCGGTGCCGGGCAGGAAGCCGGGGACGTCGACCAGCGTGAGCACGGGGATGTTGAACGCGTCGCAGGTGCGCACGAAGCGCGCGGCCTTCTCCGACGCGTTGATGTCGAGGGTCCCGGCGAACTGCATGGGCTGGTTGGCGACCACGCCGACCGGCCGGCCGTCCACCCGCCCGAAGCCGATGATGATGTTGGGCGCGAACAGCGCCTGCACTTCGAGGAAGTCGCCCTCGTCGAGGAGGGACTCGATGACGACGCGCATGTCGTACGGCTGGTTCGCCGAGTCGGGGATGAGCGTGTCGAGCGCCAGATCGGTCTCGCCGATCTCGAGGTCGGCCTCCTCGCCGGTGACCGGCGGGTCGTCGAGGTTGTTCTGCGGGAGGTAGGACAGCAGCGCCTTGACGTACTCCAGGGCGTCGTCCTCGTCCTGGGCCAGGTAGTGGGCGTTGCCGCTCCTGGCGTTGTGGGTGTGGGCGCCGCCGAGCTCCTCGAACGTGACGTCCTCGCCGGTGACGGTCTTGATGACCTCGGGACCGGTGACGAACATGTGCGACGTCTGGTCGACCATGACGGTGAAGTCGGTGAGCGCGGGCGAGTACACGTGGCCGCCCGCGCAGGCGCCCATGATCAGGGAGATCTGGGGGATCACGCCGGAGGCGTGCACGTTCCGCCGGAAGATCTCTCCGTACAGGCCGAGCGAGACGACGCCCTCCTGGATACGCGCCCCGGCGCCCTCGTTGATCCCGATGATCGGGGAGCCGGTCTTCACGGCGAGGTCCATGACCTTGCAGATCTTCTCGCCGTACACCTCTCCGAGGCTACCGCCGAGGAAGGTGAAGTCCTGCGCGAAGACGCACACGTTCCTGCCGTCGATCGTGCCGTAGCCGGTGATGACTCCGTCTCCGGGGACGCGGTTCCGCTCCAGCCCGAAGGCGGTGCTGCGGTGCTTGGCGAGCGCGTCCAGTTCGACGAACGATCCCTCGTCGAGCAGCCGCTCGATCCGCTCCCTGGCGCTGATCCTGCCCTCGGCACGCCGTTTCTCGGCCGCGCGTCCGGTGGTTCCGACCCGTACGGCCTCGTCGCGGCGGTCTTCGAGATCGGCGAGCTTGCCCGCCGTACTGTGCAGATCCATTGACCACCACACCTCTTGAGACTCAGTTTCAAGCGTACGATACTGAGTCTCACAGCGTTCGACAAGGTCGGGGAATCCGGGAGAATGGGCCGATGGCAAGATCGCCAACCAGCCAGCGCCTCGCCGACGCGGCCATTCGGCTCTTCAACGAGCGCGGCTACGACGAGACGACCGTGGATGACATCGCGGCCCGCGCGGGCGTGAGCCGCAGTACCTTCTTCCGGTACTACCGGTCCAAGGACGATGTGATCTTTCCCGACCACGACGCGCTGCTCGCGAAGGTGGAGGCCCGCCTGAGGGCGTCGACCGCCGACACCGCCATCGTGGCGGTGTGCGACGCCGTCCGGATCGTCCTCGCCCACTACGTCGAGGACGCCGAGGTGTCGCTGCGGCGCTACCGATTGGTCGGACGAGTGCCCGCGCTGCGCGACCGCGAGATCGTCAGCGTCGCGCGCTACCAGCGGCTGTTCCGGGAGTACGTCGGCGACTGGCTGGCCGGATCGCCCGACGCCGCGCTGCGCGCCGAGCTCATGGCCTCCTCCGTCGTGGCGGCCCACAACCAGGTGCTGCGCGGCTGGCTGCGGGCGGGAGGATCGTACGACCCGTTCGAGCCGCTCGACCACGCGCTGCAGTACGTCATCAGGACCTTCCGGCACCTGGAGAACCTGGAGGGCCCGCGTGACGGCGGCGACCAGGTGGTCGTGGCGGCCTTCCCGCGCTCGGCCTCCCCGGACGACGTCATGGACGCCATCCGGGCACACCTCGGCTCGCGGTCGTAGCGTCCACCGCGAGCCGAGGTGCCCGTGAACCCGGAGCTCTTTCCAGTGCTGCTCGGGCCAGTGCTCGGGCCAGTGCTCGGGCCGGTGCTCAGGCGTACCGCTGAGCGGCCTGCTCGGCGAGTTCCGGCTTCAACGCCCGGAGGGTGGCGACCGTGATCGCACGCGCGTCCACGCCGAAGTGCCTGCGCGCCGCCTCCCTCGTGTCCGACAGGCCGAAGCCGTCGGTGCCGAGCGAGACCCAGTCCTGTGCGACCCAGGGCCTGATCTGGTCGGGCACGGCCCGCATCCAGTCGCTCACCGCGACGACCGGTCCGTCCGCCCCGGACAGGGCGGCGGTGATGTACGGGACGCCTTCCCGCTCGGTGGCCATCGCCTCGCGGCGCAGCTCGCTCCACGACGTGACCGACCAGACGTCGACGCCCACGCCCCAGTCGTCCGCGAGCAGCCGCTGCGCCTCCAGCGCCCAGTGCATCGCGGTGCCGCTGGCGAGGATCTGGGCCTGGCCTCCGCCCGCCGAATAGCGGTAGACGCCGCGCACGATGCCCTCCTCGACGCCCTCGGGCATCTGCGGCTGGGGCATCGGCTCGTTGTAGACGGTGAGGTAGTAGAAGACGTCCTCCCCCGCCTCGCCGTACATCCTGCGCAGCCCCTCGCGGACAATCACGCCGATCTCGTACGCGAAGGCCGGGTCGTAGCTGAGGCACGCCGGGTTGACCGAGGCGAGCAGTTGCGAGTGACCGTCGGCGTGCTGCAGCCCCTCCCCCGTCATGGTGGTGCGGCCGGCGGTGGCGCCGATCAGGAACCCGCGCCCCATCTGGTCGGCGAACGCCCACATCTGGTCGGCCGTGCGCTGCCAGCCGAACATGGAGTAGAAGATGTAGAACGGGATCATCGGCTCGCCGTGCGTGGCGTAGCTCGTGGCGGCCGCGGTGAAGCTGGCCATGCAGCCCGCCTCGGTGATGCCCTCGTTCAGGATCTGCCCGCTGGCGGACTCCTTGTAGGACAGCAGCAGTTCCCTGTCGACCGCGTCGTACCTCTGCCCGAGAGACGAGTAGATCTTCGCCGTGGGGAAGAGCGACTCCATACCGAACGTCCTGGCCTCGTCGGGGACGATCGGCACCCAGCGGTGCCCGCTCTCGGGCACGCGCATGAGGTCTTTGACCAGGCGGACGAAGGCCATCGTGGTGGCGATGGTGCCGCCGCCCTTGGTGAGCGCGGAGAACGGCCGTTCCGGGGCCGGCGGCAGCGGCGCGTACGCCGTGACGCGCCGGGGCACGGGGCCGCCGAGCGCGTTCCGCCGTTCGGCGAGGTACTCGCGCTCCTCCGGGCCGGGCCGCAGGTAGGGCGGCAGTTCACCGGCGAGCGCCGAGTCGGGCACGGGCAGGTCGAGGCGGTCGCGCATGGCGCGGAACTCGTCCTGCGTGAGCTTCTTCATCTGGTGGTTCGCGTTGCGCGACTCGAAGCCCGAGCCGAGCGTCCACCCCTTGACGGTCTGCGCCAGGATCACCGTGGGTCCGTCGCGATGGTCCAGGGCCGCGCGGTAGGCGGCGTGGACCTTGCGGGGCTCGTGTCCCGCGCGCGAGCCACCGACGATGCGTTCGAGATCCGCGTCGCTGTACGGCGCCGCCAGGTTCTCCAGGCCCCGGAACAGGCGTTCCCTGATGTAGGCGCCGTCGGATGCGGCGTAGGTCTGGAACTGCCCGTCGGGCACCTCCCCCAGCCGGGCGGCGAGCCGGCCGCCGAGGTCGCGGGCGAGCAATCCGTCCCACTCCTCGCCCCAGAGCGCCTTGACGACGTTCCAGCCCGCACCCCGGAAGACGTTCTCCAGCTCCTGTACTACGCGGGTGTTGCCGCGTACGGGACCGTCGAGCCGCTGCAGGTTGCAGTTGATCACGAAGGTGAGGTTGTCGAGCCCTTCCCTGGCGGCCAGGGGAAGTGCGGCCGTCGCCTCGGGCTCGTCCATCTCGCCGTCACCGAGGAAGGCCCACACGTGACCGCGCGAGGTGTCCTTGATCCCTCTGGCCGCGAGGTAGCGGTTGAACCTGGCCTGGTAGATCGCGTTCAGCGGGCCGAGGCCCATGGACACGGTCGGGAACTGCCAGAAGTCGGGCATGGCCCGCGGGTGGGGATACGACGGCAGGCCGCCGCCGCCCACCTCCCTGCGGAAGCGGTCGAGTCGCGCCTCGGTCAGCCGGCCTTCGAGGAAGGCTCTGGCGTAGATGCCCGGCGAGGCGTGGCCCTGGAAGTAGACCTGGTCCTCGGTGCCGTGGAAGAAGTGGTTGAACCCCACCTCGTACAGCCACGCGGCCGAGGCGTAGGTGGATATGTGTCCGCCGAGGCCGTATTTGCTGGCCCTGGTGACCATGGCGGCGGCGTTCCACCGGTCGTAGGCCGCGATCCGCTCCTCGATCGCGAGGTCACCCGGATACGGCGGCTCCTCGCCGGTGGGCACGGTGTTGAGATAGGGCACAGGCGGCCGGCCGATCGTGTCGAGCAGCCGCCCCATCAGATACCGGGCCCGGTCCGGACCCGCCTCCCGCACGAGCGCCTCCAGAGACTCGCGCCATTCGGCCGTCTCCTCTGGATCCACGTCGGGGATCTGGTCCCACAGTGACATAGCTGACCGCCTCTGCTTCCTGTGAAGTCCAATCATCCGATCACTCCATGAGATGATAGTCCCCGATCCCGCGTCCTCCCATGCCCGGATCAGGACGTGTGAGAACGCCGGTGCTCATGTGGCGGCGGCGGCAGGAACCGCCAAAGGTAGACGACCGGATGCCGTTGAGGCCGAAGGCCGCAGGCGTGTCGCAGGCCGCGCCAGGCACAGTGGTGGCGATGCGCTCCGGCGCCCACCCCTTCCATTACCTCGTACGCAGAGCTAACGTTCTAATATGGGCACAACGGGTATAACGGATCTTCCTGGCGCCCTCGCCGACGTCCTGTCGGGAATCCAACGGCTCATCCGGCGCAGGTTGCGGCGCGGCCTGACCGGGCCACCACTGCGCGGCGCCCAGGTCGAGTTGCTCCGACTGGCCCTGGCCAATCCCGGCATCGGCGTCTCGGCGGCGGCCAGGGAGCTCTATCTCGCCGGAAACTCGGTGTCCACGCTGGTCAACCAGCTCACGACGGCCGGTCTGCTGCTCCGCGAGACCGATCCGGGCGATCGGCGATCCGCGCGGCTGCTGGCCACGCCCGAGGCCGAGTCACGGCTACGGGCGTGGCAGGAGAGGCGCGCCGCGCTCGTCCGCGCGCACGTGGAGCGGCTCGGCGACGACGACCAAGCGGCCCTGGCCGCCGCGCTGCCCGCGCTGCGCAGGCTCGCCGAAGGCCTGCGGGAGGAGATGGAGGGTCCATGACCGAGCGAGCGCGGAGTCCGCACAACCCTCAGGACACACACGGGGCACCTCAGCAGAGCCCGCAGGACGCGCCGTCCGTCCAGAACGCCCCGATGGCGCCACCGCTCCGGAACGCCGGGACGTCCGGCCGCGCCCAGCCGGACACCGGGCGCGCCGCCCCTGACGCCGTGAGCTGCACCGGGCTGAGCTATTCCTTCGGGCGGACGAAGGCCGTGGACGGCATCGATCTGTCCGTCGCCTCCGGCGAGGTCTTCGGCCTGCTCGGCCCGAACGGCGCGGGCAAGTCCACGGCCATACGCTGCCTCACCACGCTGCTGCCGGTGCCGTACGGCATGGTGCGGATCTTCGGCCACGACGCGGCGAGGGAGCGGATGTCGGTGCGCCGCCTGCTCGGCTACGTTCCCCAGCAGCTGTCCGCGGACGCGAGCCTGACCGGCCGGGAGAACGTCGCGCTGTTCGCCCGCCTGTTCGACGTCCGCCGCCGTGAGCGACGGGCGCGGGTCACCCTGGCGCTGGAGGCGGTGGGGCTCGCCGACGCCGCCGACCGGATGGCAGGGACATACTCCGGCGGCATGGTGCGCCGGCTCGAACTCGCCCAGGCGCTGGTCAGCGCGCCGCGCCTGCTGATGCTCGACGAGCCGACGATCGGACTCGACCCCATCGCGCGTACCAGCGTGTGGAAGCACATCACCGCGATACGGGCCGCCACCGGGATGACGGTGCTGGTCACCACGCACTACATGGACGAGGCGGACCAGTACTGCGACCGGGTAGCGCTGATGCACAGGGGACGCATCCGGGCACTCGGCACGCCGGAGCAGCTCAAGGCCGCGCTGCGCGACCGCGACGACACCGGCCACGACGGCGGCGACGGCCGCGCCGCGCCCACGCTTGAGGACGTCTTCCGGGACGTCGTCGGTGGCGATCTCGGCGGTGCTCTCGGCGGCGCTGGAAGCACAGGAGAGAACGGAGCAGGAGAGGAAGGGGGCGACTTCCGTGATGTCCTCCGCACCCGCCGCACGGCCTCTCGCGTCGGCTGACACCGCCGCCCGAGGGCTCGACCTGCTGCTGACCGCGCCGCGCGCCCGCACCGGCTGGCGCGTGCTCCCCGCCCGGGTCGCCGCGATGTGCCTCGTCGAACTGCAGAAGCTGCGCCACGACCGCACCGAGCTGTACACGCGGGCGATCCAACCGGCCCTGTGGCTGCTGATCTTCGGGCAGACCTTCACCCGCATCAGGGTGATCCCCACCGGCGGCATCCCGTACCTGGACTATCTCGCTCCCGGGATCATCGCCCAGTCCGCGATGTTCATCGCGATCTTCTACGGCATCATGATCATCTGGGAGCGTGACGCGGGAGTCCTGACCAAGCTCCTGGTCACGCCGACCCCGCGCGCCGCGCTGGTGACGGGCAAGGCGTTCGCGGCCGGGGTGAAGGCGTTGATCCAGGCGGTGGTCGTGCTCCTCATCGCCACCCTGCTCGGCGTCACCCTGACCTGGAACCCGCTGCGCCTGCTCGGCGTGGCCGCCGCCGTACTGCTCGCCTCGGCGTTCTTCTCCTGCCTGTCCATGACCATCGCCGGGATCGTGCTCACCCGCGACCGCCTGATGGGGATCGGGCAGGCCATCACGATGCCGCTGTTCTTCGGCTCGAACGCGCTCTATCCGGTCGACGTCATGCCGGGCTGGCTCCGGGCCGTCAGCGCGGTCAACCCCCTCAGCTATCAGGTCGACGCGCTGCGCGGCCTGCTCCTGGGCACGCCGTCCCACCTGCCGCTGGACTTCCTGGTCCTCCTCGTCGCCGCGTTGACCGGGATCACGGCGGCGTCGTGCCTGCTGGGCAGGCTGGCCCGCTGAGCCCCGGCTCGCAGCCCGACCGTCCCGCCTCCGGCGGGAATGGTGATCACGCCGGAAGCGGCCGGATGGCTCCCTGGACGAAGGCGATGACGGCGGTCTCCGCGCCCTCCAGCGTCACCTCCCCGCTGACCAGGGGGATGCGCTCGGCGCCGATGACCGCCAGAACGCTCCGGGCGGTCGCCTCGACATCGAGGTCACGGAACTCCCCCGACCGGATCCCGCCGGCGAGGATCTCGCACAGGATCTTGTGCATCGGCGCCACGTGCCCCGCGAGCGCCTGGTACGCGTCGGGCCCGAGCGCGGCGGTGATCTCGGCGGCACCCGGATGAGGGTGGGCGAGGAGCCCCTTGAGCTGCAGCCGGACGAAGGACTCCAGCCGCGCGGAGGCGGTGACGTCCTCGCGCAGGTCCTGTTCAAGGCTGTCGACGAAGTAGTCCGTCACGCGCTGGCTGAACGCGAGCAGCAGCGCGGCCTTGTCCGGGAAATAGTTGTAGAGGACCGTACGGGCGACGCCGGCCTCCGCCGCGACGTCGGTCATGGAGATCGCGTCGATGCCTCGGTTCCTGGAGAGCCGGGCCACCGCGTCGATGATGCGATTCACAGTCTGCGCGCGGTGCTCCCGGAGGTTCGGGGCGGAGATCCTAGGCATATCCGCATTTTCGCACGCAACGGGCGCGCCGTCAGGGACGCCGTCCTGCTGGAGCCCCGATACGCCGTTTCAGCACGGTTGTTTTTGCGACAGTTTGTCGTTATCTTTATGGCGACTCGTCGTAAAACGGAGGAAGCCGTGGACACCAACACCGCTCAGGAACGTGAGCCACTTTCCAAGCTGCTCTATCACGGGACGTCGGAGGCGCATCGTGCGGCCGAGAACACTCCGTACATGCTCGCCCTCTTCCAGGGCAAGCTGACCAGGGACGCCTACAGCGCGTGGCTGGTCCGGTTCCACGCGGTGTACTCCGCCCTGGAGCAGACGACGGAGGCTCTGCGCGATGATCCGTCCGTCGGCGCCCTTCACCTACCGCGGCTCAACCGCACGGAGGCCCTCGAACGGGACCTCGCCTACTTCTACGGTCGCGACTGGCGGGACGCGCTGACGACTTCTCCGGCCACCGACGCGTACGTGGCCCGGCTGCACCGTGTCCGCGACGAGTGGCCGCTCGGCCTGGTGCCCCACCACTGGATCCGCTACGCCGGCTACCTGCACGGCGGTGCGACACTCGCCAAGCTGCTCACCACGACGTACGGCCTGAACGACGGCGCGGGCGTGGCGTTCTACGACTTCACGGAGATCGAGGACAACCGCGCCTTCATCGCCGACTATCACGCCCGGATGAACGCGGTGCCCGTCACCGCCGACGACATCGAGCCGCTGGTCGAGGAGGGCAGTCACGCCTTCCGCGGCAACGCGGCGATCACCGTCGAACTGGGCGAGGAGTTCGGCGTGTCCTGACACGAGACGATCACGCGGACATGCGGAGGCCACCCTCACGATGAGGGTGGCCTCTTCACTGGTCCGGCCACTGCGGGACCGTGCCGGCTTGGCGCCGCCCCGCCCCGACAGCGCTCGGCCCGGGGGCGGCCGCGCCCCGACTGCCGCCCGCCCGGCCCCCCGTCACACCGCCTTGATGGCCTGCAGCGGACACGCTTCGAGGGCCGCCCGCGCGTTGGCCTCGTACTCCGGCGGGACCTCGTCCACCAGGACCTCGCCGTAGCCCCATTCGTCCAGCGCGAACACCTCGGGGGCGAACCGCTTGCAGTACCCCTTGCCGTCGCACACGGCTGCGTCGATGACGACCTTCATGATCCCTCCCAAGAGACGCGGAACCTTGTGTCCGCGGTGACATCGGTGGCGGCGCACCGCTCGCACTCCGTACCGACATGAGCGTCGACGAGATCGCGGTGATGCCGGAAGAGCGAGCCGACCAGGGCCGTCACGGCGTCGGGCGTCGCGCAGTTGCCCCGTCCGGCCAGCGCCGCGCCCCACCGCTCCAGCCGTGCCACGTCCTCCACCGTCGCGGAGCGTACGGTCAGCCTGGCGAGGACCCCCGCCACTCCGGACGTGCCCGTGACGCACGGCCCGCACTGCCGGGCGTTCTCCCGATCGAAGAAGGCCGCCACCTCGGCGGCCACACCGACCGGGCAGTCCCCGGCGAGCAGGACGAACGCGCCGCAGCCCAGCGTGCTGCCCGCCCGCGCCAAGGCGGCGTGGGTGAGCGGGAGGTCGAGGGCCGAGGCGGGCAGCAGTCCTCCCGCGAAGCCCCCGGCCAGCAGTCCGGTCACCCCGGCGGCCGTCCCCATGTGGGCGGTCACCAGTTCGCGCAGCGGGATGCCGTACGGGACCTCGTACAGACCGGGTGCCCGGCCCGCGCCCGACAGCGTCGCGAGGAACGTGCCGGTGGACTCCGGGGTGCCCATCCCGCGGTACGCCTCCGGACCGAGCCGGACGGCGAGGGCGAGCTGGGCGAGCGTTTCGACGTTGCTCACCAGGGTGGGCGCTCCGCGCACCCCCTCCTGCCAGGGACGGGGAGGTTTCACGGTCGGGAGGGCGGGTCCGCCGTCGACCGCCCTGACGACCGCGGTCTCCTCACCCGCCACATATCCGGGCGCCACCGCCACGACGCCGATGGGGATGTCCACGGGGATGTCGGCGGGGGTATCGCCGCGCTTCGCCGCGAGGCGGCGGGCGGCGGACGGATCGCTGACGTACACGTAGGCACGATCGGCGCTCACGGCCCGGGCGGCCAGCTCCAGCCCGCGGAGCACGAGATCCGGGCGTTCACGGAGCAGGAAGCGGTCCTTGACGGAGGCGGGCTCGCCCTCCTCCCCGTTGGCGATCACGTAGCGGACGGGACCCGGGGCCGAGGCGACCGAGCGGAGCTTGACCGCCAGGGGGAAACCCGCCCCGCCACGCCCCCGGATCCCCGCCGCCTCGGCGATCTCGATGATCTCCGGCCCGGAGAGGTCCGCCGGGCCCGGTGTCCCGTCCGGCTCCGCATCGAGCAGCCGCGCGTTCCGGAGCGGGCCGACCCGCAGAGGAGAACTCATGCCACCAGGTAGTCGGGCAGCCGCTTGCCGATCTCGACGAGGACCTCGGTGTTGAGCTGGTAGGCGAGCACGGTCTCGGCGATGACCCTCCTGGCCTGCACCTCGTCCAGGTCCAGCGCGTTGAGCCGGTCCCGGTAGCTTTCCTTGAACGCCTTGAGATCGGGGATGCCGGTGAAGTCGTAGAACCTGGCTCCCGCGGAGCCGTCGAACCCGTACGTGCGCTCCGCGACCTTGCGAATCACCTGACCGCCGGACAGGTCGCCGAGATAGCGGGTGTAGTGGTGGGCGATGAAGCCACCGGGCCAGTCGGCGATCTGGTTGATCCGGGCGACGTAGGTCGACGTCGACTTGGACGGGGTGATCCTGTCACGCCAGTCCTTCCCGTAGAGCTCCTCAAGGTCGGCCTCCAGGGAGGGGACGCGCTCCAGTTCCGGGCTGACGAACGGCCCGGCGACCGGGTCGCCGGTGAGGGCTCGTCCCGCTTCCTCCAGCGCCACGTACGCGAAATAGTGCTGGGCCACCATCTCGCCGTAGCCCTCCCGGGACACGCGGCCGCTCATGAGCGCGTCGAGATACGCGGTGTTCTCCGCTTCCTCGTGGTCGCTCCAGGTCGCCTTCTTGAGCCGCTCGGCGAAGGTCTCGCTCTCTGTCATACCCGGACTCCCATTGCGTCGCGATGCCGTTTCACGACAGAGTGTCAGAAAGATGACCGAGAGGTCAAGAGTTTAACGACACCTCGTCGTCAACTGCTCAGCGGGGATCTCGCGCGGTACGCGGCGGGAGCCGTGGTCGGGGCGGCGGCGGGAGATCCGGCCGACGACGAGCCGTCGGAGAAGGCACGGGTCGTTCCGTGCGCTCGCCCGCGGCCCGCGGTGTCCGGAAGCGAACACCGCGGCTCCGCCTGCCCGCCCGGCGACTGCCATGTGAACAAGGTGATCCGTGCTCAGCAGGGACACGGGAACAACCCCGTTCGATCGGCGCCCGTTGAATTCCGCGGGTGCGCCGGGAACTCCTTTCTCATGAGGCGGTCGCATCACGTCATGACACGACCGACCGATTCACAGGTGGCCCATCTGGGCCGAGATCCGGTTCGTCGATTCGAGCAGGGCCTCGGCGCACTGTTCCGCCTCGTCCCGGAATCGTTCCAGCGGCCCGCAGACGCTGATGACACCGGCCGGCCTGCCGTGATGGTCGAAGATCGGCGCGGCGACCGAGGCCGAGCCCGGCTGACGCTCGGCGCTCGATTTGGCGTATCCGCGCCGGCGAATCGCCGCGATCTCCTTGCGCAGCACATCCTCGTGGACCAGAGTGCGTTCGGTCAGCCGGACCAGCGGGACGGTTCTGACGTACGTGTCGATTTCCTCATCAGAAAGAAAGGCGAGGAACGCCTTGGAAGAGGCGCCGGCATGCAAGGGATAGGGGATGCCGAGAGAGATCGACATGATCACTTCCCGGCTTGGCGTCACCTGGTCCACATAGACCCGCGTCGTTCCCGTACGAATAGACAATGTGGCGGTCTCGGACAACGTCCGGGAAAGTGTGACCAGTTCCGGCGCCGCCAGCCTGCGCACGTCCAGCCTTCCGAGGTAGGCCAGGCCCAGCCGCATGGCCGCCAGCCCGAGCGAGTAACGCCGGGTCTTCTCATCCAGCTCGATCAGCCCGTGCAGCCGGAACGAGGCCAGTACGCGGTGAACCGCGGCTTTGGACATGCCGAGTTTGTCCGCGATCTCGGTGACACCGAGCGTGACGGACCCGGGATCGGCGAAGAGCACGAGCACGTCCGCCGCGCGTTCCACGGTCGCGACCGTCTGACTGGAGGATTCCGCCGCACGGCGGCGTAACGGCTTGACAGTGTCCATCGGCTTCTCAGCCCCTTAACAACGGCGGCACACCCTATTCCCGGGAGAATCCCACGGGCGCGGGTGTGTCGGTGACGATCCTTGTGTCGAGGAAATCCCACCACGATTCCTGGGACACCCGCTCCTTCTCCCGTGAAGGATCGGTCTTCAGATCGGCCGGCGCGGACAGGGTCTCGCGGGAATCGCGTCCAGGCCGTCTCCCCGAACACGCCATCCAGGATGGAACATTTTTCCACAAATTGGAACACCCTATTCGGGGTCGCGCTCATCGTCTCCCTCGGCCTTTTTGGCCGTCTCGACTCCGCTCGCCGTTCTCGTCACATCCCGATGACGGCCGCGACCCCCGAAAAGGTGATCGGTTCCCATAAAAGGGCAGATCACAGACCCGCCGCACGCGTGTGAAGGCGGCGCGGCCACCGCCCCGGCCGGAAACGCGGCGCCTATGTGACCACGCGGAAGAGTGCCGCCGGTCAGCACCGCGCCGCTCGGACCCGCGACGAGGACGCCCCTCGTCGAACTCGCTACGGGACGGGCTTCCAGCGCCAGGTGGAGCTCGTGTAGCGAACGCACTTGTATCGCCTGCTGTGGGCCTCGTGCCGGGCCGAATATCCGTACGCGCCGTGCTGGGAGCTCGCGCAGTACGCGCCGGGGAACACGCAGTCCCAGTGCTTGCCGTGCTTGTAGTAGTACTTGCCGTTGCTCTGCTTCTTCGCGCACCAGGCCGCAGTCGCGACTGTCGAGGACGTAGCCGACGCGGCGGGAGCCGTCACGAAGAGGAGGGATGCGGCGGTGAGCGCTGCGATGAGGGGTTTGCGCATGGATCGCGAAGATATCGGCGTGACATAACGATCAGGAATCACGAGAACGAAACGGATCGTCATCCCCGGTTCAGGCCGGCGACCGCCGCGCCCACCCACGATGAGCTGGGGACGGCTACCGAGGATCCCGCCGCCGAGCGGACACCGACGAATCCCGTAGCTCTGATCGCGTCAGCCCGCGGTCACCTTGGCGAAGTGGAAGACATCCGGCGGAAGCGGGTGTTCCAGGCGCCACCGGAACCGGACCGGCCGGTCGCCTACGCAGTGTTCGTAGATCATGGGTCCGGCGTACAGGTAGGGCGGTGCGCCCAGACCTTCCTCGCGCTTGTGCTCCCTGACGAACAGGTGGACGCTTGATCGCCCGGATCGGTAGCGCTGGGCCGTGGGGTTGCCGCGGCGCAAGGTGGACTGGGACTCCCACTGGAACAACGACGGGGTGATGGCCCGGTCGTGGTACATGGTCGTGGGCAAGTAGTGGTCCGCGGACTTGTCGATGGTGACGAAGAACAGGTCCGCGCCCGCATCGGGCACCCACTTGACGCCTTCACGCATATGGGCGGGTTTGTCCACGCCGAAGGCGGCCAGAGCCTCGTTCTTGCTGTACGTGGCGTGGACGTGCAGCGGAATGTCTCCGGACAGCGGGTGCGTCACACGACGTCTGCGCTCGGCCAGCAGGCCGGCGAGGTCCAGCAACTCACTCACCCGGTCGGGGTGGGCCAGCAGGTCACTCAGGCGTGCTTCGGCGGTGGAGGCGGGCTGGGTGCCGCCCCAGAGCGCGACGTCGAGCATGGCGAACAGCCGCCGCTCGCGTACGGTGCCACCACTGCGCGGGCGGCGGAGGACGGAGAGCCGGTCGGGGTCGTCGATGTGGAGCATGCGACCGAACGCGCTGCCGATCTTCACGTCGAGGGGACCGGCCGCGGAGCCTCGGCCGGCGGCTCTGCGGAGCCCGGCCCAGCCGGGGCGGCGGCGGTAGAGATCCTCCAGCTCCAACCCGGTCTCCTCGATGAACCCGGCCAGGGTGGTCCGCTCGGGCAGCGCCGCGAGTTCGGCGATCAGATCGGGCCAGCGCAGGTTCAGCGTCTGGCGGATGTTGTTCAGCACCAGCCGGGAGACCTCGCGATCGAGATCGATATGGCAGCCGGGCGGCAGTGTGGGGAAGCCCGCCTCGACCTCGCGGGCGACCGCCGTACGGCCGGCGCCGGTCAGCGCGCGGTAGCGGCGGTCGAAGCGGAACTGACGGTGCTGGTTGCCGATGAAGTCCAGAACGGTCAGGCAGGCCTTGCCGGTGTCCAGTCGCAGCCCTCGGCCAAGTTGCTGCAGGAAGACGGTGGCGCTGTCGGTGGGACGCAGGAACAGCACGGTGTCGATGCCGGGGATGTCGACGCCCTCGTTGAACAGATCGACGGCGAACACCACGTTGACCTGACGGGACCGCAGCGCGGCGAGCCCGGCCTCCCGGTCGGCGCGCGGGGTCCGGGAGGTGATGGCCAGAGAGGGGATGCCCGCCTCGGTGAAGCGGGAGGCCATGTACTCGGCGTGTTCGACGCTGACGCAGAAGCCCAGCGCCCGCATCCGGCCGACGTCACCGATCTTTCGGTGCAGGGTCCGCAGCACCAGCCGGACGCGGGCGTCGTTGCCGGTGAAGACGTTGCTGAGGCGGGCCAGGTCGTACCCCTGTCCGCGCTTCCACGGTACGGCCGACAGATCCACGCCGTCGTGCACGCCGAAATACTGGAACGGCGCCAGCAACTGCCGTTCGATGGCCTCCCACAGCCGTAGCTCGACCGCGACCCTGCCGCCGAACCAGTGTTTGACGTCCTGGCCGTCGGCCCGTTCCGGGGTGGCGGTCAGGCCGAGCAGGACGCGTGGTTCGAGGTGGCCGAGCAGGCCAGCCCGGCCAGAACCTCGCCCTGGTAACCGTAGGGCCGCACGTCCAGCGACGCGATCGCCAGAGGGAGCTCGCGGGGCCCGGCGCTCTCCAGCTCCAGCGCCTGGTCCAGGCGGCGGCGGTCCGCCTCCGCGCCGGGGTCGTAGTCCTCGAAGGCCGGATCGCCCCAGTACTCCTCGAAGGTGGCCGAGAAGGTGTCCAGCAGGTGTGGCTGCTCCAGGGCGGACAGACGGACGTTCCACTCCAGCCCGTCGATCAATGCGGATTTGGACAGGTTGGAGGAACCGACGTAGGCGGTGGAGAAGCCGCTGTCCCTGCGGAACAACCACGCCTTGGCGTGCAGCCGGGTCGTCCTGGTCTCGTAGGAGATCTTGATGGTGGCGCCCAGTTCGGCCAGCCGGTCCAGGGCGCGGCGTTCGGTGGCACCCCGGTAGGTGGTGGTGATGACCCTGAGCCGCCCACCCCGCCGGACGAACTCGGCCAGATCCTCCTCGAGAATCCGCACGCCGTGCCAGCGCACGAACGCGCACAGCAGGTCGACCCGGTCCGCGGAGGCCAACTCCCGTCTCAGCTCATGGCCGACGCTGGGCTGGCCATGCCCGTTGACCAGGAGCGCGCTGGCCGCCAGCGGAGTCTCCGGACGCCGCGGGAAGACCGGTTCACCCGTGGGAGTACGGCTGCGCGTCACGGCCAGCAGCAGTTCCCGGGAGGTCGCCACCAGGTCATCGGATGTGTCGGGGATGACCTCGCCGAGGACCGCCGTGAGCCGGTTGACCAGCTCGACCTGCCCGGCCAGCCGTTCGGCGTCGTCGCCCCGCAGCGAGCGCAGCGCCCTGCGGGTGAGTGCGGCCAGGTGGGCGGTCAGCACGTCAGCGGCCTCGACCTGGTCCAGCGGGCGCAGCTGGGCCAAATCTCCGTGACTGGCCAGGTCACGCGCCAGCCCTTCGGTGACGAGCCGTTCGTAGAGCCCCGGCGCGAGATCACCCATGGCCGGCACCGTACCGGATGACTGTCCGGCCGCGCCGCCATTGCGGATGAATAGCGCCTTTGGTGGTGGTATGCCCTACCAGCGTGGAGACCGCCGTCGTACCTGTCCACACGTACACCGGGGCCATCGTGCGGCCACCTTCGCCGCCGCACCGACGCTCACGGTCACTGTTCGCGCATGCCCCACGGGGCGCCGTACGCGGTCAGCAGGTCGAGGAAGGGCCGGGGCGGAAGGGCTTCCGGGCCAAGGACGCCGACGCCGGACCAGACGCCCGCGGCTATCAGCTCAAGGGCCACCACCGGGTTGACGGCGGTCTGCCACACCACGGCCTGGGAGCCGTACTCCCGCATGGACCACTCGTTGTCGACCACGTGGTAGAGGTAGACCTCGCGCGGGCCGCCGTTCCTGGTGCCCTTGACCCAGGTGCCCGCGCACGTCCTGCCGCGCATGCGCTCCCCGAGGGTCGCCGGGTCGGGCAGGCATGCCGCGACCACGTCGCGCGGGGAGACCATGACGGGAGTGCCGTCCGCACCGAGGACCTGGACCGGCTCGGTGCGGTCGAGGCCGAGCAGACGCAGGGTTCGCAGCGTCTGGATGAACTCCCCGCCCAGCCCGTACTTGAAGGTCACCCGCTCGGCGTCGACCCAGCGGGGGACGAGCAGCACCTCCTCGTGCTCGACGTTGACGCACTCGACCGGGCCGATGCCGTCGGGAAAGTCGAACACCTCCGGCTCGCTGAAGGGCGGGGTGGTGAACCAGCCCCGGCCGGCCTCGTAGACGACCGGCGGGTTGAGGCACTCCTCGATGGTGGTCCAGATGTTGAACGAGGGCGCGAAGTCGTATCCCTCAACGGTGAGGTCGGCGCCGTCGCGGATACCGATCTCCTCGATGTGATCGAAGAGCTCGTCGGCCGCGTAACGGGCGAAGACATCCGACAACCCCGGCTCCACACCGATGCCGACCACCGCGAGCTTGCCCGCCTTCTCCCACTCGGCGGCCAGTTCGAACTGGGCGTCGCCGAGCTTGACCCCGCACACCTCATGGGGACGCTCCGGGTGCGGCCGGGACAGCGACATCGCCATGTCCAGGTAGTGCGCGCCGACGCTCAGCGCCGCCCGGAACAGCGGCATCACGAAGCGCGGGTCGGTGGCGTTGAGCAGGACGTCGCAGCGGTACTCCTCCAGCAGTGCCGCCACCGCCGCCTCGTCGCTCGCGTCGACCCGCCCGGCGCTGAAGCGGGTGCCCGCCTCCCCGAGCGCGGCGACCGCCGCCTCGGCGCGGGACAGGTCGTAGTCGGCGACGACCATGTGGTCGAAGAACGATCGGCGGGCCGCGATCCGGGTGATCGCCGTGCCCACACCACCGGCACCGACAAGCAGAACACGCATGACAGAACATCCCCTTTCCGAGGCACACGCCTTGGTGCGCCCGATCCAACGTCACCACCCCTTCATACGTCAATGGCGTTGGCATAAGATAGGCTCTCCGGCGACGGAACAGGCGACAGGAGGAGGGGAGCACCGTGCCCAAGCCGGTGGTCTCAGAATCGGCGCGACAACGCCGCCGCCCGACAAAGAGCGGGATGGTTCTCTCGGAGGAACTGATCGTGCGGACCGCGCTGCGTATGCTGCGCGAGCATGGCTCCGCGGGTCTGACCGTGCGACGGCTCGGCATCGCCCTGGGAGCCGACCCCAGCACGCTCTACCGCTACTTCACCGGCATGGACGACCTGACCCTGGCCATCGGCGACATGCTCATCGGCCAGGCGATGGCCGACTGGCACGGCACCGGCGACTGGCGCGCCGATCTTCGCGAGCTGGGCCTGCGCATCCACGCCGCCTACCTCGAACACCCACAGGCCGCGGTGCTGACCGCCAACCGCATATCCGGCAAGTCTCACGAAGTCGCGGCCGACGAGGCGATCCTCGGGCTGCTGCGGGGCGCGGGGTTCCCGGACCGAGACGTGGTCCGCATCTACCACGCCTTCATCGACATGACTCTGGCCTTCGCCGCGCTGGACGCGGCGTCCCTGGCGCTGCCCGAGGAAGCACGCACGGCGGACGAGGAGATCTGGCAGGCGACCTACGCGCGCCTGCCGGCGGCCACTCATCCCAACATCGCGGCGGTCGCCCCCCTGCTGGTCGCCGGCATGAACGACAGCGCCTACCCCGCCGCCCTGGAGATGTTGCTCGGCAACGCCGAGTCACGCCTCACCGCCGGTCCGGGCGCGGCCTGACCGTCGGGCCCCGGGCCACGGCCTCGCGTCGGCGGCGGAGGTCAGCCGCAGCCTTCGAACTGGGGGACGGTGAAAGTGAGCGCCAGGCCGGACTTCCCGAACCACTTCCGCAGCAGCTTCTTGGCGGTTCCGTCCAGGTACATCTCGGTGATGGCCTTGTTGACCGCCTCGCAGCCGTCCAGGTCCCCGGCCTTGATGCCCACGCCGTACCGCTCGTCGGTGAACGGCGCGTTGACGATCTTCAGGTCCGAGGTGGCGAAGCCGGCCAGGATGAGGTCGTCGGTGGATACCGCGTCCACCTTCCCCGCCTTCAGATCGGACATGCACTCGCTGTAGGAGGCGGCCTCGACCAGCTCCACGGCGACCTTCCGTTCCTCCTTCACCCGACGCCAGGAGTTCGAGCCGGTCACCTGGCACAGCTTGCGCCCCTTCAGGTCCCGCACGCCGGTGACCGCGCTCTCCCGGGCCCGTACGAGAGTGTCCTGGTGTGCGACGTAGTACGGCCCGCCGAAGGTCACCTTCGTCTTGCGTTCCGGAGTGATCGAATAGGTGGCGACGACCAGATCGATCGAGCCGTCCATGAGCACCTTCTCCCGCTCGGACGAGGGCACCGCGACGAACCTGGCGTCCTTCCCCAGCTTTCGGGCGATGTAGGCGGCCACATCGACGTCGAAACCGGCGAACTCCCCCTCCGCCTTCTTCATCCCCAACCCGGGCTGGTCCGGCTTCACCCCGATGACCAGGGCGTCCTTGTCGAGGATCGACGAGCCGGCGCCGCAGGCCGACGCCGACAACAGCGCTACGGCCCCGAGCAGCACCAAGGCGGCGATACGCCGCGAACGGCCCCTGCTGGTCAGCGCGACCATGAACATCTTCCCTTCACCGGTACTCGGCGAGCCGGGGCCGGACTCCGACCAGGATCAGCAGGGCGGCGGCGAGCGCCGTCCCCGGCAGCAGAAAGTTCCAGCCACCGAGGGCGCGGTCGCCCTCCGCCACGGCGTCGTCGAACGCCAGGCGGTGCAGCTTCGTCAACTCGACCAGGGCGCCGTCGTAGGCCCCGAACGAGGCACCCGTGGCCTGTCGTACGGCGTCCCCGCTCTTGCCCGCTGTGGCGAACTGCCGCATCTGCCGGTCATCGTGCTGGAACTTCTGGTAAAGCGTGAGCACCCTGGCCAGTGCCTCACGCTGGCCGGGCAGGGTGATACGACCGGCCTCCGATCCGTAGAAGCCGAGGAAGTCCGCCCTACCGGGGAAGGCGGCGACGCTGACGTCCACCGCGGCGTAGTACTTGTCCAGGTTCCCGCCGGGGACATAGAGCACCGACTGTGACTTGTCGAGGTATACCTGCTCGTAGGTGTCCGCCCGCTGTGGGTCGAGCAGATACCTGCTCTCGTCACCGTGCAGACTGTTTCCGATCGCGCGGGCCCGAGACAGCACGAGAACCGAGTCGAAGCCGTCCTCCTTGGCCGTCCGCAGATCGTCGGACACCCGCTGCAGGACCAGCACTCCCGCGATGGTCAGCACGCCGACGACGACGGTGGCGGCCAGCAGCGCCGGGTTGATCGCACGGCGGAACCTGCGGGACAGGAAGACCTGCAACGCGACCAGGACGGCCAGCGCGAGCGCCCCACCGAGCGCCACCCAGAACCGGCCCGCCAGCACGGCGGACGACTCGGCCGCGTAGGCGTGCCTGACGACGGTCCCGCTCTCGAGCGTGAGGTTGTACGCCTTGGGCAGCAGGTCCAACCGCATCAGGTCGGTGGCCTGGCGGTAGACGTCGAGAGCCTGCTGCGAGGGGGGTCCGGCGGCATGCCGGGACTGCTCGTCCAGAAGCAGGGCGCGCGACGCGAGCCGCTCGTAGCGGCCGAGCCCGTCGAGTACGGCACGCACGGTCATCTGCTCCGTCGGGTCGCCGCGAGCCAGGTCGGCGGCCTGCAGCACGGCGCTGTCGGCCTGCGCGCGGCGCTGGTCGTAGCGGTCCAGCGCGGCCTGGCGACCGGGCCCGCCCTCCACGCCGGCCAGCAGCACGGTGGCCACCTGAGCGTCCATGTCGCTCAGCGCGAAGTACAGGTCGGCGGTGGCCACCACCTGCGGGCCCGCTGTGTGCCCGATCGCCCGCAGCCCGTCCCCGGCGTGCCCCAGGGCCACGCCCATCAGCGCGAACAGCAGGCCGACGGCGAGGACGGCGGCACCGGCCCCGGCGCGGATCCGCCCGGGAACCGTTCGCAGCCGCGGGGCGCGCGGCGGCGAAGAGGCGGGCGTGGGCGCGGCCACAGGCGCGGGGCCGGTGGTGGGGGTGGGGGTGACAACGGCCATCTCAGCCCTTCCGCACCGTGATGCTGGTCCATGCGCCGACGTGGACGCGATCCCCGTCACCGAGCGGGACCAGCGCGTTGTGCTCCACCGTCGTGCCGTTGAGCAGGGTTCCGTTGGC
Organism: Microtetraspora glauca; assembly: GCF_040656155.1. Taxonomy (NCBI): domain Bacteria; kingdom Bacillati; phylum Actinomycetota; class Actinomycetes; order Streptosporangiales; family Streptosporangiaceae; genus Microtetraspora; species Microtetraspora glauca. The sequence goes on from NZ_JBFALK010000023.1 coordinate 125,404, forward strand.
GGATCCCGGGTCGACGAGCTGCCACGTCCCGTCGGCCTGTGCGAGCAGCACCGCGTGCAGGTGGGAGACGCCGGGATCCTCGGGCGGCCCGGCCAGGTCGATCTCGGGGGCCAGCCCCCGCGACTGGCTGCGCCGCCCGATCCTGACCTCGGTGCCGACCAGAGGTACCCGCCGCTCCGGGCAGTACGGCGGGAACGTGACGCGGGCCGCGTCGGGGCCGCCCTGCGCGATCATCGCCTCATAGTGGTCACGGTCCGCCGCGATCACCGCGACCCAGCCGGTGACCGGCGTGGACGGCGTGGACGACGTGGAGTGCGGTGTCTCCCGGTTCCCGCCGCCGAGCACGAAGTCGTAGCCGCAGCTCTCGCAGAATCGGCCGCCACGTGGTGCCCCGCAGTCGGGACAGTCGTCCATCTGGTGGGCGTCGGGCGGGACGGCCGGAGCCGAAGCGGCCGGGGCGGCCGCGGCGGCCGGGGTGCCCGCCAGCAACGCGCCGCAGACGTCGCAGTACTCCTCGTCCGCGGAGTCGTGCCCTACCGGACAGATCGCCATGCTCAGGCCTCCGGGTCCTTACGCATCCGGACGGTGCGGACCGACCGGGTGTCCAGCGCGATCTCGTCTGCCTTGTCGACGTCCCGCCGGAGGCGGGCGGTTCCCGTGGCCGGGTCGATCTCGATCACCTTGTCGAGCAGCGTGGCGGTCTCCTCGTTGCCGGCCTTCTCGGCGATGCCGCGCGCCTTGCCGAGCCGGGCGGTCGCGGTGTCCAGGTCACCGTCGTTGCGGGCCTGCAGGCCCTCCTGGATGAGCGAGGCGAGTTCCTGCTGGCCGGTGTAATGGGCCACCCGGGGGTTGATGCGGGTCGACTGGACGGGGTCGTCGCTCCACTGCGCCAGGATGTTCCCCTTGGCCAGCACCTCCCCGGACCCGGGCAGGACCAGCCGCACCAGGCCGGCGCGCATCTCCTGGCCGACGTTCCCGGCCGGCACCCGCACGCTGATGTGGTACTCGCGGGACTCACCACCCCAGGCTCCGGTGGGGTAGTCGCCGGTCAGCGCGTCCACCTCGGTGCGTCGGCCGGTCAGGTCCTCCAGCGCCGGCGAGACCTGCTTGACGAAGTTCAGCTTCGCCGCCCGCGGCGTCCACAGGCGCAGCGCCACGTCCGCGACCGTCTTGCCCATCGCCGCCTGGGTCATCGCCCGGAAGTCGGCCTCCAGGTCCTCGGGCCGGCGGATGTCCATCACGCTGCCGAGCAGGGTGGAGGCGATCTGGCGAAGCTCGGCGACCGCCCAGTCGACGCCCACGCCGCGGCAGTCGCAGACGAACTTCCCCGTGCAGTACGCCAGGTTCGCGGCGAACTCCGGAGCGCGCTCGTGCTCGTTCTTGCCGTCGGTCAGCAGGATGGCATGCTTGATCGCGCCGGGGTACGCCTGATGGAAATCGCCGAACAGGTCGGCGGCGCGACGCAGCCACCGGCCCATGGCCGTCCCCCCTTCGGCCACCAGCCGGGAGACGGCCTCCCTCGCGGCGTTTCTGCTCTCCGGCGTCGCCGGCACCAGCACCACCGCCCGGTCGGGGAAGACGAGCTGGGCCTCGTGATTGCCGGCGATGACCGCGAAGTACACGCCGTCGCGGAGGGTGTCGATGGCGGCCCGCGCGGCCTTCCTCGCCTCAGCGATCTTGTCGTACGACATCGAGCCGGAGGTGTCGACGATGATGATCTCGGCGGCCTCGGCCATGGGGGCACGCTCGATCGGGCCGCTCGCCTCGACCGTGACGATGGCGTGCACCTCCTCGCTTCCCGCGGGAAGGTATTTGTTCTGATCTACGCGCATGGTGAAGTCGGTCACTGCTGCTCCTTCGGGAAGACCACGGTGGCCTCGGCCTGATCCCCGGGTCCGAAAGGGATCACCACGACGGTGATGTTGTCGTGTCCTCCGGCCTCCAGCGCGAGCCGCACGAGCCGCTGTGCCGCCGCGCGGGGGGTGGCGTTCAGGGCGACGGCCGCGAGCGCCGACGGCTCGGGATAGTAATTCCACAGGCCGTCGCTGCACAGCAGGACCACGCCCGGCCCGTCCGGGGTGAACGTGCGGACGTGCGGCACGACCTCGCCCGCGTCCGCGCCCAGCCAGGCGGTCAGCATGTGCGTCCCCGGCGTGGCGTCGTCACCGGTCAGCACCTCGGATCCGGATCCGGATCCGAGCCAGTAGGCCCGGCTGTCGCCCACCCAGCCGACCGTGACCTGCCGCCCGCCGGCCACCGCCGACACGTAGGTGCAGGCGGGCGCGTCCTCGCCCTGCTCGGCCAGGGCGACGACGGCTTCGGCGGCGAGCCGTACCGCCTCCCGGGTCGCGGTCTCGGGGTCGGTCCCCTCCCCCAGCTGCTTGGCGAGGGCGGCCACGGCGGTGTCGGCGGCGGTCTGGGACGCCTCCTCCGGGCGCGGCGAGGTCGACACCCCGTCACAGACCACTCCTACGGCCATCGTGCCCGCCGCCGTGCCCGCCGCCGTCAGCGCCATGGCGTCCTCGTTGCGGCTGTGCCGCAGGCCACGGTCACTCACCCCGGCCGCGACCTCCAGCTCGATCTCGACGTGGTCGCGCTCAGAGGGCTGGAGCATGCCGCAGTTCTCGCAGTAACCGTCGGCCCCGACCGCCGGAGCACCGCACGCGGTGCAGCCGGCGACTCCCAGCGCGTGGCCGCACTGCTCGCAGAATGCCTCGCCCACCAGGACGAGCGTCCCGCAGGCGGGACAGGCGCCGCTCACCACAGCGTCCTCGGGCGTACGGTGTTGGCCAGATCGACGAAGTCGTGCCGCTCCTCCGTGGATCGCGCCGACCTGGCCAGCGCCCGGTAGACGCGCTCCAACTCGGCGCGCACACCCCGCTCGTGCAGCGGAGTGCCCAGTAGCGTCACCTGCCCGGACGAGGTCGCCTTACCGGTGGCGACCCGGCCGAGGGCGCTCCGCAGCACCTCCGAGAGCAGCCCGTCGCGGTCCCGGGCGTCGAGCTTCAGGCTCCGCAGCCGTTCGCCCGCGGCGACGAGCTCGCCTTCGGCGGGGTCATGTCCTCGTACGGTCGCCGCCACCGCTGCCGCCTGCGCGGCGGTGCGGTGGATGGAGGTCGCGGGCACCTCGTCCAGGGCGGCGGTCGCCCCGGCGCGGTCACCCTCCACCAGCCGGAGCCTGGCCAGGCCGAAGCCGGCGCTCACGTATGACCGGTCTGTCTGCCAGATGGCCGCGTGGTGGCGAGCCGCCTCCTGGCCCGCTCCGCCGGCTTCGAGGGCGAACGCGAGGGCCAGCCTGGGCGCGGCTTCGCCGGGGAACCACGAGTAGAGCCCGTCGAAGATGCGCGCCGCTTCGTCCGGGTTCCCCGAGGCCAGCTGCCCGACCCCCCGGTACCACCAGATCCGCCAGTCTCCCGGCAGCTGCCCGGCGGCGGACGCGAACAGCTTGTCCGGAACCGGGCGGCCGAGTTCAGAGAGCACTCTGATCAGCGCGAGCGTGGTCTCCGGGGTGGACGGGGCCGATTCGAGCACCGTGACCAGCTCGGCGGGGTTTCCCGAAGTGAGGCCCGCGAGCAGGCCGGCCGCGGGGTCGAGCGGGTCCACCAGGGGGACGGGCAGCGCGGACGCGGCGGCGAGGCGGTCGAGCGGGCCGAAGACCCGCCCCGTCGCAGCCGCGGCGAGCTCGGTTCCGACGGCCCGGCGCTCCGGGCCGAACAGTCCGGACTGCGCGGGGTGGGGGATGCCCTCCTCGGCGGCGCGCACCTCCCTGAGCACACCGACGAGCTGGTCGGACATCTCCGCCGTACCCTGGAACCGCCGGGCGGGCTCGGAGTCGGTCGCCCGTTCCAGGAACCGGCGGTAGGACTCGTACCTCTGGTCGATCACCGGCAGCGGAGCGGCGGACCCGCCGCTGACGGGGCTGAACGGGAAGCTCAGCACGGCGAGCGTGCGACCCACCGTGTAGAGGTCGGAAGAGACTGACGGCCCGGCGGAGGCGATCTCCGGCGCCTGGTATCCGACCGTCCCGTAGATCGCGCTGTCGGCGTCGTCGATCCGCCGCACGGCGCCGAGGTCGATGAGCTTGAGCTGCTCCTCCACCTGGATGACGTTGCCCGGCTTCAGATCGCAGTACAGCAGGCCCTGGTCGTGCAGGTAGCCGAAGGCCTTGAGGATCTCCAGCCCGTAGGCGATGGCCTGGGCGATCGGAAGCGCCTCACGGTTGTCGCTCTCCCGTAGCCGCGCGCGCAGCATCTCCTGGAGCGGCACGCCGCCGATGTACTCCATCACGATGTAGCCCACCATCGTCCCGGTGCCGGGGTCGGGGTGGGTGACGAAGTTGAAGATCTTGACGATGTTCGGGTGGTCCATCGCGGTGAGGAAACGCCGCTCGGCCTCCGCCGCGGCCAGCGCCTCCACGTCCCCGGTGTCGAGCAGCCCCTTCAGGACCACCCACCGGCCTTCCAGGTGCCGGTCGGCCGCCAGGTAGATCCAGCCGAGACCACCGTGCGCCAGACAACCCTTGACCTCGTACTGCCCGCCGACGAGGTCGCCGTCGGCGAGCTTGGGTGTGAACGAGAACCGCCAGCCGCAGTGCGGGCAGAACCCCTCCGGCCGCCCCGGCTGGTCACCTCTGCGGCGGCCCACCGGCTTGCCGCAGTCGGGATTGCCGCAGAAGCGCCGGTCCTCCGGCACCTGGGCGTCGGCCAGCACCACACCGGCCGGGTCCCGGTACGGCACGGCCGGCACCTCGACCAGGCCCATCCCGAGGTGGCCCCGGCTTGACCGGCGGCTCGACCGGCTGCTCGCCCGGCCCGTACCGGTGCGGGCCGTACCCGACATGTCCAGCGGGATGGACGGTCTGGTCGGCGGTGCCGGCTCCGACTGTGGTTGTGGCGCCGGCTGTGGCTGTGGCTGTGGGGCCAGGCCGCAGGCGTCGCAGTAACCGTCCTCCACCGTGCCGCCGCATCCCGGCTGGGCGCATCTGATCATCCGGCCACTCCGATCCGGCTGATCGCCCGCTGGTAGGCGGCGATCGCGACCGTGGCCTGCCGCAGATCGCACGGTGCCGTCCAGAGCAGGGCGCGGGCCTCGCCGTACATCTCACCGAGCGCGGCGTCCTCGGCATGCCCGAGCCGGACCACCTTGGCGTGGTAGGCCTCCAGTCGGCCACGCAGCTCGTCACGACGGCCGATGAGGCCCGCCATCGATTCGGTCGCGGTTCGCGCTCGCGCCAGCGCCTCGTCCACGGCCCGTTCCAACCCGGTCAGCCGCTCGACCAGCTCCAGCCAGCGGTCGCCGACCGTATCCAGAGCACCCAGCCGGTCCCGCAACGCGGCGGCCTGGTCCGGCAGCGCCGGCAGCGCGGGTGAGGCGATCTTGACGAGCACCGTGTCCCGGACCGATCGGGCCTCGTTCTCGGCGTCGGCGACCTGCGCGATGCGGTCGCCGAGGCGGTGGGCCCGGTCGCCGTACTCCGCCCGGATCCGCGCGGCCTGCTCCAGCAGCCCGCGACGGGCGGCGAGGTCGGCGAGCAGTCCGTCGAGCTCGCCACCGATCGTGCCATCGGGGGCGGCGGAGCCGAGCGGGTCGGCGGTGACCGCCGCGCGAATCCGGTCGATCCCGGCGCCGATGCGCTCCAGATCCGGATCAGCGCCGTCCAGGTCGCGCAGCAGGTCCGCAGCTGAGCGGCGGACGGCATCGGCCTCGTCGAGGCGCGGGAGCAGCGCACTCCAGGCGGCGTCCACGGCCGCGACCGTCTCGGCGACGTCGCGGTAGGCGGCGTCCATCCGTGCCACCACCGTGTCCAGCGTGATCCACTCGCCCGCGGCCCGCAGCAACGAACGCTTCTCGACGGGCACGTTCTCCGGCTTCAGCTCCACCGACGGGCCGGCGAGCAGCCCGGTCAGCGCGGCCAGGTCGGGCTTGCCTTCCCTGAGCTCCCGCGCGCGGTCGAGGACCCCCCGGTAGGCGTCGAACAGCCACCACAGGGTCACCTCTCTGGCCTGTGCCCCGTCCCAGCGGCGCCGGGTCTCCCCGGTCAGCCGCGCACCCTTGAGCAACTGGTAACCCGGGTGGGAGTCGAGGTCCAGGAGGTCGTCCGAGATCCTGTCACGTTCCTCGGTACGGCGACGCAGCGCGAAGTCGACTCCTTCGATGCTCATCAGCGGGCCACCGGCCCTTGGCATGGCCAACGTTGCTTGCGCCCCCAGCGTGGATCGACAAGATTCTTAATACCCCCATTCTTTATACAATTTTGGGATTCGCGCGCTACATCCGTCAGCTCCGTCGGTCGAACCGGTCGATGCCCGGAGGCATGGGCAAGCTCCGCCGGGCGGCCACGCTCACGCTCTGGTCCGCCTCCGCGACGGCCTGGGCAGACTGGACCGGCCGGGCCGGATCAGGGGTGAGCTCAGCGCGCGCTCACCGGTCGTCGCGTCCGGCCAGCGCGACCCGGTAGACCGCGATCGTCTCCCCCGCGGCCCTGGCCCAGCTCAGCCGCTTCCGGACGAACCGCTCCCCGTTCTCCGCGAGCGCGCGGCATGCCACCGGATCGCTCACAAGGTCGATCACGGCATCGGCGATGGAGCCGGGGTCGGCGCTCCGCGCGTACCGCACGGCGGGGTGGGCCGGGTCGCCGAGGAAGATCCGGGAGAACCCGTCGCCGAGGATCGTCGGCCTGGCCAGGGCCATGGCCTCGGTCGCCACCAGGCCGAACGGCTCGAAGAGTGAGGGGAAGACGCAGATGTCGGCCATCTCGTAGTACTCCAGCAGCGCCCGGCCGTCGACGAACCCGCCGGAAGTGAGGACACGCCCGTCCAGTCCGGCGTCCGCGACGATCCGCGCGACTCCGGCCTCGTCGCCCTCGCCGACCATCACCAGCCGCAGCCCGGGGAGCGAGACGGCGATCTTCTGCATCGCCTCCAGCAGCTGGTAGATCCCCTTCTGCCGTTCGAGGCGGCCGACGAAGAGCAGGACCGGGTCATCGTCCGCGATGCCGAGCCTGGCGCGTAGCGCGGCTGCGCCGGAGCGGAGCCCGGCCCGGTCGAAACCGGGGTCGGCGAGCATCCGTTCGAACGTGCCGCCCAGGCAGACCACATCGATCGTGTCCCGGTTCCATCCGGCGGCGGCCAACTGCTCGCGTACCTCCGGTGTGGCGACCACGACCCGCCTGGCGATCCGTCCCAGCCACCGCTCGACGGCGGCGAACACACCGAGCGGGTCGGCGATGCTGCGCTGCGGCGCGACGCCGTACTCGGTGGTGTGCACATGGAAGACGACCGGCAGCCGTAGCACGTAGTGGCACAGCAGGGCGGCCAGGAAGTTCGTCGAGTCGTGCACGGCGACCAGGGCGGGCCGCTCGCCCGGGTCCAGCCGCCGCAGCCGCAGGAAGTACCGCCAGTTGCTCACCACGACGTTCACCGCGAGCAGGACGAACTCGGCCCTGCGCGTACGGTTGAGCCTGCGGCGGCGGCTGACCGCGCCGAGCACGCGGCCAAGCGGCCGGTAGACGGTGACACCCTCGCGCCGCTCGTGCACCGGCTGGTGCCCGTCGTTCAGCGTGAAGACGGCCAGCCGGAGGTCGCCGGCCAGGTGCGGCGTGATCTCCTCGACGTAGCGGCCGAGCCCCGCGGTGATGATGGGCGGGAACTGGTTGATGACGTAGGCGACCCTCACCGTTCTACCTCCAGAGTGTCTGCCCCGGCCGCCGCCGGGGTCTCCGGCCGGTACACCCGGGCCGCGGCGGCGGCCACGACGGCGACCAGGATGAGATTGGTCAGTGCGAACGCCACCAGGCCGCCGGTCAGGCCCCACCAGGAGATGAACGCCGCCTGGCAGGCGAGCGCGGCGGGCGACCCGATGGCGAGGCAGGCGATGAACACCCTCGCGCCGCGTACCCCGTCCATCGACAGGGCGAAGAAGTAGAGGTTGAACACCGTGTGGGCGCCGATCCCCACCGCGGACAACGCCATCAGGCCGGGCGAGTACGGATACTCCGCGCGCAGCAGCAGGAAGAACACCACGCTCGCGGCGAAGGAGAAGGCCGCGGTGGCCGCCGCGATCGCGGGTGCGACGCGGCCGATCCGCCGCAGCGCGGCGACCTTGTCGGTCGTCGCCAGCACCGGCAGCAGCACGAGGCCGATCCCCTCGGTGAACACCACACCGAGCAGCCGCTTCGGGAATCCGTTGTACACCGAGTACACGCCGACGTCGCTCCCGGAGGCCCAGTGGTTGAGAAAGATCACGTCCACCCCGAACAGCACGGCGGTGCCGGCGGCGATGACGCTCATGTAGGCGCCGTGCCGGAGCAGCGAGCGTGCCAGGGACGCCGACCAGGAACGCGGGACGACGTCGAGACCGGCCACGGCCACGACGGCGAAGACGACGTTCGTGACGATGAGCGCGACCAGGTAGATCTCGGCGTCCCGGATGCCGGCGACGAGCAGGCAGTAGGCGGCCGTGACCAGGTAGGCGACGGCCACGGCGAGCTTGAGCCCCGCCACGAACGCGAACCTCTTCATGCCGCGCAGGAAGCTCTCGGTCAGCTGGTTCACCGTCATCGACAGCGCGAGCGCCAGCGCGGAGCACAGCGTACGGACGTCGACGCCGAGCAGGACGGTCAGCAGCGGGGAGGCCAGCAGACCGGCGGCGACCAGACCGCCTCCGAGCGCCAGCGTGGTGAACAGCGCCGTCGTCACCAGGGCCGGCCGGCTCGACGGCTCGGCTCTCGGCAGCTCCTGGTACATGACGTAGTTGAGGTTCAGCAGCATGCCGACGGTGACGATCAGCGCGATCGACAGCACCAGGGTGAACCGGCCGAAGGCCGCGGCGCCGATCCCCCGGGCGATCACGAGCGTGGTCGCCGCGGCCGTGCCGCTGGCGGCGATGCTCACCAGCGTGGGCCAGACGGCCCAGCCTCGGCCGCCGAGCAGCCGCGCCACCCGGTCGTGTACCGAGCCGGACCGCGGATGCGACGTCACCGGGTCACCTCCGCGTACGCCGCGAGAGTGGTCTCGGCCGTCCGCGCCCAGGAGTATCGCGCGCGGACGTGCGCGGCGCCACGCCGGGTGAGCCCGGCCGCGACCTCCGGGTCGTCCAGGCAGCGCGACAGAGCCGCGGCCAGTTCCTCCGGCGAGTCAGTCCGGCAGCGGATCGCCCCGTCCCCGACCACTTCCGGGGAGTAGCCCGGCCCGACCACGACCGGCCGTCCCAGCGCCATCGCCTCGACCGCGACCAGCCCGAACGGCTCGTACGCGGACGGGAAGGCGCACACGTCGGCGGCCAGGAAGTGCGCGAACAGCTCGGGCGGGTCCAGAAATCGGTAGCCGGCGACCACGTGTCCGCCGACGCCCTCCTCCTCGATCAGCCGGGCCACCTCCGCGTCGTCGCCGGTGCCAGGGGTCCGGCCGCCGATGAGCACGATCCGCAGGTCATCGCGTTCGCGGAGCATCGCCGGCACGGCCCGGATCAGCGTGTGCACGCCCTTGTGCGGCGACAGGCGCCCGGCGAAGACGACGAGCCGCCCGGCGCCGCCGGGCAGGTAGCGGCGGCGCACCGCCGAGCGGAGCCGGTCGCGGTCGGCTCCGGGCAGCCCGGCCAGCCGTACCAGCTCGGGATCCTCGAAGCCGTGCGGCACGACACGCAGGCGGCCGACCGGCCAGCCGCGCGCCGTGAGCTCGTCGCGCATGCCCGCGCTGGGCACCACGATCAGGCCTGCCAGCCGGGCCTGCGCGGTCTCCAGCGCGGCGATGCCGACGGCCACGGCGGAGCGGCGCGCACGCGGGACGGCGTTGTGCTCGCAGGTGTGCACGTGGAATACCACCGGCATACGGCCGAGCAGCCGGCACAGGATCCCGGCGAGACAGCCCATCCAGTCGTGCACCGCGACGACCGCGCCGGAGCGGGCACCACCGCGCAGGATGCGGGCGGCGACCCGCACGTTGAAGGCGAGCAGCCCGGCGATCCTGACCAGCGGCCCGGCGATCCTGACCAGCGGCCCGGCGATCCTGACCAGCGGCCCGGCGATCCTGACCGGCGGCCCGGCGGCCTCCGGCGTACGCGGCCGCCCGGTGCCATGGACTTCGGCGGTCTGGCCCGCGGTGCGCAGCCGATGCAGTGTGACGCCTCCGATCCGCTCCGTCCCGGCCGGCCGGTGCCGTCCGACCGCGCCGAACACCTCGACCGGGACGCCGAGGTCGCGCAGGGCGGACATCATCCGCTCGGCGTAACGCCCCAGACCGCCGACGACGTCCGGCGGGACCTCGGTGCAGACGACGTAGCAGCGGCCTGGCCGGGCCGTCAGTCCGGGCACCGCTGGAACGCCCGCCGGGCGAAGTCGAGGTCGTCCCCGGTGTTGATGCCGCGGGCCTCGCCGGGGTCGCTGACCGGCACCACGGTGACCGGCCAGCCGCGGACCTGCGACAGGTACGGCAGGAACGGCAGGAAGTTGACCTCACCGGTCGCCGCGCCGGGGACGGCGCCGGCCAGGTAGCCCGCCCACGCCTCCGGCAGCCCGTCCGTCCCGAGGCAGAACACGCCGACGTCACTGAGCCCGCCGGGGCGGCAGCCGTCCCCCTCCCGGGACATCCGCACCCTGACCAGGCCGGGCGCGGCGGTGTCCGGATCCGCCCCGGTCAGCTCGTACTCGACGTACGGGTCGGGCATCGGCACCAGAGGGAGGGTGAGGCCGGGGCGGCCCGCTGCGGCGTCGCCGTGGCGGGCGTGCACCACCTCGCGCACGGTCACCGGGGACAGGTTCACCTGGTCGCCCCACACGACGAGGATCCGGTCGTAGGACTCCCAGTGCGCGACGGCTCCGAAGACGGCGTCGCCCATACCGGTCGGTCGGTCCTGGACGCTCACTGAGACGGCTCCGCGCTCGATCTCACCGGCGGCCAGGCGCCGGAACGGCCGCTCCCCCGCCGGGGAGACGACGACGTGGACGTGCTCCACCCAGGGACTCAGCCGCCGATGCAGCAGGTGCCACACGGTGACGCCGTCGGCGATCTCAAGCATGATCTTCGGGATGCCGAGGCCGAGCCTGGTCCCGCTCCCGGCCGCCGGGATCACCGCGCAGACGCGCTGGTCACTCACTGCCGCTCACTCCCACGTCGAGGAAGGACACGATCTCGTCCAGATGCCGCACCTGGACCGCCCCCGCGGCGGGTTCCACCGCGTTGACCTGCAACGTCACCAGTCCGGCACCGACGGCGGAGGCGACGCCGTGGGCGGAGTCCTCCACGGCCACGGCGTCGTCCGGGTCGACCGACCAGCTGTCGCAGGCGTGCCGGTAGAACCTCGGGTCCGGCTTGCCTGACGGGACGTCGTCCCCGGTGAGCACGCCGCTGAAGTAGCCGGCCAGCGAACAGTCAGCCAGGATCCGCTCGACCGACCCCCTGCTGCCGCCGGTGACGAGGTAGGCCGCGCGGCCGTCGGTGTTCAGGCGGTCGAGAAGCCGGCGGGCGCCGGGGAACACCGGCACCCTGCCCGCCTTCACGTACTCCCGGTACAGCCGCTGCTTGTGCCGGACCAGCCGTTCGGCCACGTCGGCGTCGGCGCCCAGGCCGGCCACCACCTCGCGGGTGGTCGCCCCCACGTGCACGTCGTACCGGAAGGAGCCGAGCAGGGAGGGCGCGATCTCCGCGATCGCGGCACGGAACGCCGCCTCGTGGACCGGGGCGGAGTCGACGAGCGTGCCGTCCAGGTCACAGAGCCAGACCCGCCGGCCGGCGATGATCCTGGCGATCCGCCCGGTCGGGGCGGCCTCCGGAGGCCGGGCCGGGCTCATCGGACTCCCGCCAGGGCTGCCTCGCCGGCGATCTCGGTCAGCGCGCGGACGGTGCGCGGGCCGCAGTGCACGCCGGGACGCTCGGGATCCTCCAGATCGGCGGTGATCCACCGGGCCCCCGCCCAGACGCCGCCGTCGACGACGCCTGACGGCAACCGCGGAGCCTTCGGGGCGGCTGTCGCCCGCGCCGCCGCCCGGTGGCAGAGCACGTGGGTGACGGTGCTGCGCTCGTTACGCGGGTCACCGAGGTAGGACAGGGTGCGGCCCACCAGTTCGGGCGCGCTCAGTCCCTGGACGTCGTGGTCGTCCCGGGTGTTGACGACGAACACCTTGGCCGTGGCACGGCTCTCCGCGATCGCGTCCGCGATACCCGGGGTCAGATAGCTGGGAAGCAGTGACGAGTGGGGCGTGCCCGGGCCGTACACGAGGAGGTCGGCGTTCCGGATCGCCTCCCGGGCCTCCGGGTTCGGCGAGACCATGGCACGGTGTCTCGCCAGGATCCGCCGCGCCTCCTCGACGGGATGCGCCTCCAGTTCGGCCCGGCGTGCCGGGGTGACCGGCTCGCGAAGCAGGAACAGGTCGATGATCGCGGCGGCGTCCTGCGGCGCGACGATGTCGGCCTCGTCGGCCAGGAGACGGCCGTCCTGTTTGAGCGCGACCAGGAAGGCGTTCTCCCCGTTGGTCACGTTCAGCAGGCGGGCCGGCGACTCGAACGTCCGGGCGCATGCGCGGACCGCGGCGTTGAAGTCACCGCCCACCCGCAGGTACGCCCCGGCGAACACGAGGTTGCCGAGCGCGCAGTCGGTCAGGTCGAGTCCGTCGGGGTGGCTGTCGAGCCTGCACAGGAGCGCGGCCAGGTCCCGCAGGATCGCGGTGCGCGCCCGCGGTGGCAGGGCGGGGAACGCCGGGGGGCCGGCCCGCCCCTCGGACGCCGTCGAGCCGATCGCCTCGACCAGCTCGCCGAGCGCCTCCCGCGTGGTCCCGGCCGGGAGACGATGTTCCAGGACCGAGATGAGCGCGGCCTGCCGCGGGTCCCGGTCGTCGAGATGGAGCAGGAGGTTCTTGCGGAAGTCCGACGGGCCGAGCATCCCGGGGAGGTAACGCCGGAGCGCGCCGGTGGACCGCCCGTTGTCGTATCCGTTGATCACCAGGGACACGTCGATCCCCGGCGTGCGCAGCAGGCCGCGCGCGATGCTGGCCCCGCCGCGTCCGCCGCTGAAGAGGGTGACCGCGGTGCGGCCGGACCGCCGCGCGCTCATCGGGCCCGCTCCGTCATCCTGTGCGCCGGTTCCGCGGCCACGGCCGCCTCCGATCGCGTCCCGGGCGCCTCCGATCGCGTCCCGGGCGCCTCCGATCGCGTCCCGGGCGCCTCCGATCGCGTCCCGGGCGCCTCCGGAACGCGGAGCACGCCGCGGCGCAGCAGCCACTGGCGGTAGCCGAGATAGCCCACGAACAGGGCGCGGTCACGCGCGCCGCGCCAGAACCGCCACCCTCTGGCCCCGCCGCCGCGTTCCCGATGCTCGATCGGGATCTCCACCCAGGTACGGCCGAGCTCCGCGACCCTGGCGGTGATCTCGGTCGAGCAGTTCATCCCGCCGGATTCCAGGTGAAGAGCGCGCAGCAGCGGGCCGCGCACCACCTTGAAGATCGAGTTGAAGTCGCGGTACCGGGTGCGGTGCGTGAGGTTGCTGACCGCGCCGCTGGCCGCCGAGCCCCACCGGTACGCCAGGCCGTCGGCCTTCCTGATCCGGGCACCGGAGAAGGCGTCCGCCTCGTCGGCCAGGATGCGGTCCACGAAGGCGTCCAGGTTGGAGATCGGGAACTGCCCGTCGGAGTCGAGCAGCACGACCCACTCCATCCGGGTGTGCGCGATGGCCGCGGCGACGGCGGCCCCGGCCCCCCGATTCCTGGCGAACTCGACGACGACCAGCTCTGGGCAGCCTTCCCGCAGGCCCGCGAGGATCGCGCCGGTCGCGTCGGTGCTCCCGTCGTTGCAGATGACGATCTCCCATGCTCCGATCGCCGGGTGCCCGGCCAGGTACTCCCCCCATTCGGTCACCGCCGCCGCGATGTTCGCCGCCTCGTTGTAGGCGGGCGCCGCCACCGAGATCTCGACGGTCCGGGGTACGTCGTAGGTGTCCGGCAAGCTTCGCCTCCTCGTGGTGGCTTCGGTCGCGTCGGTGACGGCCCACGGGCGGGGGCCGCCGGCATCGGTCACCGCGCCGGCGTGGGCGCCCCGCTTCCCAGCAGGCGGGAGATCCAGCGGTCCAGCGGGAGCAGGTTGATCCCGGCGACGATCGGCACGTGTGCCAGCGTGAACAGGACCGCCGCGCCGAACGGGATCGGCCCACCGGTGAGCACATTGATGTGCGGCGCGTCGATGACGTCGGGAATGCCGACCGGATTGACGAGCTGCCACATGATGTCGAGAAAGCCGGAGAACACGATGACGATGCCGCTGATCGCGATCTTCAGACACCGCCCCGGGCTTCCACCGCCGATGCGGTAGGCGGCGGCGACGGTGAGCACGATCCCGGGATAGAACAGCAGGTAAAGATGGGTGTAGAAGCTGTCGCCCTGGGCGCGCTCGACGTCACCGTAGTAGAAGTAACTGACCCGCGGAATCACGTACCCGGTGAAGAAGACAAACGGGACGTACAGCAGCCAGTGCAGGCGCGGCGACACCCAGGGAAAGAACGCGATCGCGCAGCACAGGAAGGCGAAAGCGAGCAGCTTGACGCCGAGTTCCCAGGCCGCGCCGATCTCCCTGCCGTGTGGCGTAGCCAGCCACACGAACGCGAAACCGGCTGCCCCGGCGACGAGGGCGATCCACCACAGGTGCGCGGCCCATCCGCGTGGGGCGGCGGCGCCAGCCTGGCCGGGGGGCTCCGTGGCCGCATCCCCGTCAGCGAGGCGCGGCGGGGAGTGCGGAGTGTCGCCACGGGCCGTCATGAAGCTCGTACCTTCCTTCCGACGTCGCCGCCGTGAACGCTGTGAGACCTGGTGGAATGCATCGGATCGCGGCGCCGCATCCGGACTACGCCGAAATCGCGACGCACGGCGTTACGGCATCCGAATACAACTCAATGTCCGACCAACATTCCGGAACCGGACCTTATCCGTTCTTCTGCATTGATGGGGTGATTTTTGCGCATCTCTCGCTGTGAATCGCGGAGATTTCGGTCCTACGCTCGCTGACGTTGCGGAACGCGAAAACAGCAAATGAAAGTTTCACGAGAGCGCGCGGCACTGCTGGTCGCACTGCGCGTCGTTCAGGGCTTCGCGGCCGGCGGCGAGTGGGGCGGCGCCGCCCGGTACGGCATGGAGTCGGCGCCGCGCCGGGCGGCAGCCTGGCGGCCGGTCGACCCGCGCGCGCAGAGCCGGAAGGAATCGCGGCTTCGGTTCGTGGACGTGGTGGCGGTCGACCCGCGCGCAGAGCCGGAAGGGGACGGCGCGCGGCGTCGTCTCCATGGCCCTGCCCGGCAGGGGGCAGAGCAGCCTGATGAGCTGCTCTGCGGCGTGCCCGGCCAGGTCCAGCGGCGGGCGGTGGCCCCAGAGGGCGGAGACCTGCCGGCGTTTTCCCGGCCGCCACGCCTCATGGGGAGACCGCCGCCTTTCGGCCACGAGCCCGTTTTAGCCTTACCCATATCGGCTCATCGAACGCGATCGGGGTGAGGCCTAACTGTTCCTGGTCGCATGGTCCGATCGAAGCGCCGCGAGCATGGCCAGCGATACGACCCGGCTGCTTGGCGGAGGGACCGGTCGCGAAAGTGGCCACATGCCAACTCACAGCCATTCCTCACCGAAGCGGCGCCGAACAACCGCGACACGTTCTCGGAATTTGCGGCGTCGTTTCGAGTGAGATCCCTACATATCATGTCGGCGTGGGCTTACCTGATCTTCGCCGTGAGATGGTGCTGGCAGCGATCGAGGAGTATGACGAGGTGAGCCGCGATGCGTTCCTCGATCAGTACGGCTACCGCCCGGCCCGGGATTACTTCCTGATCCACGAAGGAAGGCGATACGCAGGGCCCGGATCACGACTGCCTCCCAGGCATCAGATCAGAGCAGGATAATGCGGTGACAGCAGCGTTGCCGCGCTATCAGGATTGGATCATGTCACACGATATTCGGCTGCGAACCACCTTCGACAGCGCGGCCGGCTCCTATCAGAACGCACGCCCCGACTACCCGGCCGAGCTGTATTCGGACCTGCTCGCGATCACGGCGATCACGCCACCCGCGCACCTGCTCGAAGTCGGATGCGGTCCGGGGAAAGCCACGCTGCCATTGGCGCGGATGGGCTTCGAAATCACCGCGGTCGAACTCGGCGATGCTCTGGCGGCGGAGGCACGGCACCGCCTCGCCGAGTTCGCCGACGTTTCCGTTGTCACGTCGTCATTCGAAGGCTGGGAGCCGCCGGCAGGGATCCGCTTCGATCTCGCCTACGCGGCCACGGCGTGGAAGTGGGTGGACCCGGAGGTCAAGTACGCGAAAGCAGCCAAGCTGCTCAGCAAGGGCGGCCACTTGGCCGTGTGGAACGCCGACCACGCGATGCCGGCAGGCTTCGACCCGTTCTTCACCGAGATCCAGAAGGTCTACGAGGAAATCGGCGAAGGCCATGACGGCCCGTGGCCACCGCCACCGCCCGAGGCCCTTCCCAACCCCATCGCCACCGAACTCGATGCCTCCGGGCATTTCACGGTGGTGGGGACGAGACTCTACGTATGGGCTTTGCGCTACACGGCAGACGAATACATCGCTCTGCTTGACACGTTCTCCGGCCACATCGCCATGGAGCCGGCCAAGCGGGAACACCTCTACCAGGAGATACGCCGCCGCCTCGCCGCACGCCCGGACGGACAATTCACCCGCCACTGGTCGGTCGTCCTCACAATCGGCCGACGCCTGTGACGGGAGGTAAGGGGACCCAAAGGAGAAGCTCGCACTGAAAATGCGGAGTTACTCCGCAGATGTGGCCCCCATCATTCGGAGCTGCCTGAAATCGTGCGATCAGAAACTAGACAGTACGACGACTGCGCCCGGACGCGACACGTGTCCGCGGCGCTGTCTTTCAGGCCCGAAGGAACACTGATTCATTGGCGAGAAAGAGCTCCGCTGACGCCGGTGGCGATGGTGGCGATGGTGGTCGCGAGCACCCAACCCGTCCGGGCGCCCTTGATCCGTATGGCGGGAATCCGGTGGGACTGAGGCGCTTCTTCCCTCATCAGCAGCGCGGCGATCACCCTGGCACAGACGGTTCGCTCCGTCCCCCAGGCCACCCCCGTCGCCGGATCGTCCTCCTCCGGCTTGCCGGTGGTGAAGTCGACCTCCTCCCCGAACGGAAACGCCTCCCACACCCGACGCTCCGCCTGGGACAGCTCCTCGACCCGCAATGTCGCCCCCTCGCATGAACACAGGACCCCCTCTTTGGATCGTTCACCTGCCGAAGAGGGTTACCTGCCTCGCGAAGGCTCCTGCGACCTCCCCGATACCGGTCACCAGCGAGAGGTCCACGGCCGCCGGCCGATAGACAGCAGAGGTCGGGGAACGAACCGCTCTCGGCATTCTGGCCAAGACGACTCCTTGCGATCCGCCGCGAGCGCCACTCTCCTGGTTCAGTCTTCTGGGCGCGAGGGAATGCCCAGCCGGTGTTAGGGCCTGTTCTGTGTTCTGATCTTTGAGATCCAAGGTTCGCCTGCCAGTCGGAGGCTTGGCTTGATAGAAGGCCGGGATAGCGCATTTCTCCTGTGCCCTTGTCGCGTTATCCCGCCGTGACAGCCCTCCTTTACGGTGACCTCCGGGACCGACGAGACGTTGCGAGGGGAAATGGGCACCGCGGTGGAAGGACGGGAGGCTTCCACGGATCAATCCGGTCGCGCTTCGGGAGCGGGAGGGTCGATTCGGGTGCGCGTGCTTCTCATGTGGCTTCCGTATATGGTCCTCGGCACCCTGCTGGTGGTCGGCCTGAGTTCGGTCCTTTCGCCCAAGCCTCGGGTGACCGTCGAATGGAGGCCCGACCCTTTCGATCCGCCCATCCAGTACGCGTACGTGGGCGAGGACGCGTCATGCGAGCCGTTCCCGCGCGCGGACGACGAGGACGCCGAACCGGTGATGTGCGCCGAATGGCGCCTGCGTTCCGTGTTCAAGGAGGGCGAGTACCGGCATGATTCAGGGCTGCACGGTGGCGGCGGGTGCGGCGACGACGGGACCTGCTGGGAGGACGTCGAGTTCTTCGACGCGGTGAGCACGGCGCAGGTGGACGACGGCAGCGCGCGCTCGATGCCGCTCCTGGTCAGCCCGGACGGACACCACCTGGCCTATTTCAGCAAGACGCGCCGGCGGTTCGTGGGATGGGACCTGCCGGCCGCGAGGCTGCTCGACCTTTCCCCGAAACTGGACGCGTGGGCACTCGACGATTTCCGGAGCCTGCATGTGTCTCCGGATGGCGGCTATTTCGCCGTCGCCTTCGGCGGGCCGGATTCCCGTGTCCTGCTGACGGAAACGTCCTTGGGGCGTACGACCACCATCCGGGGATTCTGTGGCGTCATCGGGGTGAGCGGGCAGGCGATGGGCGTTCTCGGATGTTCGCAAGTCGAGCAGGACGATCCGGATGAGGAGGTCGTGACCCTGATCGACACACAGGGCAAAGTCCTTGGGAAATGGACGGGGAGTTACGCCACCGACGGCCTTTCTCCGAACGGCCGGGTAATCGTCGAGATCCGAAACGAGGATACGAGCGGAAAGGACGTCCTCGTCATCCACGACGCCCGCACCGGGCGAGTCGTGAAGAGACATCCGCTGCGCCTGCTGCCGGAAGAGAACGACGCCTACGGATACGGCTGGCTCGACGACTACGAATACGTCGTCGAGGCCGAGACCCCGGAGGGAGCTGGGTCCTTCGGTTTCTACGCGGTCGACGTGCGCACCGGGAAATCGCATCGCATCCGCGATCTCCCGCTCAACGCTCAGGGCGAGGGTCCCGGAGCGAGATTTCCATCGGAAGGGCCGAAGGCCAGGGCTGACCATAGCCGTTGCCCCGGTGCGCGGGCAGCAGGCCGACGTAGGCGATGATTGGGTTGTAGCTGTTACCAGCCGGGATGACGTCATGAAGCTGGAGATCGGGGCGAAGATCCAGCGCGAGAGGGGTACGAGCTCGCGCCGTGTGCCGGCGGTCAGACCTGGCAGCGGATCCTGGACTTCACCCGGCGCCACGGCGCCCGGCCTGAGAGTCGCGCTCACACAACCGCTCCGGTCACGCCGTCGGTCGAGCACGCGGACATTCTCCGCGAGCAGACGGCGGGCCGTCTCCTCGATCATGTGGACGTAGATCCAACGCAGCGAGACCGTTCCGAGCTCCTCGGTCGGCACGTCGTCGTCGGGGGCGAACCGGTGGCGATCCGGCGTGAGTCGGCACTGGCCTCGCCGTACGCGGCGATCAGAGTGGCGATGGTGTCCCGCTCGCCGAGGACGAAACTCCGGTTCACGTCCTCGGCGTCCGGCGGCGAGCCCATAGCAGGATCCCGGGCCAGCACTCGGCGAAACCATGACCAGGCGCCCACAGTGGTGAGGGACGGCACGTGCCAACGGCGCACGTCCTGATTGCCCTTATTGTTCATGATGTTGCAGGACGGAGTGGCATCTCCCCTTGGCGGCTCGCGTCGTCCTGCAGCGGATAGATGCCGCCGAATTGATCGCGCAGTGTCCGCAGCATCGGCGATAACCCGGGGCCGCCCAGAGCCCCGAGAATGCCCGGCAGGTTGAGTCCGACTGCCGTGATGCGGGCAACGGGAGAACCGTCGAATCGGCGCAGCACAACGTGGTCAGGAGGCACCTCTCGATCGCTGGCGAAGACAATGTAGGCAGTCGGCGTAGTAGCCACATGAGAGGCGCTCAGTGCGTGGGCGTACGAGAAACTCTGATAGAGATCCTCCGGCTTGATTTTCCGGTCGGTGTAGAGCTTGTACTTGGCATCGACCGATCGTCGCCAGGCTCCGGGTCCGTGGCCTTGGACAAGCTGAATGTCCGGTGTGATCGTGGTGTAGCTTCGGCCGTCCCCGTGACGGACGGCCCCGCGAAGAGGCTGCTGGGCACGTACGGCGACGCCTGTGCCGTGGAAAGCCTCACTGAGCAGCCGGGTGGCGAACGCCTCGAAGAGCGCGTTCATATCCAGGAGGAATGTCCGGGCCGTTGACCCACCCGCGGAATACAGATTGTCCAGCCCTCCGCTCTGGAGGAGCAGAAGCGCCCATCGATGCGCCTGCCGGTAATGCTCGTTGTGCCGGTGATAGGTGAGCCGCTGCTCCGCCCACCTGGCGTCGAATCCGTGCGCTGTGCACATTTCGGTGAAGTCGGCCGCCGCACGCCATGCGCGTCCCCTTATCGCATCGTCTCCGACTGTCCGCGCAGCCAGCTGGAGAGCCGCCGCGCACAGTTGGTTGTCGAGGATGTCCGCCTCGAACTCGTCGAAGCGGCATTCCAATCTGTCTAGACGGCCGAAGCGACGAAGCATTTGCCGGTCGGCGAGGAGGCGGCCTCGTACGGCCGGCAGTGGCTCTTCCCGATGGACGTAGTCACGACGGAGGCCGCCGCGGAGCAGCGCTTCGCACTCGATTATGAGGAGGAGGCAGATGAGATCCCGCAGGTTGTGGCCGGCATCGGGAAGGTGCCGCAGCCGGTCGACGTACCGGAGGGCCGAGAGCCCGCTGGCGTAGTCGAGCATGCGTAGCACGGAGAGTTCCCGCCCGACCAGCTTGGGCCGGATATGAATGGTTACGCAATCGAGAGCCACCACTCCGACATGCGAGGTCGCGGTGACCTCAAGAGCGCCGTCGGCCAGCCACCGCAGCTTGATCCGCTTACTGAGCTCCTCAGACTCGGACAGCTCGCGGTCGGAAGCGCTCGGATTCAGTCCGCTGACCTTAACCGTTTGATACTCGTCCACAACGACGGGGGTCACTCGGCCACGTCCACCTGCAACTCGGCGTAGAGCGCGTCAACCAACTCCTCGTCATTCAGGTCATGGAGCCGATGCCCGACATCGTCGACGATGTCGGGGCCGAGGAAGCGGGCGAGCATGGAGTAGTCGTCGTAGGCGTACTCCTGCAGCAACGGCAGCACCTCGTTGCGGATAACTGCAGCCAGAGCGGATTCGTCGGTTACCGGTCCGCCCGCGGTGAGGAAGAAGGAATGGCCGATCTGGCGCTCACGTCCCAGTTCCTTGAGGACCCGAAGATTGAGCTCACGAAGGAGGTCGGCGAGATGGAGCTTCCCTACAGTGAAGCCTTCCAGGACAGCCGGGTCGGGGAGGAGTTCCACGAACGCGAAACGCCGGCGTAGTGCCGAGTCGAGAAGCCGGATGCTGCGATCGGCGGTGTTCATGGTCCCGAGCACGTAGACGTTCGGTGGCACGCTGAAGTCCTGCCCGCTCTGCGGCAGGACCACAGTGACCCCCCTCTTGTCCAGTTCGAGTAACGTAATGAGCTCACCGAAGATCTTCGGCATGTCCCCACGGTTGATTTCGTCGATCAGCAGCAGGTACGGGCGGCTCGAATCGTTCTCGGCGGCGCGGCAAATCCGCTTGAAGACCCCGTCCACCAGGGAGAGGCGCAGGCCCGCGCCGCCGTCCTCTACCGGACGAAAGCCTTCGAT
The DNA here is from genome assembly GCF_040656155.1 of Microtetraspora glauca. Classification (NCBI taxonomy): domain Bacteria; kingdom Bacillati; phylum Actinomycetota; class Actinomycetes; order Streptosporangiales; family Streptosporangiaceae; genus Microtetraspora; species Microtetraspora glauca. The sequence goes on from NZ_JBFALK010000023.1 coordinate 146,840, forward strand.
GAAGTCCTCGTACCCATAAGCGGGATGGAAGGTCACCTGCGTGAGATGTCCAGCCGGTCGTTGATCTCTGGCGGCGAGACGTGCGAGTTCCTGCCTGAAGGCCGGACTGCCGTAGTCGAATTCGGCGCCGAGTCTCATGCCCAGCTGCTGAGAAAGCCACCAGACCGCGAATCGGAGGCTGGTGAAGGTCTTGCCCGTTCCCGGCGGACCGAACAGCACAGCCTGTCCCTTGCGCTGAAGGGCTCCTGCGAGTGCGCTGAGCTGCGGGTCTTCGAGAGTCACGGCTTCGGGTTCTACTGTGTCCTCACGGTCGACGGTAGCGGTCTTGCTGGACCGGATGGTCCGCCACAGCCGGGCCGGAACGTCCGCCACGGTGACGACACCCCAGCGCTTCTCCGGCTCCGCCAGAGCCTGCGCGTACGACAGGTCCCAGTCCACGGAGACGGTATGCCGCTGCTCTTCGCGCTCTTCGCGCCATGCGTACCCCGTCTCCGTGACCGCTCCCACCGCGAGGATCTGTCGTGTCCCCTTGTTCGCCACCACGCGGTCACCAGGCTGGAGCTGTGTGAGCCGCCAAAGCTCACGCGCCTTCACCGTCATCTTGCTCTGGTTGCCGTTGTACTCATCGGAGTAGTGAGCGCGGAACGCCTCCTGGAATTCGTCTTCGGACGTGAAGGCGGTCAGGTCTCCCACGTCATCCCAGCCGACGCAGATGTAGCCGCCCTCTTGGCACTCATCCCAGAACTTCGCCTCCGCGCCAGGAGCGATCTTGACAATTGCTGAGCCCTGACGTGGATTGGCCCACCAGTACAGGAACCGCGCGATCTCGTCGGTGTGCCAGCCGGTGAAGTGTCCCGTGCCGTCAATCAGACTTTTCAGCCTTTCGAGCGCTTCGAAGCGCTCCAGCTTCGACGGGTCCTCCTCGGACAGGAGGGAGATGAAGTGATGGACGTGATCGCGCCCGTACACAGGCAGCAGGCGATCCGGAAAGTATGCGTAGAGAGCCTTGGCCGTCAGAGACGGTCCGGAACGCAGAGCTGTGATCTCGTCGACGAATGGGACAATGCCCTCCTCCACTGCCGTGAACGCGTCGAGGAACCCCTGGCGCACGTCGATCCAGGCTTCCTGCTCGTTGGCGAATTTGGCATCGTGGTACCAGCTCTGGTCCTTCTTCTGAAGGAAGATCATGTGCTTACGGGCGCTGCCCCCGCCGATGCCTCCCAGCTCGGGCGTGCCGAACTCCATCCGGTAGCAGAACGTGTTCTTGTAGTCGGCCACTCCCAGGGCGTACCGCTCCAGAGGCATCGTCGGCCATGCCTCGCGTGGGAAGTCACGCTGGACTTGTCCGATCTCCGCCCGGGCTTTCGCCACGCCGTCTTCGACTGATGCGCGGTCGAAGACGGCGACGGCCTCGGCGAGCGGGAGAGAACCATCGGTCGAGAGCGGCTTGAGCAGACAGCTGTCACAGACATGGGTGACCGGCGACCCGAGTCCGTTGAGCAGTCCCGCTTTCTGCGCGTATTCTCGGCGGCCCTGTTTGTCCGTCGAGGGCGCGGAGTCGAGCAGTCGGCGCCAGGTGAGACGGTCGGGGTCGGGATAGGTTCGCCACGTGGACTGGTCGCCGCCACGGAGATGCTGGCAGTCCTCCAGATGGTGCAGCGCATAGCCACCTTTGGAGCAGATGACCTCGCCGGTGGAAGGCACCAGTTCGTAGTGCCTGCCCTCAAAGCTGACGATCTTGGGCGTAGCGCTAGTCATGCCGATGCTCCCAGTCAGGCGTGAACGCGGTGGTTGGACAGGTGGGCGAGGACGGCGTGGTTGGCTTTCCAGCCGTCGGGGGACTTGATGGGACATTGAGCTGGACGCGCCCCGTGGATGGATGGTTGTCGAGCAACTCGGCGATCCCCGCGTGGAACGCGGTCGTGTCGCGCCGCTCGGAGCTGGAGCCTGTTGGCGGTGTCGACGGTGATCCCGGCGGGTACGCTCGCGGCACGGATGGCGGCGACCTGGTCGTTGTGAGCGCAGCCGATGGCAATCCGGTCTGGGCCCACGGAGTGGAAGCCGTTCTCGTCGCGCGCAACGGCTCCCGTTGCAGGAGACGTGCGGCCAGACCAGCGCAGGCCTGCACGGCTTTGGCGTCCGTGCGGATCGTGTGCCGATTGGGGAGCTCGTGCAGTGCCCACCCGGACGCTACGAGGGGAAACCCCAGCCCCTACATCCTGCAGGTGCGGATAGGGGTTAGCGAGACCGAGGTCGGCCGGACACTGGCAGCTTCGCCGCCAACCTCGGCGCTCTGCGGCATGCTCTTCGGTCCCGGTCTGCGAGACCCAGATCACGACCTCTGCCTGGGTGCCAGCGCAGCCCGATAGCCTGGCCCAGGACATGGAGATGTCGGCGAGTGAGGGCGTGAAGGATTCAAGTCTGCCGAGGTCCACCATGTTCTCCCGTCTATCACCTCCTGCTGTGCTGTGGCAGGTGAACCAGTAACCCCGCGACCCGATGGATCGCGTCAACAACCTGTGCCAGATGGGCTTGTCACTCCGGAGGCGGCGGGAGGACAGGATGGCTACCACCCCCACATCCTTACAATGTAGATCAGAAGCGTCTAAAGAGCTTGGCTTTCGTATTCATTTGAACCTGCGCCCATGCAAGGGCGTGAAGACGCCAACGGTCCCGAAGAAGCCGCTGCGCATCGTCTCCCCGGAAGAGTTCGACCAGCTCTACTCCACTCTCCCCACCGAGGAGACCCGCCTGCTGGCCGAGACCGCCATCGAGAGCGGAATGCGCTGGGGCGAGCTCACCGAGCTCCGCGTCAAGGACCTCGACCTCATCAACTGCCTCGTGACCGTGAGCCGCACAGTCGTCGAGATCAACCGCCCCGAAGAGCCGGCGCCGCAGCCAGAAACGCAGCCGGTCGAGCACCTGGGCCTCACCGAACCGAACGCCGCCGGACGCCGGTACCGGCACGGCACGCTCAGCGCGTACCCACGACGGCGTGCATGACGACCACGCCCGGCCCGGCAACGGGACAGCGACGCCACATCCCGCGCCGCTGGTTCCGCGGCCACACCGCACGCCTGAGAGCCTCCAAGAGAGCGAAATCAAGCCCTCTAGCAAAGAATGCCGTGAATGCGGTACACATCTGCTTTACTTGGATCTGCAGTTGCGCTCGATATCGCTCCCCATGACCTACCCCCACACCAGGAGACCGCTGTGTCCTCTTCCCCGGCACATGTCACATTTCACGATGAGATCCGCGCACGTCTCGAGGAGTCGGAACTACCTCCCGACGCCAAGGAACTGGTTCTCGCCACCTTGGGTCCGGTCCAGCCTCGACTCGCCCCTACTCCCTCCGGTATATACCTCGGAGCGATCACCGTTCGTGGGTTCCGTGGGATCGGCCGGGCGATTCGCCTGCCGCTGTCTCCGGCAAATGGCCTCACCGTCGTAACGGGCCGGAACGGCTCAGGGAAGTCCAGCTTCGCCGAGGCGGTGGAGATGGCCCTCACTGGCGAGAACTCTCGATGGAAGGACCGGTCACAGGTCTGGACAGGGAGCTATACCAATCTTCATGAGCAAGTCTCGCCGGAGATCGAAGTCGAGCTGACGATCTCAGGAGAGATCGAGCCCAGTGTGGTCAACCTGACCTGGATTGGCGACAAACACAACGAGACCCTCGCGACCGTCACTCGGCCGGGCCGGTCGGCGGCTCCACTCAGCTCGCTCGGCCTGGCCGACGCCTTGACCGATTTCCGGCCGTTCCTGCCCTATGCCGAACTCGGCGCCGCGCTGGACAAGCCGACCGAGATCCACGACAAGATCTCCGCGATTCTGGGACTGGGGCAGCTGGCAGAGATCTGTAAAGCCCTCCACGAACAAACCCTGACACTGACGAAGACGGCCAGAAATGCCCGGCAGAGCCTTCCCACGCTGCTGTCCCGACTTTCCGCGATCGACGACCCACGGGCCAGGACCGCCCATATCGAGCTGAGCAAGGCCAACCCCGACCTGACCGCCGTGGAAGCACTTCTCACCGGCGGCCGGAGCGAAGAGCAGCAGAAGCTCCACGCGCTCGCCGGACTCATCGGGCCCGATATGCAGTCGGTACGGCAGGCGGCCAATCGCGTGCACTTCGCCCGCCGTGCGCTGGAGCAGGTCAAGAACACCGCAGCCGAAGACGCGCAGGCTCGGGCGGACCTTCTCGAACTCGCCCTGGCTCATCGACGACGGCACGCGGACGATCCCTCCTGCCCGGTCTGCGAGACGCCGGACAAGCTCGATGATTCATGGGCAACTCGGGCAGTCGAGGCGGTCATCCGGCTCCGAGAGGAAGCGGCCGCCGCCGCAGCAGCCGTGGATGAACTGCAGCACGCCGTCGAGGCCGCCGCACGGCTCATCGTCGATCCTCCCGCGGGCCTCCCCACCGACCTCGCTCTCGTATGGCATGAGTGGACGGCCTGCCGTTCCTTCACCGATCCGGCCGCATTCGTGGCTGCGGGAGAGCGCCTGGCAGGCGAGTGCTCCGCCGTTCGCGACACAGCCCGCCAGCGGCTTTCCGATCAGGACGGCCACTGGCAGCGGGTCGCACCAGAGGTAGCGGCGTGGTGCCACGAGGCCCGTACGGCACAGACGGCCAAGAGCAGACTGGCCATCGTCAAGAAGGCCGACAACTGGGCTCGCGAGCTACACGACGCGCTTCGCGCTGAACGCATGGCGGCCCAGGGCCAGGAGGCGCGGGTCTACTGGCAGATCATGCGCGGGCAGAGCAACGTAGCGCTCGGCGAGATCCGTCTTGCCGGACGGGGATACCAGCGCCGGGCCGAGCTGGAAGTGAGCGTCGACGACATCCCCGACGCGGCGCTCGGGGTGATGAGCCAGGGGGAGCTTCACGCGCTGGCGCTGTCTCTGTTTCTTCCCCGCGCTCTCGTGGACCGCAGCCCCTTCCGCTTTCTGGTCGTCGATGATCCCGTCCAGTCGATGGATCCCGAGAAGGTAGACGGCCTCGCGGAGTTGCTGGAGGAGGTCGCCAAGCGCCGCCAGGTCGTGGTCTTCACCCACGACAGCCGACTGCCCGAGGCGATTCACCGCCTTGGAATCCAGGCCACGATCATGGAGGTGCGCCGCGGAGAACGCTCCAGGATCGACATCTCGGTCGACTACGACCCGGTGGAGCGCGCGCTGAAGGAGGCGCGCACCATCGCCTTGAACCGACGCCTGCCGGAGGGCGTCGGCCCCGTGGTCCTGCCGGGTATGTGTCGGGTCGCCCTGGAAACCGCGTTCGTCGAAGTCGCCCGGCGTCGGCTACTCGCACAGGGCATCGAACACGCGGACACGGAACGCCGCATCGCCGATGCCCGGTCGACCGGAGAGATCGCGGCGTTGGCCCTGGATATCGCCCCTGATCAGGTGCCTTTCCATCTGGATCAGCGCTTTGGCGGCACGTGGGCCGGCGCCGTCTACCGTGCCTGCAATCAGGGCAGCCATAACCCTCAACGGTTCTATGCGATCCTGCGCGGACACGGCGACGACCCCATAGGCAACGTGACCAGCCTCGCCCGCAAGCTCCGGGAGGTCTGATGTCTCGCTACCTGAAGTACCTCGACGACGCGGACGCCCTGCTGAGTGGCAAGGGTGACGTGGCCTCGCCCCGTGCTGCCGCATTCCTCATCCGCATGGCGCTTGAGGCGTGCCTGGCCGACTACTGGTCGAGGGTCGCGCCCGGTGTCGAACGCTGCGCCATGCAGGCACAGATCACCTGCCTCAACGGCTATCGCGATCGTGGCACCGTCCGGCTGGCCGCCCGTTCGTGGGCCGCGCTCAGCCGGACCTGCCACTACCACGGATATGAACTGAGCCCTACGGCATCTGAGCTGCGCGGCCTCCACAGCGAGGTCACGGCCTTGGCCGCGCGGCTGAACTAGTGCCGTGTCAGGCCACGTTTGCCCTCTTCACGATCCGGCGTAGGCGGGGGTTATCGACGTTGCGGTTACGCCAGGCGATGTAGCGGCGGAT
>NZ_JBFALK010000024.1:0-152376 GCF_040656155.1 Microtetraspora glauca
CGCCGCTGCTCACGCGCCGTCGGGGCGGTCTGGCCGATGCGGTCCTTCCACTTGTAGAACCACGACTGCGACACCCCCAGCGCCCGGCAGGAGGTTGCATGGTCGATGTCATGGTCGGTCTTCTGAGAGCAGATGAAGGCCGCCACGCTCACCGGCCCATCGCCTCTTTCACCCACAAGACCACCGAGCGCTTGAGACCTGTGAGACTGAAGGGGCACCGTCCAGAAGGCCAGGTCTGACCCGGCTTGAGACTGGCCTCGTGCCTTCGTGATGACCTGTCGCCCTGGCCCGGGCGGTGCTGCCGACCAGGCGGGGATGTGTCCCCATAGGGGCCTTGCGAGCGCATCGTCACAGTCCTGACCTCCTCTGCCCGGCCGGTGACCCCCGTCCCAAGCTTTCGAGGAGACATGTGACCGGCCCCGCCCACGCCCCCGCACCCAGTTGTGCAGCGTGTACTCGTTGATACCTAGGTCCCGCGCGACCCGCGAGGCAGGGCGCTCACCGTGGGAGCCGAGACCAATGCCAGATCGGTTCCCTCTTCTGTCCCCGCCACCGTCGAACACAATCCGCACATAGACGGTTGCAATCAGTGCCAAGATGAGATGGCACACGAAGTGTCCGCGCACGTCGCGAGCCTTCCCATGCGTCGCCGTGGAGGATGTCGAACCCCGTGAATCGCCCCTGGGTCATCTACCTACAGGCTTGCTTGGCCGTTCGGGTTCACCGCGCCCGTACCGCCCCTACACGTGGCGCTTCAGCCGTCGAGTGGGTGATCATCACGGCCATCATCGCCGGAGTCGCGCTGGGCCTGGCCACCCTGATCAAAACCGTGGTGGAGCAGAAGCAGGTCGAGATCCAAGACAGCCTAGGCGGCGGCGAGGGCGCCTGACCTGTGGCATAACGGCCGTGACGCCAGCCCCTCCGCTGCGGGTTCGAGCCCCCTCAACGACCGCCTGGCCACACGGCCGCCTTGCAGGCACCCCAGGCGACGCTGTTGTTCGCGCCGACTCGCCCCTGGCAGAGCTTGAAGACCCGGACCGATCCGAAGAAGGAACTGTCGGTGGCGCAGCCACCCTGCGGTGCCTGTATTTCGAACGGCTTTCTCGCGTCAATGGGGTTGTCGTTGTGCCAGACGGCCTTGTAGGTCAGGTTGTTCACCGTGCCGTCGCAGACCTTGATCGTCGATCGGTCCGGCGGCACGCTCACGCGGCCGTCGGCGCAGGCGTCGCTCCAACCAGACGCCGCCGACGCCGACCCGGCCGCCCCCAGAAGCAGCGCCACGGTCGATAGCGATGCTCGAGTCCGCTCTCAGCACCATGAATCCTCTCCTTGATCGTTCACGATGCATTTACTCTAAGTAGTCGATCTAGTGCGTCAAGCATTCAGCGACAACCGTGTCGCCGCCACATCCCGGCCTCTTCGAGCCATCCGACCACGACACGTGCGGATCGCTTGGGATGGTCCACCGAACCCTCCACAAGCCACTCTGCTCGTCGACCACTCGCCGCCATGACCGGTTGCGCTCCCCACGACCGACACGAACCAAGGAGCGCCAAGAACTCGGTGATCTACAATCGCGCCACCATCTTTACATCGTAGATCATAAACGGACAGCATCGCCCGACTCGCCGCCGCCCACACACTCCAAGGCGCCACCGCACGCATGTGGGTGTCGACGGGACTGATGGAGAGCGTCTCGATCGGCCCGGGACGTAGGGCTGGGGATGATCAGGGGCGCACGGCGTGGAAGACGGGCCGGAAGGCCGGGGCTTGCGGCGGGCGGATGGAATGGCGGCTCAGGACGCGGCACGGGCGCCAAGAACTCGGCCGCGACCTTTGGCTCGCGCGGGCGGCGACGAGCTGCCGGGGGGCGGGGCGGCGGTCAGCCGCACTCCTGCGTGGACACCGGGGAGGTCGCGCGCCTTCCCGTCTTCGCAGCCGCCGAGAGCTGCCGGGCAATGAGCGCGTACCCCTTGTCCTCCAGATCCGGATCCGCGGCGAAGACCATGCCGAGAATCCGTTCATCGCGGGAGACGAGGGGAGTTCCCGACACCCCCCGCCGCACCCGTGGCCCCTGGAAGGGGTAAGCCTCACTCTCGCTCCGCCGCCTGTCGTAGATGTCGTACGACTTGACTGGCAGGCGATCACCCACCGTGGCGCTTTGGGCCGTCGGCGCCGTGCCGCTCGCCTCTCATCCGATCACCGTGCCCGACGCCTCACGTTTCGTCTGCAGCCGCAGGGGCGGCGAGGGGAGCTCCCTGACCCACAGCACGGCGATGTCCATCAGCGGATCGAAGACCACCACTTCGGCGTCGAAGCCTCGGCCGTCGGCCAGCGACACCTTCAGGTTCCGATCCACTCCCGCCACCGTGTGGGCGGTGAGCATCACCCGCTCCCCGGCGTAGACGAACCCGGTTCCCGCGACATCCCGGTCGCAAGCGCTCGCGGTCCCGGTGACGCGTACGACGCTATGGACGGCCTCTCCGGTGTACGGACGGGCGCTCCCCTCGGAAGGTGCGGAACTCTCTCCAGGAGCCGCGGCGCTCTTCTGGGCAGCGGGCGGCTGCCGGGGCGCGGCGCATCCCGCGGCGCTGGCAACGCACATGACGGCGAGCGCTCCAGCGACGAGCGCCCGCGTCGGCACGGGGGCATGAAGATCAGAATATGGGCTCGCCGGCCACCGAAACCCAGTCCGGCGACAGTCGGGACAGGCATCGACCCGCGAGAGATCGTCAGATGTCGGGAGAGGCGGCTCTCTGACGGGCGAGATCGGGAAGTGACGGCCGATCCGGGGGTCAGATCGGGGTCAGACGATCAAAAGGCCGGAGCCCCGATCTCGGGGTCCGGCCTCTGAACTGCATCTATGTGGTGGGCGATACTGGGATCGAACCAGTGACCTCTTCGGTGTGAACGAAGCGCTCTCCCGCTGAGCTAATCGCCCGGGATGATCGGCCCCTTGCGGCGCCGACGGGGAAAACCATACCGCACTCGAAGGGGTCCTGGCGAAGCGAACGGACCACCCCCGGACACACCACCCCGACAGCCTCCGCGTCGCGCCGACCTCATGGCCACCGCCGGGCCGTCGAGATCGCATCCGGTCCTCGACCTCAACCGAAACGTTTCCAGTCGGACCGGCAGGAGGGCGCCGTGTTGTCATAGCATCGTGATGCCCCAGACTCGACCCATACGCACCGAGCTAAGATCATTTGTACCGTGCAAGACTTCGCCATGACAGTCGGAACGACACGCAAAACCGGCGCCAACATGCGCCTGTTAGCGATGTTTGGGCAGGTAGATGCTCAAATGTCTACCTGTGAGATGCGTTACAGAAGGCCCCGGAAGCGGAATCTCTCCTACGGGTTTCTTCGTTCGCGTACATAGCTTCGCGGGCGAGAGTGAGTCCGTGAGAGCAGTTGCAAGCCCCTGTGAGGGGACCCGACACGAAAGGTTTGGCTGACGATGAACAGCACCACCGTCACTGCCGAGCTGGGCCTTCGACTTGTGGTCCCCGACCGTACTACCGTGCCCCTGCTCGCCGGGCTCAGTTACACGGCCGAGGACCCTTACGCCATACGCATGGCCTTCCATGTGGGGAACGACGAACCGGTCGAGTGGATCTTTGCTCGCGAGTTGCTGACCGTCGGCATCGTCCGGCGCGTGGGGGAAGGAGACGTCCAGGTGTGGCCCGCCCGTTCCGACGGCGAGCGCACGCTGAACATAAGTCTCACCTCTCCGTTTGGACAGGCTCTGTTCGAAGTCCCCCTGGCTCCGCTGACGCAGTTCCTGCACCGCACGTTCGAGCTCGTCCCCGCCGGCCGTGAGACCGACTTCATGGACCTGGACGACGAGCTCAGCAACATGCTTTGGAGCTCCTAACCCAGGATGCGCCTCATGCGGCCGATCTCGGCCCGCTGCCCCGATACGACGTCACGGGCCATCTCCCTCATGAGCCGGTCCGTGCCGCCGCGCAACTCCTCCCCCGCCATCCGCACCGCCCCCTCGTGATGTCTGATCATCAACCGTAGGAACAGGCTGTCGAAGGCGGCGCCGCGCGCGCCGCGCAGTTGGTTCATCTCCTCCAGCGTGGCCATGCCGTACTCGCTCTCGCGAGCATGAGCGTGTACGGTCGGCGCGGGACGGCCGAGGGATGCGAGCCATGACGTCATCGTCGCGATCTCGGGCCCCTGGCTTCCGGCGATGCGCTCCGCGAGCGCGGTCACCGCGTCCCCCGCCTCCCTGGCCCCGGCCAGTCCTGCCATCTCCAGGGCCTGCCGGTGATGCGGGATCATCGCCTCGGCGAAGCGCACGTCCGCCGCCGCGGCCCGCGAGTCCGAGTCGCCGATCCGTTCACCCGGCGTCGCCGTACGGGCCAGCCCTCCGGGAGAGCCCGGCACCACGACGGGCGCTCCTGATCCGGCGACGAAGGGCGCGGGGCGGTCGGGGGACGGCTCCTCCGCGGCGCATCCGCTCACCGACATCAGCGCCGAGCCCAGAACTGCCAGCACAACTGTTACCAAAGCGCCCCGCACGCCGCTTCTGCCCGACATAACTTCCATAGTGGGGCAGTCTCCAAGATCCAGGGGGAACAGTGAAGCGTGCGGGACTGATGGCGTGCCTGGCGACGGCACTGTTCGCGACGGCCTGCGCCTCCGGCTCCTCCGGCGCCTCGCCCTCCTCCGAGCCGGCCCGTGCGGTGCCCGCCGAGTCCGCGTCACCCGCCGCGGGCGGTACGGCACGCGCCAGCGCGGACCTCGGCACGGACGAGATCCTGCACAGCCCCAACATCACGCCGATCGCGAACGTCCCCCTTGAGGCGCCCTTCGACGGGAACCGCTCCTGGAACTCCGACCTGGCGTTCCAGGGCGACTACGCGTTCGCCGGGAACTACGACGGGTTCACCGTCCACGACATCGCCGACCCGGCCCATCCGAAGGTGGTCACCCGGGTGCTCTGCCCCGGCGGGCAGAACGACGTCTCCGTCTCCGGCGACCTGCTGTTCGTGTCCGTGGACGACCCCCGGACCGACGAGACCTGCCAGAGCGGGCGCTCGGATCCCTCCAACGCCTCCTCGTGGGAGGGTATCCGGATCTTCGACATCTCGGACAAGGCCAATCCGAAGTACATCTCCGCCGTACGGACCGAGTGTGGCTCCCACACCCACGCGATCGCCCCGGGACCGGACGCGGACACCCTCTACCTCTACGTCTCCGCCGCCGGGCCGGACCCCGGCTCGACGACCTGCCCGGCGCCCCACGACAACATCTCGATCGTCGAGGTGCCGGTCCGCGATCCCGAGGCGGCCAAGGTCGTCGCCAAGCCCGCCCTGTTCAAGGACCGCCAGGGGGACGAGGAGTACGGCGGCTGCCACGACATCACGGTCTACCCGGCGAAGAAGCTGGCCGCCGCCGCCTGCTACGGGGACGGCTACCTGCTGGACATCGCCGACCCCGTCGGCCCCAAGGTCCTCAGGACCGTGACCGACCGGGAGAACTTCTCCCTCTGGCACTCGGCCACCTTCAACAACGCCGGAACCAAGGTCGTGTTCGGCGACGAGCTGGGCGGCGGGATGGTCGCGACGTGCGACTCCTCCGGCCACGACACCAAGGGCGCGAACGCCGTCTACGAGATCACCGCCGACCGCGAGCTCGTACGGCACGGCTACTTCAAGATCCCCAGGCCCCAGGGGGCGTCGGAGAACTGCGTGGCCCACAACGGGGCGCTCATCCCGGTGCCGGGCAAGGACATCATGGTCCAGGGGTGGTACCAGGGAGGGGTCTCCGTCTGGGACTTCACCGACTCCGACCACCCGGTGGAGATCGCCTTCTTCGAACGCGGCCCCCTGCGGCCGGGGCTGCAGATCGGCGGCTCCTGGTCGGCGTACTACTACAACGGCCACATCTACTCGAGCGACATCACGAAGGGTCTGGACGTCCTGCGGATCGACGACCCGCGCACGGACCCCGCCAAGAGCGTGACCCTGAAGGAGTTCAACGCCCAGACCCAGTACGCGTACGGCGACTGACCCGTCACGGGTCCAGGTCGGCCGCGGACCGCTCGGCGAACGCCTTCATCGCCGCGAGCGTGACGGGACCGGGCGCCAGGGGCAGCTCGCGGTCGTCGACCAGCCGGATCGGCTGGACGTCACGCGTCGTGGAGGTGAGGAACGCCTCCTCCGCCTCGTACAGCGCGGAGATGGGGACGTCCTCCTCGGTCCCGCCGCACCACTCGAGGACCAGCGCCCTCGTCACGCCGGCCAGGCAGCCGGACGCCAGCGTCGGCGTCACCAGGCGTCCACCGGTCACGATGAAGACGTTGCTGCCGGTGCCCTCGCAGAGGTTGCCCGCGAGGTTCTCGAAGATCGCCTCGGCGCCTCCGCGCTCCTTGGCGTACGCGAGGGCCTTGGCGTTGTCGCCGTAGGAGGTGCTCTTGACCCCCGCGAGGGCGCCGCGCTCGTTGCGCGGCCAGGGCACGACGGTGACCGCCGCCGTCTCGGGGAACGGCTTCTGCTCGGCGACGATGACGATCGCGTTGGTCCCGTCGGAACCGCGGTCGGAGCCGAGCGGCCCCGGCCCGCTGGTGTAGGTGATCCTGATCCGGCCCAGCGGCCACGTCGGCGCGGCGGCGAGGCACTGCCGCACGCCGTCGGCGATGGCGCCGAGATCGGGCTCGGGAAGGTCCATCCGCTTGGCCGAGAGCGCGAGCCGGTCCAGGTGGCGGGTGAGCGCGAACGACTCCCCGTGCACGAACTTGATCGTCTCGAAGACGCCGTCACCGACCATCAGCCCGTGATCGAAGACCGAGACGGCGGCCTTCTCCGGGTCCAGCAATTCACCGTTGACCCACACGGGTACAGCCATCTAGGTCTCCATCCCTGCTCGTGCTAGCTCCGCGACGCGAGTGCGATGAGCCGGGACGCCTTCAACTCGGTTTCGCGCCACTCCCGCGTGGGGTCCGAACCCCACGTGATGCCCGCTCCGGTGCCGAAACGGATCATGCCTTGCTCCACCCAGAAGGTGCGGATGCCGACCGCCAGCGCGGCTTCCCGCCGGTCGGCGTCGACCCAGCCCACTGCCCCACAGTAAGGCCCCCGCGGCTCTGGTTCGAGCCGATTGATGATCTGAAGTGCCGTGTATTTCGGCGCTCCCGTCACCGATCCCGGCGGGAAGGTCGCGGCGAGCAGGTCCGGCCAGCCGGCGCCACGCGCGAGCCGGGCCCGTACGGTCGAGACGAGGTGGACGAGACCCGGATGCTCCTCGATCTCGCAGAGCGCGGGCACCGAAACCGAGCCGACCTCGGCGACCCGGCCGAGGTCGTTCCGCACCAGATCGACGATCATCACGTTCTCGGCGTGGTCCTTGTCGAGCAGGTCCGCCGCGGTGACCCCGGTCCCCTTGATCGGCTTGGATTCGACCACGTCTCCGGCCCGCGAGAGGTACAGCTCGGGCGAGGCCGACACGACCGTCAGCCCGGGAACGCTGATCACCGCGGCGTACGGGGCCGGGTTGCCCTTCGCGAGGCGTACGGCGAGGGCCGCCGGATCGGCGTCGCCCGGCAGCGGTGCCGACAGCACCCGGCAGAGGTTCGCCTGGTAGACCTCCCCCTGCTCGATGTAGTCCCTGATCGCGCTCACGCCCGCCTCGTACGCCCGCCGGTCGAGCGACGTCGTCCACTCCCCGGGGGCCGGGCCCCGCCACGGCGCGCGTGGCCGGGGCAGCGGCGCGGGCCGCACGTCGCCGAAGCGCGCGCAGGTGACCTTGCCCTCATAGGTCACGACGACGGCCCACCATCCGGTCCCGTCGAGAGCGGCCAGATCGGTGGTCACATCGCGCAGTCCGGTGGCCAGGCGGCCCCCCACGTGGGCGAAAGCGTCGTGCACCGGTCCATTCTCGCCCTATCCGGCCGGTGCCCTCTCACACCCCGTCGCGTACGCGTTCCGATCAGGCCTCGTCCTGGAGCGACCGCAGGAACGCCAGCGCCGCGGGAATCGGCGCCTCGGACGGCAGCGCGGCGTACACCGTCCGGCGCGAGGCGAACTCGCCGAGCGGGCGAAGCACGAGATCGCCGCGGTGGCGTATGCCCGGCGCCACCATGGCGGGGACCAGGGTGACACCGAGACCGGCGGCGACGTATCCGAGCTTGCCCATCCATTCGGCGACGCGGAAACCGGTCTTCGGCGTGAAACCGGCCCGCACGCACGAGGCGAAGATCACCGTCTCGTGCGGGCTCGGGCGCGGGGACGCCTCGATCCAGTTCTCGTCCTTCAGGTCGCGCAGGTCGACCACCTGGTTCCCGGCCAGCGGATGGTCACGCGGCAGCGCGACGAGGAGCTCGTCCTCCAGAAGCGGGACGAGCCGCGTCTCCGATCCCGTGACGAGCCCGGACGGATAGTCGCTGACCACGGCGATGTCGATCATGCCGGCCACGAGGCGTTCCACCAGGCGGCTGCTCGGCCCTTCGACGATCCTGGTCTCCACGCCCGGCCGCTCGCCCTGGAAGACGCGCAGCGCGCGGGGCACCAGGGCCGCGTTGGCCGTGGCGAAGGCGCCGACGCGGAGCCTCCCTCCGGCGCCCCGGTGGATGGCCGACAGCTCCTCCGCCGCCGCTTCCAGACTGTTCAGGACCTCCAGCGCGTGCCGGTGGAGCGCGTGCCCGGCGGGCGTCAGCCGTACCCCCCGGGGCAGCCGCTCGAACAGCGGCCCACCGGCCTGGGTCTCCAGGGACGCGATGCGCCGCGAGACGGCGGACTGCGTGTAGTTCAGCTCGGCGGCGGCCGCCGTGAACGAGCCCGTACGGGCGACGGCGTCGAGCAGCCTGAGCGCGTCCGACTCGAACACGCCCCTCCTTCCATCCATGACTTCAGCGCATGTCTTACATGCAATCTAGTCGCTGGTGGAATGGGTCGGGCGTGCCTACAGTCACAAGGCATGATCGCTTTCCTTGGACTGGGGTACATGGGTGCCCCCATGGCCCGGCGCCTCGTGAACGCCGGGCACACGGTGACCGTCTGGAACCGCACCCCGAAGGACCTGCCGGGCGCCACGGTGGCGGCCACCCCGGCGGAGGCCGTCACCGGCGCGGATCTGGTGGTCACGATGCTGGCCGACCCCGACGCCGTCGAATCCGTCGTGCGCGCCGCGCTGCCCGGCTTGCGACCCGGGACGGTCGTGGTCGAGATGTCCACCATCGGCCCCGACGCCGTCGCCCGGATCCGGAGATCGCTGCCTCCCGGAACGGGGCTGGTCGACGCTCCCGTCCTCGGCAGCGTCGCACCCGCGCGTGAGGGGAACCTGGTCGTCCTGGCCGGCGGCTCGCCCGAGGATCTGGCGCGCTGCCGTGCCGTGCTGGCCGTCTTCGGAACCGTCCGAGAGGTGGGCCGCACGGGAGCCGGCGCGGCACTCAAGCTGGCCCTCATGAGCGCGCTCGTCCCGGCCCAGGTGATGCTCGCGGAGAACCTGGCGTACGCGGAGCGGATGGGCGTGGACCGCGCGGCCTTCCTGGACGTGCTGGCCGGGACCCCGCTCGGCGCGCTCGTCCAGCGGCTGCGGCCCGCGATCGAGGAGGAGCCCTCCGAGACTCGGTACGCGCTGGGCCTCGCGGCGAAGGACCTGCGGCTCGCGACCGCCGGTGTCGGCGCGGAGCAGACGGTGGCCGCGGCGGCGCGGGACCTGCTCGACGAGGCGGCGGACGCGGGGCTCGGCTCCGAGGACCTCACCGCCGTCATCCGATGGGCGGCCGGGCGGCGGAGTGGGCCGCGGAGCGGGAAGATCGCCGAACGGATCAATCCGGCCACCGTCCCCGCGACCAACGGGTGGTACTCCCACGCGGTGCGCTTCGGGGACCTGCTCTTCGTGTCCGGGCAGGTCGCGCTGGACGCGGGCGGGCAGATCGTCGGCCGGGACGACATCGCCCGCCAGTCGGAGTACATCTTCGAGAACCTGGGCCGGATCCTCGCGAACCAGGGCAGCTCGTTCGGCGACGTGATCCACATCAAGACGTTCGTCACCGACATGGACCGGCTGGCCGACTACGGGAACGTCCGGGCGCGGTACGTCACCGGGGAGCCGCCGTCGAGCACCACGGTCGAGGTCTCCCGCCTCTTCCATCCCGACGTGCTGCTCGAAGTCGAGGTGATCGCGGCCATCGCCTGACCGGCCCCTCGGCGCACACCGCACGACCGGTTGTTACCGTACGTAACTGGAGGAAAGCGGCGGGAACCCCGAGCGCGCCCCGACAGGCCGCGCGGGAGCAAGGAGCCGAGATGGAACTCGTACCGGGAAACTCGCTGATCACGGCGACCCCGGAGGACGGCCGGGCGCTGGCCGTCCTGATGGCGCGCCACACGGTGCGCGCCATCCAGCCGGACGTGGACGTGCTCAGGGACGGGCGCCCCGACTACGCCGAGAACGTCGACGGCCTCACCTCGGCTGCGCAGGTCGTGGCGATCGAGTTCGCCACGATCGCGGCCGCCAACAACTACTGGCGGTGACGGCGCGGGGTCGCTCCCGGCGAGCCGAGCGGTTCAGGCCAGGGGGCCCGTGACGGATTCGGCGGCGGAGACCACGGCCCCGTCGGCGACGAGCCGCACCACCGCCTCGATCTCGGGCGCGAGGAACCGGTCCGTCCCGGGTCCGGCGACCGACTCCCTGATCACCCCGGTCACGGCCCCCGTCGCGGGCGCCGGCGCGTGCGGCGCCCGCAGGTCGATGGCCCGCGCGGCGGTGAGCAGTTCGACGGCGAGCACCCGGGTCAGGCCGTCGACCGCCCGGCGAAGCTTGCGTCCGGCCGACCAGCCCATCGAGACGTGGTCCTCCTGCATCGCCGAGCTCGGGATCGAGTCGACGCTCGCGGGGTTCGCCAGGCGCTTGAGCTCGGAGACGATGGCCGCCTGCGTGTACTGGGCGATCATGTGCCCGGAGTCCACGCCCGGGTCGTCGGCCAGGAACGCGGGCAGTCCGTGGCTGCGCGCGACGTCCAGCATGCGGTCGGTCCGCCGCTCGGCCATCGACGCGACGTCGGCGACCGCGATGGCCAGGAAGTCCAGCACGTACGCCACGGGAGCGCCGTGGAAGTTGCCGTTCGACTCGACCCGCCCGTCGGCGAGCACCACGGGGTTGTCGATCGCGCTGGCGAGCTCGCGCCCGGCGACGACGGCGGCGTGCGCGACGGTGTCCCTGGCCGCACCGGCGACCTGGGGCGCGCAGCGCAGCGAGTAGGCGTCCTGCACGCGGGTGCACGAGCCGTCCCGGTGCGAGGCCATGATCGCCGAACCGGCGAGCAGGGTTCGCATGTTGGCCGCGGCGGCGGCCTGGCCCGGGTGGGGACGCAGGGCCTGGAGCGCCGCGTCGAAGACCCGGTCGGTGCCGAGCAGCGCCTCGACGCTCATCGCGGCGCTGATGTCGGCCGTCCTGAGCAGCCGCTCCAGGTCGTGGAGGGCGAGCACGAGCATGCCGAGCATGCCGTCGGTGCCGTTGATGAGGGCGAGCCCTTCCTTGGCCGCCAGCTCGACCGGCTCGATCCCGTACTCCTTGAGCGCCTCGTCGGCGGGCCGGACGCGGCCCTCGCGGTCGCGGACGACCCCCTCCCCCATGATCGTCAGGGCGACGTGCGCGAGCGGGGCGAGGTCGCCGGAGCAGCCGAGGCTGCCGTACTCGTGGACCACGGGCGTGATCCCGGCGTTGAGGAGGCTCTCCAGAACCCTGGCGGTCACGGGGCGCACGCCGGTGTGACCGGTGGCGAGCGTGTGCAGCCGCAGGAGCATCATGGCCCGGGTGACCTCGGTCTCCACCTCCGGGCCCGATCCGGCGGCGTGCGAGCGGACCAGGCTTCGCTGGAGCCGGCCGCGCAGGGCGGGGTCGATGTGCCGGGTGGCGAGCGCGCCGAACCCGGTGGAGACGCCGTAGGCGGGGGTGTCGCCCTCCGCGAGTTCCTCGATTCTGCCGCGGGAGGCGGCCATCTCGGCGATCGCGTCGCCTCCGAGCCGTACGGCCCTGCCGTACCTGGCCACGCTGATCACGTCGTCGAAGGCCAGCGGCGCCGGCCCGATCTCCACGACCTCGTTGTCGCGCATGGTTCCACTCTTCCAGCACTTGGTAACTAGCGTTTGCAATGTTAGCTGCTTACACCGCATCGGTGTCCCACTTGATTTGGGGAGTGGGCGCGGATTCGCTAGAGTTCTCTGCGTGAGGCCGCCTCGGGCGGAAATCACGCGGAAGTGGCTCAGTGGTAGAGCATCACCTTGCCAAGGTGAGGGTCGCGGGTTCGAATCCCGTCTTCCGCTCGGAGCTTTACGTGGTGGAGTGGCCGAGAGGCGAGGCAGCGGCCTGCAAAGCCGCGTACACGGGTTCAAATCCCGTCTCCACCTCTGGCCCCAAGCCAAGGACGATTAGCTCAGCGGGAGAGCGCTTCCCTGACACGGAAGAGGTCACTGGTTCAATCCCAGTATCGTCCACATATGAGATCCCAGGCCCACGGCCTGGGATTCTCTGTTTTCCCGGTCGTCGGCCACGCGTTCACCGCTCCACACTGGAGCGATGCGGGCGAACCTTCTCGTGATCTACACCACCCGGCGTGAGGAATGCCGCCGCTTCTACGCCTCCCTGGGGTTGGCCTTCCAGGCCGAGCAGCACGGGAGCGGGCCGCCGCACCACGCCGCGGTCCTTCCGGACGGGATGGTCTTCGAGATCTATCCCGCCGCCACGGGTACGACAGGCCCGCTGCGGCTCGGATTCGCCGTGGAGACCCTTCCCGGATACGCCGCCGGACGACATCTGCTCCATGACCCCGACGGCCGCACCGTAGAGCTGCGCATCGAACGCTGAGCCTCGCTCACCCCGTGCGACGGGGACATAGCGTTTGCAGCCGCCCTTGGCGCGAACCCTCCCGCCTCGTTTACCGCCCCGTGGGTCCGTGAGTCCGGGTGGGTCCGCTGGATACGGCTCAGACCGCCACGACCTGCTGACGCGGGTGGTCAGGTGTGGGCGACGGTGAGCATGTGGCCGGCGACGCCGAGCAGGGTGGGCTCCCCCTCCGAACGCCTGGCCACGCCGAGCAGCAGCTCGCGACGCTCCGGGTCGTCCAGCCACTCCTCCACGTCGGCGTAAAGGCCGAACACGCCCTCCAGGGCGTACCGCCGGGCGCCGGGCAGGCCCGCGTCGGCGAACTCGCCGAGGATCTCGTCCGGGTCGTGGAAATAGGCGGTGGTGAAGCCGATCCGCTCGTTCCCGCGGAGCAGGCCGTGCCGCGCCGAGTCGTCCACCACGTGACGGACCGGCTCTTCGGCGTAACGGCCCGACCTGACCATGTCGTGCACGGCGGCCCACCGGCTGATGGTCGCCGCCGCGATCACCCCGCCTGGCCGTACGACCCGGCGAGCCTCGGCCAGGGCGCGCACCCGGTCGGCCCGGTCGGTGAGGTGGTACAACGGGCCGAGCAGCAGGACGGCGTCGGCCGAGGCGTCGGCGGCCTCCAGTGCCCGCGCGTCCCCCTCCCGCGCCGTGACGCCGGCCAGTCGGGACGCCTGCTCCACGTGCAACGGCACCGGATCGATCAGCTCGACGTCATGGCCGTCGGCGGCCAGCCACTCGGCGTGCACGCCGCTGCCCCCGCCGACGTCCATGACCTGGGCTGGAGCGGGCGGCAGGACCCGGCGCAGCACGTCCCGCGTGCGCCAGAACTCCAGCCGTCCCCGGCCGGTGCGCAGCCGCTCGTCCTCTCTCCCTCGCACGTAGTAGTCGAGGATCTCGGGCGGGAACTCCGGCGACTGCGTCATGCCCGCGAGGATGCCTCCCCGCCCACGCCCGGATCAACCCGATTTCGCACCCGTCGGCGGGACCGCCGCGGTAGCGTCCCCGAGCATGTCCCTCGACCCGCATCCGACCCTGTACGGCACGGCCGTGGCGTTGCGGCCCGCCACGGCCGCCGATGTTCCGGCGCTCGTCACCATCCGGTCCACTCCCGAGGTGTACCGGTGGTGGCGGGGCGGCGCGGACCTGGCCGCGGAGGTTTCCGACGACCTGAACGATCCGGACACCGCCGTCCTCGCGATCGTGTGCGACGGACGCGTGGTCGGCCAGATCCAGTGGGCGGCGGAGGACGATCCCGAGTATCGGCACGCGAGCATCGACGTCTACCTCGATCCCGCGGTGCACGGCCGCGGCATCGGCACCGACGCGGTTCGGACGCTGGCCCGGCATCTGATCGCCGACCACGGCCACCACCGGCTGACCATCGACCCGGCAGCGGCCAACGCCGCCGCGATCCGGTGCTACGAGAAGGTGGGCTTCCGTCGGGTCGGCGTCATGCGGAACTACGAGCGTGGCCCCGACGGCACCTGGCATGACGGGCTCCTCATGGACCTGCTCGCCGAGGAACTGGTCGAGGGACCCGCCGTCTCCTGAGCGGCGCACCGTGCCGCTCTATGACCAGCACCGCGCCGCTATAACTATCGGTGTTAGTCAGCGCCGGGTGATGGTGTCGAAGGTGATCGCCAGTCCGGCGATGAGAGAGTCGAGGCCGAGGGCGAAGGCCCCTTCGTCGACCGCCTCCTGGTGCTCGGGCAGCAGGTGGGCGTCCCCCAGGTGCGGATATCGCGTCTCGTCGAGGGTCTCGTCCCCCGCGAAGCCCATCGCGAACGATCCCACCGCCGACCCGACGACGAAATAGCGCATGAGCGCCCCCACGTGGGTGGCCCGCGCCGGAGGCCAGCCGGCCCGGATCAGTCCGCCGTACACGGCGTCGGCCATGGC
This sequence comes from Microtetraspora glauca, assembly GCF_040656155.1. NCBI lineage: Bacteria > Bacillati > Actinomycetota > Actinomycetes > Streptosporangiales > Streptosporangiaceae > Microtetraspora > Microtetraspora glauca. The sequence goes on from NZ_JBFALK010000024.1 coordinate 14,745, forward strand.
GAGCGCGGCCGGCCTGCGCCCCGGCCCGTTCGCCAGGTAGGGCACGATCCGAGGGTGTTTCCGCAGCTCGCGATGATAGGAATGCCCCCAGAGCAGCAGCGCGGACTTCCAGTCGTGGGTCTGGAACGATGAGACGTCCACCCTGGCGATGATCGAGTCGGCCACCGCGTCGAGGATCTCGTCCTTGTTCCGGAAGTGGTTGTAGAGCGAAGGGGCGCTCACCCCCAGCTCGGCGGCGAGCCGCCGGGTGGACAACGCCTCCAGTCCCTCGGCGTCGATCAGCTCGGTGGCCGCGGCCACGATGATGCCGGGGCTGAGCATCGGGCGGCTCGGCCGTCCCACGTCACGTCTCCCTCTCGCTCCGGGCGCGGGGCTCCGCGTCCGGGTGCCATGGTCCCACAGGGATCACCCTCCCTGGACGGGCCAAACTAACAGTGGTAGTTTCCTCGCTACTGTAACCCAGAGTGAGAGGACCCCGATGGACCTGACCCTGTCGGAGGAGCAGCAGGCGGTACGCGCGCTCGCGGCGGAGTTCGTCAACAAGGAAGTGCTCCCGCACGTCCGGGACTGGGACCGCGCCGAGAAGGTCGACACCGCGATCGTCGCCAAGCTCGGCGAGATCGGGTTCCTCGGGCTGACGATCCCCGAGGAGTACGGCGGTTCCGGCGGCGATCACACGACCTACTGCCTCATGATCGAGGAGCTCGGCCGAGGCGACTCGTCGGTGCGCGGCATCGTGTCCGTGTCCCTGGGCCTCGTCGCCAAGTCGATCCTCACCTTCGGCACCGAGGAGCAGCGCCGGGAGTGGCTGCCGCGGCTGTGCTCGGGGGAGGCGCTCGGCTGCTTCGCGCTCACCGAGCCCGGCACGGGTTCCGACGCGGGATCGCTGACCACGCGTGCCGTACGCGACGGCGATGACTGGGTGATCAGCGGCGAGAAGGTCTTCATCACCAACGGGACCTGGGCCGAGGTGGCGATCGTGTTCGCCAGGACCGGCGAGGAGGGCCCGAGAGGCGTCACCGCGTTCCTCGTCCCGACCTCCGCCGCGGGACTCGACCGGCGCGAGATCCACGGGAAGCTGGGCCTGCGCGGCCAGGCCACCGCCGAACTGGTCCTCGACCAGGTGCGGGTGCCCGGCTCCGCGCGGCTGGGCGAGGAGGGCAAGGGCTTCCGGATCGCGATGACCGCCCTGGACAAGGGGCGCATGTCGCTAGCGGCCGGCTGCACAGGGATCATCCAGGGGTGCCTGGACGCCGCCGTGGAGTACGCGTCGGCACGCCGACAGTTCGGCAAGCCGATCGCGTCGTACCAGCTCGTCCAGCAGCTCCTGGCACAGATCCGGATCGATCTCGACGCCTCCCGGCTGCTGGCCTGGCGGGTCGCCGACCTGATCGACCGGGGCGAGAAGTTCACCACGGAGGCGTCGATCGCCAAGCTCTTCGCCAGCGAGGCGGCGGTGCGCGCGGCCAACAACGCGCTTCAGGTCTTCGGCGGATACGGCTACGTCGACGAGTTCCCGGTCGGCAAGTACCTGCGCGACGCCCGGGTGACCACCCTCTACGAGGGGACCTCGCAGATCCAGCACCTCCTCATCGGACGCGCGCTCACCGGCGTGAACGCGTTCTGATCCGCACATCCCGACCCGCGAAACGCGAGGAGAACCGATCGTGACCAGATTCCAGAACCGGACCGCCATCGTGACGGGCGCGGCCCAGGGCATCGGAGCGGCGACCGCCACCCTGCTCGCCGCGCAGGGGGCGAGGGTGGCCGTGGTGGACCTCCAGCTCGACCGCGCGGAGGTGGTGGCGCGCCAGATCAGGGAGACCGGCGGGACCGCCGGAGCCTTCGCCTGCGACGTCACCGACGAGGCCGCGGTGACCGAGATGACCGGCCGGGTGGCCGACGAGTTCGGCGGCCTGGACATCCTGGTCAACAACGCGGGGATCACCCGCGACAACCTGCTGTTCAAGATGAGCCGCGGCGACTGGGACTCCGTGCTCGCCACGAACCTCACCAGCGTCTACCTGTGCTGCCAGGCGGCCCAGAAGTACATGGTGGAGGCGCGGTACGGGAAGATCGTCAGCCTCAGCAGCCGATCGGCCCTAGGGGCGCGGGGCCAGGCGAACTACGCCGCGGCCAAGGCCGGGGTGCAGGGGCTCACCGCCACGCTGGCGATCGAGCTCGGCCCGTTCAACATCAACGTCAACGCCGTCGCTCCCGGCTACATCTCCACCGCGATGACGGCCGCCACGGCGCGGCGCGTCGGCTCAACGGTCGAGGACCACCAGGATCGGGCCGCCCAGGCGACGCCGCTGCGTCGCGTGGGGCAACCCGGCGAGGTGGCCTCCGTCATCGCGTTCCTCGCCAGCGATGAGGCGTCCTACGTCAGCGGCCAGACGCTCTACGTCAACGGCGGAGCGCGCTGACACCGCGTCGCGGGCCCGGGGTGACGCCCCCGGGCCGCGACGGCCGGACTCAGGCGCCGAGCAGCTTGCGCACCCGGTCGGCGCCGACCGCGAGGAGCAGCGTCGGCAGGCGCGGGCCGGTGTCACGCCCGACCAGCAGCCGGTACAGCAACGCGAAGAAGGCACGCTGGGCGGCCTTCAACTCCGGCGTGGGCTTCGCGTCGGCCGCCAGGCCCGCCTGCAGCTTGGGCACGCTGTAGACGAGGGTGGTCAGCAGGTCAAGCGACCAGTGGTCGTCGAGCCCGTCCAGCAGCAGCCGGAGCGACTCCCGCTCGGCGTCGCCGAGGGACTCGAGCAGCTCCGTGTCGGGCTCGTCCCGCACACGGGTGCGCTGGTCGGCCGGCACCTGGGTGGTGATCCATTGGGCCGCCCGGTCGAGCCGGGGCCTGACCTCGTCCAGGGAGTCGATCGGATCGGCGGGGTCGAGATCCCGCAGGATGCGCAGGGTCTGCTCGCCGTCCCCGGCGGAGACGTCCACCACGGAGGCCAGCGTGCGGTACGGCACCGGCCTCGGGGTGGTGACCAGCGGACCGGAGGCGGTGCCGATCGCCCGCGTGTGCGCCGCGACGTCGGCGGGAAGCGCCGTGCCGTCCGCGACCTTGCGCTCCAGCGCGTCCCACTCGTCGTAGAGGCGCTGGATCTCCTGGTCGAATGCGATCTTGAAGGACTGGTTGGGCTTGCGGCGGGCGTACAGCCAGCGCAGCAGGGGCGCCTCCATGATCTCCAGCGCGTCGGCGGGCGTGGGCACGCCGCCCTTGGAGCTGCTCATCTTGGCCATGCCGCTGATGCCGACGAAGGCGTACATGGGGCCGATCGGCTGCTCGCCGCCGAAGACCTCCCTGACGATCTGGCCGCCGACGACGAACGAGGAGCCGGGCGAGGAGTGGTCCACGCCGGAGGGCTCGAAGACGACGCCCTCGTAGTTCCAGCGCATCGGCCAGTCGACCTTCCACACCAGCTTGCCCCGGTTGTGCTCCGACAGCCGGACGACCTCGGAGAAGCCGCAGACGCAGGTGTAGGCCAGCTCGGTGGTCTCGTCGTCGTAGGAGGTGACCGTGGTCAGGTCGCGCTCGCAGGCCGTGCAGTACGGCTTGTACGGGAAGTAGCCGGCCGCGGCGGTGCCGTCGTCCTCGCTCGCCGCGCCGGAACCCTCGACGGCGGCGGCCTCGGCCTCGTCCACCGGGGTCTGCTTGGCCGCCGGAGACGCGGCCTTGTCCTTCGTCCGGTAGCGGTCGAGGATGGCGTCGATCCTGTGGCGCTCGCGCATCGCGAGGAGGATCTGCTCACGGTAGGCACCGGAGGTGTACTTCCATGTCTGGCTGATGGCGTGGAACTCGATGCCCATCGCCTGGAGCGCCTCGATCATGGGCGCCTTGAAGTGCTCGGCCCAGTTGGCGTACGGGCTGCCGGCCGGTGCGGGCACGGAGGTCAGCGGCTTGCCGATGTGCTCCGCCCACGCGGGGTCGATGCCGGCCGGGACCTTGCGGAACCGGTCGTAGTCGTCCCAGGAGATGATGTGCACGCACTCGTGTCCGCGGCGGCGGATCTCGTCGGCGACGAGGTGCGGGGTCATGACCTCGCGCAGGTTCCCGAGATGGATGGGGCCGGACGGGCTGAGACCGGACGCGCAGACGATGGCTTTCCCGGGCGCGCGACGCTCCGCCTCGGCGATGACCTCGTCCGCGAAACGGGAGACCCAGTCGGTCTCGGAACTTCCAGCCACGATCGACGCATCCTTTCTCTGAACCCTGGTCATCCATTCTCCCGGATGCCCGGGGCTACCTGGTCCCTCGAAGACGCGTCCGGCGGATTCGCCCCAGGAATTCGGGCACGAATTCCCCGCACGAGTTCACGCGCGGATCAGGCACACGTATCAGATACGCGGGTCAGACGCGCGGATTCACGTTCGCCGGGTGGGTCACCACTCGTCCTCCGTGACGGGCGTGTCGTGGTGCGGCCAGGGTGAGGCCGCCACGACGACCCCGTAGAGCAGGTGGTCGACCAGCAGCATCGACCGCTCGACCGGGTCGTGGCTCTTCTCCTGGGCCAGGCCGACGGCGGGGGCGAGGGCGCCCTCGAACGCCCCCCAGACGAGCAGGCCGTACACCGGGCCCGCCCATGGGCGCTCGCGTATCGCCCGGGGCAGCGCCCCGAAGACCGCTCCGCCGGCGGCGCCGTACGTCCAGTGCGCGAACTCGACCAGGGCGGGCCGCCGCCGGGGCGGGACGCTGTGGAAGATCGAGGGGACGATGCGCCTGAGTAGGGACTCCGGAGGCACCCTCTCGACCAGGCCCAGCGCGACCATGGCCTGCCGCAGGCCGGACATCGCCATGGCGCCGATCGCGCCGCGGACCGCGGCGCGGATGATCGGTCTCCTGCCGCTCTCCTTCCGAGGTTGCGGCGGTGCTTCGGCGCCCGCGGTCGGCGCGGGGACGCGTGTCGGTGTCGTACGTGTCATGGCCTGCGACCTCTTACGGATGACGTCCATGCGGTCCGCGCCCATACCCCCGCATTTGGGGACGATTCACCCGCCTGGGGCGCCGCGACGATTCCTTGGCCGAACGTTGCCATGAGGCGGCTCGGGCATGTCCCGGACGCGACGTCCCGGAGCCCGCGCCTCAGAGCGCGGCACCTGCGAAGACCGTATTCCGCGGCGCGGACGGCGAGGACCCGGGGACATGTTCGTGGGCGTTGGGGAAGGTCCAGGGTCAAGGCCGGATTCCGGCGCGTTCGCCGGCGAACGCGGGCCGCGCGATACTCCCGCGATACTCCCGCGACGCCACTCCTTCCAGAAAACCAGATTTTCCAACTAAATTTGTAGGAAAACTGTGGAGAGGAGGCGGCGATGTCCCTGCCGGACTTCCTGGTGATCGGGGTGCCCAAGGCCGCGACGACGGCGCTGCACAGCGCCCTGGCCCGCCATCCGGGACTGCACATGTCGGCGGTCAAGGAACCGAAGTTCTTCCTCACGGACGGGCCGCCGCCGACGCGGGGCGGACCCGGCGACGCGGAGACCTACCGCGAGCACGTGTGGCGGCGCGCGGACTACGAGGCCCTCTTCGACGGCGCTCCCCCGGGCGCGCTGCGCGGCGAGTCCACTCCGTTCTACCTGTACGACCTGGCCGCGCAGCGGCGCATCCACGCGCTGATCCCGCGGGCGAGGCTGATCGTCGTGCTGCGCGATCCCGTCGAACGGGCGCACTCGAACTGGACCCACCTCTGGTCCGCGGGACTGGAGCCGATCGACGACGTGGTCCGGGCCTGCGCCGAGGAGGGCCGCCGCGTCGCCGCCGGGTGGGCGCCGTTCTGGCACTACGTCGGGCTCGGCCGGTACGGCGCGCAGTTGCGGCACCTCTACACGTTGTTCCCCCGCGAGCAGGTTCTGGTGTTCCGCTACCGCGACCTGGTGGACCGGCCGGAGGTCGCGCTCGACCGTATCTGCGCGTTCCTCGGCGTGGAGCAGGGGCTCGTCGGCGAGGTGCCGCGCGAGAACGTCACGGTCCACCCGCCGGAAGGCCGCAGGCACCGCGTCCTGTCCCAGCTCGTACGGCTGGGCGACCGGGTGGTGGGGCAGTCCCTGACGACGCCCCTGGAGCGGGTGCTGCAACGTAAGGGACGCGCGCGCGAGCCGCTCACCTGGGCGCAGCGGCAGGAGTTGCTGTCCTACTTCGCCGCCGACATCGCCCTCCTCCAGGACGTGACGGAGGAGGACTTCAGCGACTGGCTGCGCCCCAGGGAGCGGTCGGGCGGCCTGGTGGGCGTCCGGCCCACCGGGCAGCGGCAGGCGCGCAACGGCCGCCCCAAAGGAGAGTGACCCGCCCGCCCCCAGCCCGCCCCGGGCCACCCGAACCGCTCGGGGCGGCTCCCGTTCACCGCGGAACAGTCAACGCGGAACGGTCAGCGCAGTTCGGTGCGGAGCTCGTGGGCGCCGTCGGCGCGGGTGAGCTCGTAGTAGAGCCGGTGTCCGCCGGGGACGGGGACGATGTCCAGGTAGCGCAGCCCTCCCCCGGCGTGACCGGACGCCGCGGGCGCCGAGCCGTTGGCCGTCAGGGTCGAGGGGTCGGGGCCGGTCGCGACGCCGGTGCGCTCCTCGTAGTTCTCCGCCGCCGACGCCCGGCCGTCGTAGTAGGCGGTGACGGCGCCGTCGCCGTCGAAGCGCACGGCGCTCACCCGTACGCCGCGGGAGTCCCAGGCACCGGGACGACGGTCGAGGGCGGTGCCGTGCCAGGTCCACGCCAGGCCGTCGTGGCTGGTGGCGTAGTCGGTGACCATCTGGTCGGCCTCCCGCGGGTCCTCCAGCGGATGGCAGGACGCCCACAGGTGCCACAGGCCGTCCCGGTGAACGATCACCGGGTCCTTGACGCCGGTCTTGAGGTCGCCGGGCAGCACGACGCGGGAGGTGGCCGGGTCGAAGGCCGCCGGGTCGGCGGCCTCGACGACCTCCACCCGCCAGTGTTTGGTGCCGTAGGTCGCGCAGCTCAGGTACAGGCGCCAGCCGCCTTCCGGCGTCACCACGAGGGTGGGGCGCTCCAGCGACTCGGTGTCCATCTGCTCCTTGGTGATCGTGAGGAGGGTCTCGAACCGCTCTCCGTCGGCCGACCTGGCGACGGCGACGGCGTAGCCCCTCCCTTCGCCGAGGGGGCGTCGCAGCCGGTACGCGAGATAGATCCAGCCGTCCCGGTGGACGGCGCTGGGCGCGCCCGCCCAGAATCCGGGGCCGTCTCCGGGCGGGGGAACGGCGACGACGGAGCGGTCCGGCTGCGGTATGAACACGTCAATCTCTTCCGTTGGTCACATGACGACGAGGGCAGCCGGAGTCCGGCGAGCTCACGGCCCCGCCACGGCTGTACGCCACCCTTATATCGGGAAGCCGGCGGCGTTTCCGGCAGGACGACCGACCGGATAACTACACAATACCCATCTGTTTGATTGGTTTGACTGTCTCGCCTGATCAGGCGCGTACGGCCGGACGGCGGCGGGGACGCGACGTCCCGGGACGAGCCATGGGATAAGACTGGGACCATGCGCACAGCAGACATCGGAGTAACGGGGCTGGCCACGATGGGCCGCAACCTCGCCAGGAACTTCGCCCGCCACGGCCACGTGGTCGCGGTCCACAACCGGACCGAAAGCCGCACCAAGCAGCTCATCGAGGAGCACGGGCACGAGGGCGACTTCGTCCCGTCCGCGTCGGTCGAGGAGTTCGTCTCGTCCCTCCGGCGCCCGCGCAAGGCGATCATCATGGTCAAGGCCGGGCCCGCCACCGACGCGGTGATCGAGGAACTCGCCGCGCGTATGGAGCCCGGCGACATGATCATCGACGGCGGCAACGCGCACTTCGAGGACACCCGGCGCAGGGAGGCCGCCCTCAGGGAACGCGGCCTCCACTTCGTCGGGACCGGCATCTCCGGCGGCGAGGAAGGCGCGCTCAACGGGCCGAGCATCATGCCCGGCGGCGCCGCCGAGGCGTACGAGACGCTCGGGCCGCTGCTCGAGGACATCGCGGCGAAGGTCGACGGCACCCCCTGCTGCGTGCACGTCGGGCCGGACGGCGCCGGGCACTTCGTGAAGATGGTGCACAACGGCATCGAGTACGCCGACATGCAGCTCATCGCCGAGTCCTACGACCTGCTGCGGCAGGCGCTCGGGCTCTCCCCGAGCGAGATCGCGGACGTCTTCCGCGAGTGGAACAGGGGCGACCTGGAGTCCTACCTCATCGAGATCACCGCCGAGGTGCTCGGGCACACCGACGCCGCGACCGGCCGGCCGTTCGTGGACGTCGTGGTCGACCAGGCGGAGCAGAAGGGCACCGGCCGCTGGACCGTGCAGAGCGCCCTCGAACTCGGTGTACCCGTGACCGGCATCGCCGAGGCGGTGTTCGCGCGTTCGCTGTCCGGCCACCCCGGGCAGCGCGCCGCCGCCCGTTCCCTCGCCGGCCCGGAGGGCACCGCGCCTCGCGCGGAGCTCGTCGACGACGTACGGCACGCGCTCTACGCCTCGAAGATCGTCGCGTACGCCCAGGGGTTCGACCAGATCACCGCGGCGAGCGAGGAGTACGGCTGGGACGTCGACCGGGGCGCGATGGCCACGATCTGGCGGGGCGGCTGCATCATCAGGGCCAGGTTCCTCGACCGGATCCGCACCGCCTACGACGCCGACCCCTCCCTGCCGACCCTGCTGGCGGACCCGACGTTCGCCTCCGCCCTGGCCGACGCCCAGGACTCGTGGCGGCGGGTCGTCGCCACGGCGGCGACTATCGGCGTCCCCACACCCGGGTTCTCCTCCGCGCTCGCGTACTACGACGCGCTGCGCCGGGACCGGCTCCCGGCCGCGCTGGTGCAGGGCCTGCGCGACTTCTTCGGCGCGCACACCTACCATCGCGTCGACCGGGAGGGCGCGTTCCACACCGACTGGTCCGGCGACCGGGAGGAACGGCCCGCCTGAGCGGGATCGCCGGAAGACGCCCGGAAGGACGCGCAGCAGACGCCTGGAAGACGCCCGGAACGCGGTACGGCTCGCACCCCTGCGTGGGGCGCGAGCCGTACCGGATGTGCTCCGGGCGCTCAGCTCAGATCGTCAGAGCCGGCGTGCGGTTCGGGCCGTCACGCGTCAGTCGAAGACCGGCACCGGCGGCGCGGTCTTCTCCCCCGAACCTCCGGGCTCCCCTGGCTCTCCGGGCTTGCCGGGGCCTCCCGGAGCGGAGGGCCCACCGCGCAGGGGGACCTCCTTCACGAAGATCGCCAAGACCGGGACGAGCACGGCGAACAGGACCGACCACCCGAAGACCCCGCTGATGGAGTCGGCGAGCGCGCCCAGGATCCCGTCCTTCATCTGCAGGGGAAGCCGGCTCAGCGTGGTTGGGTCCATCCGGCCTCCAGTGGACGAGACCTGATGGGCCAGCTCGGGACCGAGCTTCTCGGTGAGCTGATTCGTCAGGTTGTTGTTGAAGATGGCGCCGAACAGCGAGATGCCGAACGAGCCGCCGATCGAGCGGAAGAACGTGGAGGCGCTGCTCGCGACGCCGAGGTCCTTCTGCTCGACGCTGTTCTGCGCGATGAGCATGGTGGTCTGCATCAGGAAGCCCATGCCGAGGCCGAGCACCGCGATGAACAGGCCGGTCGTCAGCGTGCTGGTCTTCGCGTCCTGGAGGGACAGCAGCCAGGTGCCGATGGCCATGACCACACCGCCGATGACCGGGTAGATCTTGTACTTCCCGGTCTTGGTGATGGCGCGGCCGACGAACAGGGAGACGACCATCGACGCGCCCATCATCGGCAGCAGGAGCAGGCCGGAGTTGGTGGCGGTGGCGCCCTGCACGGTCTGCTGGAACAGCGGCAGGAAGCTGATCGCGCCGAACATCGCGAAGCCGAGCAGGAAGCCGAGCAGCGAGATCAGGGTGAAGTTGCGGTCGGCGAACACGTGCAGCGGCATGATCGGCTCCGCCGCCCGCTTCTCGATCGGCAGGAAGACGGCGAGCGAGACCACGGCGAGCGCCGCCAGGCCGAGGATCTGCCAGGAACCCCACGGGTAGCCGTGCGCCTGGCCGCCCCACGAGGTGATCAGCACGATCGCGGTGATGCCGACGGTGAGGACGGCCGCGCCCAGCCAGTCGATGCGGTGCTCGGTGCGGTGCTTCGGCAGGTGCAGCTTGAGGATCAACCAGACCAGCGCGATACCGCCGAGAGGCAGGTTCACGTAGAAGGCCCAGCGCCAGTCAAGGTGGTCGGTGATGAAACCGCCGACCAGCGGTCCCGCGATCATGGCCAGCGACATGATCGCGGCCATGATGCCCTGGTACTGCCCGCGCTCGCGGGGCGGGACGAGGTCACCGATGATCGCCATCGCGTTCACCATGAGGCCGCCGGCGCCGAGCCCCTGGACGGCCCGGAAGGCGATGAGCTCGATCATGCCGTCCGCCGTGCCCCCGAAGAGCGACGAGCCCGCCATGCCGCACAGCGCGGATCCCACCAGGAAGATGATGATCGACGCGAGGAAGATGTTCTTACGGCCGTAGAGGTCGCCCAGCTTCCCCCAGATGGGCGTCGAGACGGTCGTCCCGAGGACGTAGGCTGTGGTCACCCAGGTGAAGTACTCCAGGCCGTTCAGCTCGCCGACGATGCGCGGCATGGCCGTGCCGACGATCATGTTGTCGAGCATCGCCAGCATGATCGCCAGCATGAGGCCGGGCAGGACCACCATGACTTCCTTCGAGCGCCCTGGCGGTGCGGCGGTTTCTGTCATCGACGTCCCCCTTGATATGTGACTTACTTGCCGACCGGTAAGCGGCAGAGGGATACGGTAGGCTCCGTGCTTACCGGCCGTCAAGTTAAATAAAGGGGTAAAGCAAGGCAATGGGTGCACAGACCGACACGCGGAGTCGGATCCAAGAGGTCGCGCTCCAACTGTTCACCGAGCAGGGGTACGAGGCGACCTCGCTACGCGAGATCGCCGAGGCGCTCAACGTCACCAAAGCCGCGCTTTATTACCATTTCAAGACAAAAGACGACATAGTCGCCAGCCTCATGGAGGACCGGCTCAAGTCGCTGGACGCGCTGATCTCCTGGGCCAAGGATCAGCCGCGCACCGCCGAGACGCGCAGGGAACTCGTCCGCCGTTACTCCGTGGACATGACCCGCTGCGGGGACCACGAGGTCATGCGCTTCCTCGAACGCAACCAGACCGCGCTGCGGGGGCACGGCAAGGCAGAGATGATGCGCGCCCGGATGACCACGATCCTGAGCGTGCTCTGCGACACCGACGACCCGCTCGACATCAAGCTGCGGCGATCCATGGCGGTCTTCTCGATGCACGCGGTCTGGTTCGTGCTGCGTGAGGAGAAGGTGACCGACGAGGAGCGGTCGGAGGCCGCGCTGAAGGTCGCGCTGGACCTGATCGAGAGCGCCGAGGAGCAGGACGCACGAGAGGACGGGTAGCCCCGACCACGCCCTTCGGAGCGGCACAGGCCCGCTGAGGAACCGCCGAGTTCAGCGAGTCTGAGGAACCGCCCAACTCGGCCCAAGGCGCGCGGGCCAAGTGAATTACAAGTCGCCCTCTTTACGGTGATCCGGTCCTTCATCTCAGGGATTAGGAGTCGCCCATGGGCCGGATCTCATAGGAGCCACGCCAGGCTGCGGGGCCATGTCAGCGCGGCACAGGTGATGACGTGGCCGGAGCAGGCTCGCCTGAGCGAGGCGCGAAGCTCCAGCGGGAGCCGCCGGATCGCTTGTCCGTCGCCGACGGGCGTACGGAGAAGAGGCCGGGGCGCCGTGAGGACCTGAAGCGGCCTGAGAACTGCTCCACATCGATCGTCGGCTGAGCTGCCCAGCGGGTGGCGGCGGCGGCCGGCGTGATGGGTGACTCCCGCGTGACGGCGCGGATCTCCCTGGCCGACGCCTCTCGGCCCCGCCGGAGTGCCCTACTGACGCATGGGCCGCGAAACGACGTCCCTTGACAAACTTGGAGATCAACCATGAAGCGCGCATCAGTCGCCGTGGGTGTCAGCGTCGGCCTGCTGGGCTCCGTTCTCGTCTCCGCACCGGCTCGTGCCGCCAACGAGGTGTCCGCCCCCTGGCCGGTGACGTGCCGGCCGCTCAGCAGGTCGCGGCGTTCTGGCTCGGCGACGGAGGGGCCAACCTGAAGAACGCCACGCCGTACAACGTGCAGACCGTGGTCTCCGGCGAACGCGTGCCCGCCGCGTCCACCGCGTCCACCGCCTCCGTCGCGGACGGCGTGCCCGGCTCCGTTCCGGCGTCAGATGATCCGAAGACCTCCGGCGCGTCCTCACTGGACGTCAGCCTGCCCGCGACCACGGGCAAGGTGTTCTTCGTCGGCGCCGACGGTCAGCCGCACTGGTGCAGCGGCACCTCCGTACAGTCGACCTACCGCAACCTGGTCGCCACGGCCGGTCACTGCGTGTACGACACCCAGAGCAACGCCACCACACTCGACAAATGGGTCTTCGTTCCCGGCTACTCCGAGGGCACGACCCCGTGGGGCCTCTACGTCGGAAAGCAGGCCTTCACCCACTACGACTTCGACAGGTACAGGGACTACAACCGCGACTACGCCTTCGTCAACGTCTACAACGGCGTTCTCTCCTCTCCCTCCGGGGGGCTGACCGACAGCGGGAGGTTGGGCGACAACGTCGCCGGGCAGGGCCTCACCTGGAACCAGAAGCTGAGCGCCTCGGCCCACGTCTTCGGCTATCCGGCCGGCCCCCACCTGGACGGCACCCGCCCTTACACGGGTCAGACCCTCGAATGGTCCAGCGGGCAGAGGTTCGCCATGAGATTCGCCGACTTCCATGCCGACCAGGCGATCGGCGTCGACTCTCCGTTCACCGGCGAAGGCTCCCTCGGCTCCTCCTGGGTGCTCCGCTACAGCAATGAGAGTCGCCTCGGCTACCTCAACGGCATCACCATCAGCGTCTCCGACACCGACGGCGACAAGCGCTACGACACGAGCGTCTCCCCCTACTTCGACGGTGAGACGTACGGCGTCTACTCCGCGGCCACGAAGATCTGGTCCGGCTCGATCGTGTAGCCGCTACGGATAACGGCCGGGGTGTACACGCGCGCCCGGCGGGAAAGTATGGTTCCCCCGTCGATCGGTCGCCGGCCAAGGGCTCGGCCCGCACGCATGGTCGCGCCCCGCCGCCCCGTTCGGCGGCGGAGCGCTTTCATGATCGTGCGTCACCCATGCGCGCGGATCGTGACTGTCACCGGATGGCGCCGGAGGATCGCGGAGGATCCAGAACGGCGTCGCCACGGGTCAGCGCGCGGATCGACTCGGTATCCAGCCACAACAGGAGGACGGCATGCTCTTCGGCGTCGAACACGTAAAGCGCTACGTCGAGACCGACGGCGCGGAAGGCCACGACTGGCAGGGGACGACGGTCGCGATCCTCACGACGACCGGCCGCAAGTCGGGGATCAGGCGCAGCACCCCGCTCATCTACCAGAAGTACGGCGACGCCTACCTGGTGGTGGCGTCAAAGGGCGGGGCCGACGAGCCACCGCTCTGGTATCGGAACCTGGAGGCCGACCCCAACGTGGAGTTCCAGGTCAGGGGAGAAAGGTTCGCCGCCGTCGCGCGTACGGCGACGCCCGAGGAGAAGCCGGACATGTGGCGGGCGATGACCGCCACCTGGCCCGCCTACGACGATTACCAGCGGAAGACCGCGCGGGAGATCCCCGTCATCGTCATCGAACGGGCCTGACCGAACCAGCACCGGCCGGCCGGGGGCGGCCCGGCCCGCCGGCCGCTCCGGACCGTCCGCATCCTTGTCTCGACACCATTTGCCTGAGCCGGCCGCGGAGGCGGTGCCACGCGTGCCGTCCGGGGAGGCCCGTCATCCGGACCGCGCCGCCTGGACCGTCCCCCTGACCGTCATCAGAGCCGGAGCGGTGGCGATCGCCCGCGGCGGGAGATATCTTTCGGCTGCAGCATCCAGCGGACGGGGAGGTTCGTTGAGCGACGGCCGCACCGCGGAAATCATGATCGCCGAGGCCCGGAAGGCGTTCTGGGTCATGGTCGGTTTCCTCGGCCTCATCTGGGTCATCCAGGTCGTGAACTGGGCCGGTGACTACGGGCTCAGTTACAGCTACGGGATCAGGTCCTGGGAGCTGGACGGGCTGCCCGGCATCGTCTCCGCTCCGTTCCTGCACTGGAGCTGGGCCCACATCGAGGGCAACTCCGGCCCCCTGTTCATCTTCGGATTCCTCGCGGCATATCGAGGGGTGAAGAAGTTTCTGGGGGTGACCGCCCTGATCGCCGTCGCGAGCGGGCTCGGCGCCTGGTTCACCGCCGCCCCCTCGACCGTAGGAGCCGGGGCGAGCGGGCTGGTGTTCGGCTACTTCGGATACATCCTGGTACGCGGGGCGTTCGACCGGCACCTGATCGACATCGTGATCGGCGTGGTCATGGGGCTGTGTTTCGCCTACCAGTTCACCGGGCTCCTGCCGGCCGAGGGGATCGGCTGGCAGGCGCACCTGTTCGGATTCGTGGGCGGCATCGCCGGCGGCTATCTGTTCCGTGACCGCCGGCCCGCCGTCTCCCCCGACCGGGAGAGCCGGTCGCCCAAGTCCACGGGGACCACGGCCACGGGCGACTCCCGGTCGGCGCTGCTCAAGGAGATCGAGGATCTCGGGCTCTGAAGCCGGGGTCCGGTTCCCGGCCGGCCCGGTCAGGCGGCGGGCGGAAGCCTGCGGAGGATCTCCTGCAGCATCTCGCCATGCGACTTCAGGATCACCTCGACCCCGTCCAGGCGATGCTCGACCTTCGCGAGCCGGTTCTCGACCTTCGCGAGCCGGTTCTCGACGTTGGTGAGGCGGTTCTCGACGTTGGTGAGTCGCTCGTCGAAGCGATCCATCCGCTCTTCAAAGCGATCCATCCGCTCTTCAAAGCGGTCCATCCGCTCCTCGAGCCTGCCGACGCGCGTGCCGAGCGCGTCGAACCGCTCGTTCATCTCTGTGCGCAGTTCCTTGATCTCGATCTGCACGAAGCCGACGCATTCCGCGGTGGCCTCGTAACGCCGCTGCGCCAGCCCGGCGAAGTGACTCACGGTCTTCACCTGTCCTTCGAGCACGGTGACCCGCCTGTCCAAGCTCTCAATTGTCACGGTCAACGTACCAGTTCCCTTCGGGGGGTCTGTGATGGAACAGTCGCTGACAGTAACGGACCTCGAGGCGGATGGCCGTTCACCGAAAGGCGTTCAGGTTGGGGTTCCTTCTACCGGGGGAGAGAAGCTTCGTCCCCCACGAACCCGCCGGTCGGGCCGCCGTGTCCGGCTGCGACAGCCGTACAGGCGCGATGGCGCAAGACCCCGGGGACTCGAAACCCCTTCGACGGTTTCGGCTCTCCGCCGGCCCGGCGGCGGGGGACCATCGGTCCGCATGTGTCAGCGTGGCCATCTCCGGGGAGCCGGTAACTTAGCAGACGCCGCACGACGGCCGTGCGGCGTTTCCGCTCCCACTTGGAGACGGATATCTCCAGACTTAAGGTGATTTGATAACCAGCATGAATCTCATCGGGCGCCTTCCGGCCGACAGTGACGCCGACTCGCTCTACGAGGCGTTCAGCGCCTGGAACACCGAGCGGGGGCTCACGCTGTACCCGGCGCAGGAGGAGGCGCTGATCGAGGTCGTCTCCGGCAACAACGTGATCCTGGCCACCCCGACCGGGTCGGGCAAGAGCCTGGTCGCCGCCGGAGCCCACTTCGCGGCCCTCGCGAGGGACGAGGTGAGCTTCTACACCGCGCCGATCAAGGCGCTGGTGTCGGAGAAGTTCTTCGACCTGTGCGCGATCTTCGGCACCGAGAACGTCGGGATGATGACCGGTGACGCCTCGGTCAACTCCGACGCCCCGATCATCTGCTGCACCGCGGAGATCCTCGCCCAGATGGCGCTGAGGGACGGCGCGGACGCCGACGTCGGCACCGTCATCATGGACGAGTTCCACTTCTACGCCGAGCCTGACCGCGGCTGGGCCTGGCAGGTGCCGCTGCTGGAGCTGCCTCAGGCCCAGTTCGTGCTGATGTCGGCCACGCTGGGAGACGTCGAGCGGTTCGAGAAGGACCTCACCCGCCGGACGGGACGCCCCACCGCCGTCGTGAAGAACGCCGAGCGGCCGGTGCCGCTGCTCTACTCCTACCGGGTGACGCCGCTGCACGAGACCCTGGAGGAGCTGCTGTCGACGCAGCAGGCCCCGGTCTACGTCGTGCACTTCACCCAGGCGGCCGCGATGGAGCGGGCCCAGTCCCTGATGAGCATCAACATGTGCTCGAAGGCCGAGAAGGAGGCCATCGCCGCGCTCATCGGCAACTTCCGGTTCACCACGCGCTTCGGGCGAGCCCTCTCCCGCCTCGTACGGCACGGCATCGGCGTGCACCACGCCGGGATGCTCCCGAAATACCGCCGCCTGGTGGAACGGCTCGCGCAGGCGGGCCTGCTCAAGGTCATCTGCGGCACCGACACGCTGGGCGTGGGGGTCAACGTGCCGATCCGCACGGTGTTGTTCACCGCCCTGTCGAAGTTCGACGGCAACCGGGTGCGCAGACTGCGCGCCCGCGAGTTCCACCAGATCGCCGGACGCGCCGGCCGGGCCGGGTTCGACACCGTCGGCTACGTCGTGTGCCAGGCGCCGGACCACGTGATCGAGAACGAGAGGGCCCTGGCCAAGATCGGCGACGACCCCAAGCGGAGGCGCGGCTACGCCCGCAAGAAGCCCCCGGAGGGTTTCGTCGGCTGGAGCGAGGAGACCTTCGAGAAGCTGCAGACGGCCGAGCCCGAGCCGCTGACCTCCCGGTTCAAAGTCAGCAACGCGATGCTGCTGTCGGTGATCAACCGGCCGGGCGACTGCTTCCAGGCGATGAAGCGGCTGCTCACCGACAACCACGAGGATCGCAAGGCGCAGCGGCGGCACATCAGCCACGCGATCGCGATCTACCGCTCGCTGCTCGCCGGCGGCATCGTCGAGACGCTCAAGGAACCGGACGAGCACGGCCGCAGGGCCCGCCTCACCGTGGACCTCCAGGAGGACTTCGCGCTCAACCAGGCGCTGTCCACTTTCGCGCTCGCGGCGTTCGAGCTGCTCAACCCCGAGTCGCCGACGTACGCGCTCGACATCGTCTCGATCATCGAGTCGACGCTGGACGATCCGCGCCAGATCCTGCACGCGCAGCTCAACAAGGCGCGTGGCGAGGCCGTCGCCCAGATGAAGGCCGACGGCGTCGAGTACGAGGAGCGCATGGAGCGCCTCGCCGAGATCACCTACCCGATGCCGCTCGCCGACCTGCTGTTCGGCGCGTACGAGACCTACCGGCGCGGCCATCCGTGGGTCGGCGACCACACGGTCAGTCCCAAGACGATCGTGCGGGACATGTACGAGCGCGCGATGACCTTCACCGACTACATCCAGTTCTACGAGCTGGCCCGGTCGGAGGGCACGGTCCTGCGGTACCTCGCCGACGCCTACCGGACGCTGTCGAAGACCGTGCCGGAGCACCTCAAGACCGACGACCTGATCGACTTGATCGAGTGGCTCGGCGAGCTGGTCCGCCAGGTGGACTCCAGTCTGATCGACGAGTGGGAGAAGCTGGCCAACCCTTCGGAGGCTCTCGAGGCCGAGACCGAGCTGGAGTCCAGGATCAGGCCGGTCACGGCCAACGCGCGGGCGTTCCGGGTGCTGGTACGCAACGCGATGTTCCGCATGGTCGAGCTCGCCGCCCTGGACCGCGAGGAGGAGCTGGTCGAGCTGGCGTCCGAGGTGGACTGGGCCGAGGCGCTCGACGCGTACTACGAGGAGCACGACGAGATCGGCACCGGTCCGTCCGCCCGCGGTCCCGCGCTGCTCCAGATCGAGGAGGAGAAGGAGCTGTGGCGGGTCCGCCAGGTCATCGAGGACCCGGCCGGCCACCTCGACTGGGGGATCACCGCGCAGGTGGACCTCGCCGCCTCCGACGAGGAGGGCCACGCCGTGCTCCATGTCACCGGCATGGCCCGCCTCTGAGGGACTGAGTCACCCGCCCGAGGTGGCGTCCTCGGCGTCCGCGCCGGGGACGGCCATCTCGTCGGGGTCGTCGAGCCAGCCGTGCGGCAGCATGACCTTGTTCCGCTCGCCGCTCTTTCCGCGCGGGCCGTCCGCCTCGGCCGGCCACGGCCGGCCGGGGTCCAACTCGGCGGCCCGCTCGCGCAGCTCGGCGAGACTCGACACGGTGGTGAGCGCGCGCCGCGTGTCGGCGCCGATCACGAAGCCCTTGAGGTACCACCCCACGTGCTTGCGGAAGTCGGCCAGCCCGTGCGACTCGCTGCCGATGACCTCGCACAGCAGCTCGGCGTGACGGATCATCATGGCCGCGACCTCGCCGAGCGACGGCCGGGTCCGCTCCGCCGACCCCTGGAAGGCGAGGTCCAGGTCGCGGAACAACCACGGCCTGCCGAGGCAGCCGCGGCCGACCACGACGCCGTCGCAGCCGGTCTCCGCCACCATGCGCAGGGCGTCGTCCGCCGTCCAGATGTCCCCGTTGCCCAGCACGGGGATCTCGGGCACCGCGTCCTTGAGTCGCTTGACGGCGTCCCAGTCGGCGGAGCCGCCGTAGTGCTGCTTCGCCGTACGCGCGTGGAGGGCGACCGCCGCGATGCCCTCCTCCGCCGCGATCCGGCCCGCGTCGAGGTAGGTCAGGTGATCGTCGTCGATGCCCTTGCGCATCTTGATCGTCACCGGCAGCGGCCCGGCGTTCTTCACCGCCTCCCGGAGGATGGCCCGCAGCAGGTTCCGCTTGTACGGCAGCGCCGAGCCGCCGCCCCGCCTGGTCACCTTGGGCACGGGACAGCCGAAGTTCAGGTCGATGTGGTCGGCCAGGTCCTCTTCGGCGATCATCCGGGCGGCCTTGCCGATGATGGCCGGGTCGACGCCGTAGAGCTGGATGCTGCGCGGGTGCTCCTCCGCACCGAAGCGGATCATCTGGAACGTCAGCGGCACCCGTTCCACCAGCGCCCGCGAAGTGATCATCTCGGAGACGAACAGGCCGCCGCCCTGCTCGCGGCAGAGCGTGCGGAAGCCGATGTTGGTGATCCCCGCCATCGGGGCCAGCACCACCGGAGGCCACACCTCGAACGTCCCGATTTTCATGGGTTCATTGTCGCCGCCCGCCGGGTGTGAAAAGTACAAGATCATGGACGACGCGAATCGGCCGTGGATACCCTGGTCACGTCGAGGCGAGGAGGTCGTGCATGCTCTTGCGACTGAGAATCGCGCTCCCGGACCGCCCGGGCGCCCTCGGGCAGGTGACCCGCGCGCTGGGCGCGGCGGGGGCGGACATCACCCAGGTCACCGTTCTCGACCGGGGCGAGGGGCGGGCCGTGGACGACTTCACGGTCTACTGGCCGGACGCGGCTCCGCGTGAGCAACTCGCGGAGAGCCTGGAGAGCCTTCCCGGCGTCCGGGTGGAGGGTGTCTGGACGACCAGGGAGGCTCCGGGGACCTTTCCCGAGCTGGAGATCCTCAGGTTCCTCACGACGGCGGGAGACCGGGCCCTCGCCACGCTGATCGACTCCATGCCGGTGCTGTTCAGCGCCGACTGGGCCGCCGCGGGGACGGAGACCGTCCCCCGGAAGGTCGTCCATTCCAGCTGGCGGGCTCCGGAGGACATTCCGTTCCCCGAGGAGACTCCGACGCGCCCGACGGCGAGCACGCTGCCGTCGGGACTGCACCTGATCACCGCTCCCCTGCCGCCGCTGGCGCTCACGCTCGTGCTGGCCCGCGCGGAGGGACCGGACTTCCACCGCATCGAGGTGCACCGGCTGACCAGGATCCTGGAGATCTTCCTGATGCTGCCGGCGATCGAGCGGGGCGCCGCCCGGGCGTTCCGCAACCGGGCCACCAAGCCGATGTGAGTGCCGGTGTGCGTTACGCACGCACGCCGGAAACCCGGTACAGTTGCGACAACGCCGTGAGGCGGACGCGGAAGTGGCTCAGTGGTAGAGCATCACCTTGCCAAGGTGAGGGTCGCGGGTTCGAATCCCGTCTTCCGCTCTGCGAGGTCTCCGATACGGGCCTCTCTCGGTGGAGTGGCCGAGAGGCGAGGCAGCGGCCTGCAAAGCCGTCCACACGGGTTCAAATCCCGTCTCCACCTCTGAAACGACGCCGGATCCGAGTCGCGATGGTCCGATGTCCCCCTCGCGCATGCCCGCCTTTCGGGCGGCTCCGTCCCATTGGATCAACGGGCTGAGCATGGCGGTAGGGTGAGCGTGAACCGCGCCCGGTCTTGACAGCCGCGCGCATGCACCCCTTAGGAGGTCCGCATGACTGCCGCCGAACCGGAGCACGACGCCCCCGAAGACGAGATGAAGCGCAAGTTCCGCGAGGCCCTCGAGCGTAAGAAGCGCACCCAGGCCGAGCGGAACGCCGCGGGCACCGGCAAGGACCCGTCGAAGGTCAACGCCGCGCACGGCCCCGCCGGCGGCCGGCGCTCGTTCCGCCGCAAGAGCGGCGGCTGATCGACCTCGCCACGCCGCCCTCTCCCCCGCCCCCTCGGGCCGGGGAGGGCTCGCCCCCGGCGTTCGACGACCTCTCATTCGATGACGTCCTCCGAGACACGTCATCGCCTCGCGGGCGTCCCCGCGAGGCGATGACACGGATCTGCCAGATCGCGCCGGATCTAGCCTGAGCGGCGGATCGTCCTAGGGCGTGTCCGACACTCCCTGGAACTCACCGCCTCTCGTACTACTGGCGGCCGCGCTCCATGTGACCGCGCTCACGGCCGCGCTCCATGTGGCCGCGCTCCATGTGACCGCGCTCTCTGTGGCCGCGCTCCATGTGACCGCGCTCGTGGTCCCGGTCCCAGTGGTCGCGGCCTCTGTGGTCCCGATCCCAGTGATCGCGGCCTCTGTGGTCCCGGCCTCGGTGGTCGTGGTCCCAGCCGTCTCTGCGGCGACGGTGGTCGCGGTCCCAGCCGTCTCTGCGGCGACGGTGGTCGCGGTCCCAGCCGTCTCTGCGGCCACGGTGGTCGCGGTCCCAGCCGTCTCTGCGGTGGTCGCGGTCCCCATCGTCCGCTGCACCCGTGGCGGTCGAGGTGGGGCGTGCCGCCTGAGTGGAGACAGCGGCGTTCGCCGGCTGAGCTGAGAGGACGGCAGGAGCGACGAGTGCGGAGGCCACCAGCGCACCGGTGGCGAGTGCGTTTCTGAGCATGTAATCACTCCGTGTGTGACGGTTCCCCGCCCCTGCTCGGTGGCGGGGCCGGATCTCGTGGTGTCGGGTCCGCGGAGCGACGCGGCGGGGCCGCGAGCTGAGGTGCGGACGGACGGACGGAGCGTCGAATCGGTCTCCCGGGATGACGCCGAAACGGCGTGTCGACCTAACCCAACGGTAGGGAGGCCCACGGCCCGTGGTCACCCGTAAGTGGCAAAGGGCTCGGTCGGGGCTGATTACCGTTTGTTCGGATCGACTCGGCGTCAGATGAACGGTCCACGCGAATAACCGCGTGCGCGCCACCGGGCCCGGCTTCTATCCTCGGGCGAATGCGCGACATCGCCCGGCTGCCCAAGGCCCATCTGCACGTCCACCTGGAGAGCACCGTCCGGTGGACGACCGCCCGGGAGATCGCCGACGCGAACGGCCTGACCGCTCCGGAGCTTCCGCCCGCGTTCGCCGGCTTCCGTGAGTTCGCCGACTACAACTCCCTCGTACGGGAGTGCCCGCGCAGGCCGGAGGACTTCCGGCGGATCGCCCTCGAGTTCTGCGAGGACGAGGCGGCGCAGGGCACCGGCTACGCCGAGGTCACCTTCACGGCGGCGTCGCACGGCGAGCGGCTGGGCCGGCCCGAGATGCCCCTGGAGGCCGTCCTGGAGGGCCTGGCAGAGGGCCGGGCGACCTACGGCATCGAGTGCCGGGTGATCCTCGACCACTCCCGGCGCCGTTCGGTCGACCGGGCCTGGCGCACGCTCAAGCTCGCCACGCGGTACGCCTCGGACGGCGTCATCGGCATCGGCCTGGCCGGCGAGGAGTCCTACTCCCTGGCCCCGTTCGCCGAGGTCCTCGACGCGGCGAAGGACTCGGGCGTCCATCTCGTGCACCACGCCGGCGAGGAGCGCGGCCCCGAGAGCATCCGTGAGGCTCTCCTGCTCGGCCACGCGGAGCGGCTCGGACACGGCATCCGCGCCCTGGACGACGACGATCTGGTCGCCGAACTGCGCGAGCGGGCGATCCCCCTGGAGGTGTGCCCGTCGTCGAACGTCGCCCTCGGGTTCGCTCCGTCGATCGAGGACCACCCGCTGCAGCGGCTGCGCGCGGCGGGGTTGGCGGTCACGCTGAACACCGACATCCCGGCCATCGCCGGAACGTCG
This sequence comes from Microtetraspora glauca, assembly GCF_040656155.1. NCBI lineage: Bacteria > Bacillati > Actinomycetota > Actinomycetes > Streptosporangiales > Streptosporangiaceae > Microtetraspora > Microtetraspora glauca. The sequence goes on from NZ_JBFALK010000024.1 coordinate 37,051, forward strand.
CTGGTGGAGGAGTACACCCGCGTGCGGGACGCCTTCGGATACGACGATCCGACCCTGGCCGAGCTCGCCCGGGCGGGGATCGACGCGTCCTTCGCACCCGCCGCGACCAAGGAGCGCCTGCACGGCCGCGTCGACGCGTGGCTGGCGTCCTGACCTCCCCCGCCTTCGGCGTACGAACCGGTGGAGTCGCCCACTCGTTTCGCCGGCCAGGGACGAAGGGCCCCGCAGCGCACGGTGTCCCGAACAAGCACGGTGTCCCGAACAAGCACGGTGTCCCGAACAAGCCCAGTGTCCCGAACGAAAGGACCGCGGGCGTGCGACACGGAAATGGGGAGGCCGCCCCGTGAGAAGCGCTCACGGGGCGGCCGTTCACCGCTGGGCGGCGTCATCCGTTCCGGTTGATGTTCCGGTTGATGTTCTCGTTGCGGTTGATGTTCCGGTTCTCGTTCCGGTTGAAGTTGCGGTTCTCGTTGCGGTTGAAGTTCTCGTTACCGCGGTGGTGGCGGCGGTGACGGCAGTAGACCACTTCGCCGTGGCAGATCTTGCAGCCGCGTCTCCAGTGGCAGCTGGAGGACTCCGTCGTGGTAGCCGACGTCGACGTCGAGTCCGCGCCGGTCGAGGACGGCGTGACACCGGCGTTCGCGGGCTGAGCCTGCATGGCGACCGGGACCGCGAGGGCGGAGACTACGAGTGCGCCGGCGGCGAGAACTTGTCTGAGCATGAGAATCACTCCGTGTGGTGAGGTTCCACGCCCTGCTCGTTGGCGGGACGCGTTCGCAGGTGTTGCCCGGCCCGCCGAGCGAATCGGCCCTGGCCTGGCACTTGCGGATTGACGGAGCGTCGAATCGGTCTCCCGGGAAGACGCCGAAACGGCGTGTGACCTAGCTTCACGTTAAAGGGCGGAAATCACGATGGTCACCTTTTAGCGGCAAAGGGCTCCATTGAGGCTGATTACTCGCCACCGGGGCGTGCCACCGTCCGGAATCCGTTGACCCGTGGCCTCTCCGATGGGCGGCTTCGCCGAAACCCGACTTTGCCAACGTCAAAGCAGCGGGCGCGGGAATCCCCTGGAATACGGGGTTCCCGGCGCCGGTCCGTGTCCCGGGGCATTGCCCGTTCGGGCCGTCACATGGAGGCCGAGGGGCGGGTTCTTCTCAATGAGGCCACCTGGGCGCACACTGGAAAGCGACATGTTGGGCGATTCGGGTGGGAGTTTCTCGTGCACGATCAGATGCCCACGGCAATGCCGCTGCTGTCACGCGGCAAGCATCGCAACCCCAGTAAGGGCGCCTGCTTCATGGAGCTCGCGTCCTTCCTCGCCGGAGAGCGCTGGAGCGATCATCCGGCTTGCACGCATCCACTGCTGGCCGGGCTCGCACGTCTGGTCAACGACCACACGACGGACGCGGCCCGGCCTTCGCTGGCCCCGCTGATCCCCTCGGTGATCGGGCTCACCGGCGACGACCCGCGCATCGACGCCCGCATCGCGCTGCGGTGCGCGACCTCGGCGCTGCCGGTCGTGTCGCACGAGCGGCAGCTCGCGCTGGCGGTGTCCGTGCTCTCGGCCGAGCACGTGCTGGCAGGCCTCGAAGGGCGGCCGCACGGCAGCGTCGGCGCGCAGAGCTCGCTCGCTCTGGCGCAGGTTCCCGACGCGGCCCGCTGGGCCTACAGGTTCCGGCGCGGCGTGCGGGTCTCCGCCAAGGGTTTCCGCAGGTACGCGGCGCCGAACACGGTCCAGCTCTCGGTCCGGGGGATCTCGGAGGCGTGCGTCGCCGATCCGGACGCGATGCTCAGGAAGCTGCTGACGGACACGATCGGCGACTGTGCCGACCTGATCCGTCACGAGGCACCGATCGATCCGCTGCGGTGGGAGGACGCCTGCCGTCTCACCCGTCGCTGAGTCGGCCGCCGGATCACGCGCCGCCGGGACGTCCGTTCGGCGGCGCCGGGCCACCAAGGCGACCGCCGCCGAGGCGGCGGTCCGTCCGGGTGCGCCTGTCCGGTGGCGCGGTGATCGCTCAGAGTACGGAGCAGCCGATCCGGACCGGGACGCGGGGCGACCAGCGGCCGGAGACCACGTCGTACGCCTGGGCGTAGCCGTTGGCGGGCTTGCCCGCGGCGGCGCAGTCGAACACGCCGGTGTTCTTGCCGAAGCTGCCTCCGGCGAATCCGCTGTGCGCGGTGGCCGTGACGGCGCCGCTCCAGTACAGGCGACCGGTGTCGAACCGGATGTACAGCTTCACCTGTCCGACGTTGTAGTGGTCGCCGCTGAGCTTGAACCGCGGAATGTCGTCGACCGAGGTGCTGGTGGAGGTGCCGTCGCCGTTGTCGCGCGGCGGCACGGTGTACCGGCTGATCCACAGACGGGCGGAGACCTTGCGGTCGGCGGCCTTGCTGTTGTCGAGCTTCGCCTGGGCGCGGACCGCGGGGGTGACGCACACGTCGTCCCCGGTGAACGCCTCGCGCCAGACGAAACCGGTCACGCAGGTGTGCGGCCCGAACGGGCCGGAGGTCCAGCGGGACGCCTTGACCTGGTTGTCCTTGGCGGTCTGGTCGCGGACGGAGGGCTGGACGCAGACGAGGTCCGACGGCCGTGCCGTCCGCCACACGTACCCCTGGATGCAGGTGTCCGGACCGTAGTCTCCTGAGGCCATGGCGGGCGTGGCCGCGACGGTGGCGGAGAGGGCGAAAGCGAGGCCGGTCATCGCGGAGACGGCCAGGCCGAGCGTGCTGCGCTTCATCGTGATCTCCTGAGGTTCGTGGCGCCCGGACCGGCCGTTGCCTCCGAGCTTCGTGAGCTCAGTGAACGCTCCGCCGCCTGCACGCGCCTTGACCTCCGCTTGCCACCCGTCTGCAGGCGGTGTGCAAGGAGGCGCGGGGCCGGCCCCTCCGGCCCCCCTCGGCCCGGATGTACGGCCTCGCACGCGATGGACGCGGTGGCGGGCCGGGCGTACGATCACGCCCGGGAGGAGCGATGGCAGTCATCATCCACCGCCCGAGAGTCGCCTGGGAGGGCGCTCGCGTCTTCGTCCGGGCCGCCCCCTCCGACGCGTACTGGTGGCTGGGCGACATGGTCGGGCACTACCTCGGCGTGATGTACCAGCTGAAGCTGGCCGAGACCCGGCTGCGCCTCCAACTGGAGGACGTCGTGCCGGAGGAGATCGGGGCGTGGCGGTTCCGGCTGGACGAACTGCTCCGCGACCGGCCAGAGCTGACCGGACTGCTGGGCGACCTGATCGAGGAGACCTCCTACCGCCTGCCCCGCTGACCGGGCGGGCCGTTCCCCGGATCCCCGCCCGAGGCCGATCAGCGCGCGGTCAGGTCGTAGACCGTGGTGCCGCCGATCGTCGTCGCGTCGTAGGTGTCCCGCACCCACGAGACGATGCGCTCGGCGTAGTCGCTGCCGCTGCCGCCTCCGCGGGTCCCCATGCCGTCGCCGACGAAGTAGTGGATCCTGCCCTCGGCGACGTACCGCTTGAACTGGTCGAGGCTCGGCGCCGGATCGGTGCCGTTGAAGCCGCCCACCGCCATCACCGGTTCGCCGGAGGCGAGCTGGTATCCCGCCGCGTTGTTGGACCCGACCGTCGCGGCGACCCAGGTGTAGGCGGAGGCGCCCGCCCGCAGCGCGGCGGTGAGCTCCTCGCTCGGGGTGGCCGCGGCGAGCAGCCCGCCCCCGCCCCGGAAACCTCCGGGGTTGCCCCCGCCGAAGCGCCCTGGTCCGCCGAAACCCCCGGGCCCGCCGAAGCCGCCGCCGACCGAGGGCCCCGCCGTGGGGATCGCGCCGGTGTGCGGGCTGCCCGCCGTGTCCACCGCGTACGCCGCGGGACCGGCGAGCGAGGCGAGGACCGCCAAGGCGGCGGCCGGTACGGCGAGGCGGACACGCCGGGCGACCGGCCACCGCCCGGCGTGGCGGACGACGAGCAGGGCCACCGCTCCGGCGATCCCCACGACCAGGACCACGCCCCGCAGCCACGGCAGGAACTCGGCCGACCGGCCGAGCAGCGTGTACGCCCACATGGAGGTCCCCGCGACAGCCGCGGCGAGCGCCGCCGAGGCGGGGACGCCGGGCCGCCGCCACAGGACGTGGCATCCCATGCCGGTCAGCGCGCCGATCGCCGGAGCCAGCGCCACGGTGTAGTACGCGTGGAAGATCCCCTGCATGTGGCTGAAGATCACGATGGTGACCACCAGCCAGCTCCCCCACAGCAGGAACGCGGCGCGTACCGGATTCGTGCGCGGCGCGCGGCGGGTGATCCACAGCCCGGCGGCGAGGAGGAGCAGAGCGGCAGGGAGCAGCCAGGCGACCTGCCCGCCGATCTCGGTGCCGAACATCCGGCCCCATCCGGAGTCCTGGTTGAGGTTGCCCAGGCCGCCGACCTCGTCTCCGGTGATCCGGCCGAGCCCGTTGTAGCCGAGGGCGAGCTCCATGACGCTGTTGTTCTGGGATCCGCCGGCGTACGGCCGGGCGTCCTCGGGCACCAGCGCGACGGCGGCCACCCACCATCCGGCGCTGACCACCATCGCCACCCCGGCGAGCGCGAGCTGCCCGATCCGGCGCCTGAGCGGGACCGGCGCGGTCACGAGGTAGGTGAGCGCGAAGCCCGGGACGACCAGGAACGCCTGGAGCATCTTGGCCAGGAACGCCCATCCGATGAGCGACCCGGCGAGCACCAGCCACCGGGTGCTCCCCCGCTCCTGCGCCCGGAGCATCCCGTACGTGGAGAGGGTCAGCAGCAGCACCAGCAAGGCGTCGGGGTTGTTGAAGCGGAACATGAGCGCGGCGACCGGGTGAGCGCGAACACCGCACCCGCGAGCAGCCCCGCGGCCGGATGGCACCGGCGCCGGACCGCCGCGTAGAGCACCCCGGTCGTGGCCACGCCCATCAGGGCCTGGGGCACGAGAACGCTCCACGAGCTGAGGCCGAAGATCCGGACCGACAGTGTCATCGGCCAGAGGGAGGCGGGCGTCTTGTCGACGGTGATGAAGTTCGCGGCGTCGGACGAGCCGAAGAAGAACGCCTTCCAGCTCTGGCTTCCCGCCTGTACGGCGGCCGAGTAGAAGGCGTTCGCCCAGCCGGAGGCGCCGAGCCCCCAGAGGTACAGCAGCGCGGTGGCCGCGAGCAGCGCCAGCAGGGCGGGCCGCGCCCACGGCGGGTCGCCGCGGTCGCCCCCGGCCGGGCGGGCGGTGTGGTCCCCGGCGATGGCCGGCAGAGCTGTCATGATCGTCCCTCGCTCGCGGAAGAGTTCCGGGCCCGACGCTAAAAGCCGTCTCTCCGCACTCCGTGAAGGACGGATGAGAAGTTCCTGAGCGGCCCGAGGCTCCCGAGCGGCCCGGACGGTGCGGACGGTGCGGCGGTGCGGACGGTGCGGGGGACGGCCGCCCGCCGGACCCGGGAGAACTAGCCGTTCAGCCAGACGTATCCGGCGAACCGGCCGGTGTGGCGGTCTCGCCGATAGGAGTAGAGATCCGGCGTCTCGATCGTGCAGCGGCCATCGTGCCTGATGTCGGCCACTCCCGCCCGGGCGAGCTGCGCGGCGATGCCCGCGCGGATGTCGAGGGCGGGTGTCCCCTGGCGGGTCGTGGACCACGTCTCCGGGACACGCGCGGCGACCCGTTCCCGCAGCTCGGCGGGCACCTCGTAGCAGAGGCCGCAGGCGGCGGGCCCGATCGCCGCGACCATCCTGGCCGGGTCGGCGCCGCGCGCCGCCATGGCGTCGACGAGGGCGCGGACCACGCCCGCCTCGGTCCCCGGGCGGCCGGAGTGCGCGCCTCCGACGATGCCCGCCACGGGGTCGGCGACCAGGACGGGGGCGCAGTCGGCGACCAGGACCGCGATCCCGAGGCCCGGCAGGTCGGTGAGCACCGCGTCCAGGGCGGGCGGGTCGTCACCGAACGGGGCCGTGACGTAGGCGACGTCCGCGCCGTGGACCTGGCGCATGAAAACGACCCGGTCCAGGCCGAACTTCGCCGCGGTCGCGGCCCGGTTGGCGGCGACGGCCGCGGGGTCGTCACCCACCGCGCCGCCGAGGTTGCGGGTGCCGTACGGCTCGGCGCTGACGCCGCCGTGCCGGTCGGTGAAGGCCATGCGGACCCGGTCGATCGCAATCATCGGATCAGCGTAGTCCCCGGTGACGGACCGCCGCGCGGCCGCCGGCTCACGCCCCGGTGCCCGCCAGATCGGCGTACAGCCGGTGGGTCCGCTCGGCGATGCGCCGCCAGGAGAAGTGCTCCACGGCCCTGCGCCGACCGGCCGCGCCCATCGCGGCGGCGACGTCCCGGTCGGCGAGCAGCGCGCCGACCCGCTCGGCGATGGCGGAGGCGAACACCTCCGGCTCGTACGGCTCGCCGTCCGCGCCCTGGTCGATCGGGACGAGCAGGCCGGTGACGCCGTCGGCCACGACCTCGGGGATCCCGCCCGTCGCGGTCGCCACGACGGCGGTCTCGCAGGCCATCGCCTCCAGGTTGACGATGCCCATCGGCTCGTAGACCGAGGGGCACACGAAGACGGTGGCGTGCGTGAGGATCTGGATCACCTCGGGCCTGGGCAACATCTCGGAGATCCAGATGACGCCCTTCCTGGCCCGGCCGAGCTCGGCGACCAGGCCCGCGACTTCGGCGGCGATCTCGGGGGTGTCCGGCGCTCCGGCGCACAGCACGATCTGGGCGGCCGGGTCGAGGGACCGAGCCGCGTGCAGGAGGTGGACCAGGCCCTTCTGCCGGGTGATCCGCCCGACGAAGACGACGTACGGCCTGCTGGGGTCGATGCCGTGCCTGACCAGCGCCTCGGTTCCGTGGGAGGGCGCGTATTCGACGGTGTCGATGCCGTTGTGAATGACGTGTACCCGATCAGGCGATATTTCGGGATACACGGTGAGCACGTCCCTGCGCATGCCCTCGGACACGGCGATGACCGCGTCGGCCGAGGCCAGTGCGGTCCGCTCGGCCCAGGACGACAGCGCGTACCCGCCGCCGAGCTGCTCGGCCTTCCACGGCCGGAGCGGCTCCAGGCTGTGCGTGGTCACGACGTGCGGCGTGCCGTACAGCGTCTTGGCGACCTGCCCGGCAAAGTTGGCGTACCAGGTGTGGCTGTGCACCACGTCCGCGCCCTCGCAGCCGGCGGCCATCTCCAAATCGACCCCGAGCACCTGGAGCGCCGCGTTGGCGGCCTCCAGCCCACCCGGCACCCGGTAGGCGTGCACGCCGGCCTCGTCGCGCCGAGCCCCGAAGCACCGGACCCGGACGTCGGCGAGCCTGCGCAGCTCGCCGGCGAGGTACTCGACATGGACTCCGGCACCGCCGTACACCTCGGGCGGATACTCGCGGCTGAGCAGATCGACACGCATGGCAGGAGCTTAGAACCATCTCGCCCTGTATCCGCTGCATCGGATTCGGCGTTGGTTTCGAGTTTCTAGTCAGGAATCGTGGTGTTTTGCACTGGCTTTGGCGGGTTAGGGTCCTGGCTATGAAGGTCCTCGCGATCGTGCTCGCCGGCGGTGAAGGAAAGCGACTGATGCCGCTGACCGCGGACCGCGCCAAGCCCGCCGTCCCGTTCGGGGGGATATACCGGCTGGTCGACTTCGTGTTGTCGAACCTGGCCAACAGCCACTACCTGCAGATCGTGGTGCTCACGCAGTACAAGAACCACAGCCTCGACCGGCACATCTCGCGGACCTGGCGGCTGTCGGCGATGCTCGGCAACTACGTGACGCCCGTGCCCGCCCAGCAGCGGCTCGGGCCGCGCTGGTTCGCCGGGTCGGCGGACGCGCTGTTCCAGAACCTCAACCTGATCTACGACGAGCTGCCGGACCACTGCATCGTCTTCGGCGCGGACCACATCTACCGCATGGACCCCCGGCAGATGGTCGAGCAGCACATCGACTCGGGCGCCGACGTGACGGTCGCGGCGATCCGCCAGCCGCTGGAGCTGGCCGACCAGTTCGGCGTCATCGAGACGGATCCCACCGGCCGGCGCATGGCCGCGTTCCGCGAGAAGCCGAAGGACGCCGTGGGCCTGCCCGACGCGCCGGACCAGATCTACGCCTCCATGGGCAACTACGTCTTCAAGACCCAGGCGCTGATCGAGGCGCTGCGCGAGGACGCGCTCGACCCGTCCAGCCGGCACGACCTCGGCGGCGACATCATCCCGATGTTCGTCAAGTCGGGCGGCGCCGAGGTGTACGACTTCGCCGACAACGTCGTCCCCGGCTCCACCGAGCGGGACCGGGGCTACTGGCGGGACGTGGGGACGCTGGACGCCTACTACGAGGCGCACATGGACCTCATCTCGGTGCATCCGGTGTTCAACCTGTACAACAGCCGGTGGCCGATCTACACCGGGCACGACCCGCTGCCTCCGGCGAAGTTCGTGCACAACCAGGGCGAGCGGGTCGGCCGCGCCCTCGACTCGCTGGTGTCACCGGGCGTCATCGTCTCCGGCGGCACGGCGGTCCGCTCGATCCTCTCCCCCGGCGTCGTGCTCCACTCGCACTCGCTGGTCGAGGACTCGGTGCTGATGGGCTCGGTCAAGATCGGCCGGGGCGCGATCGTACGGCGGGCGATCATCGACAAGAACGTGGTCGTCCCCGACGGCGCCAGGATCGGCTTCGACCTCGACTACGACCGGCAGCGGTTCGCGGTGACCCGCGGCGGGATCGTGGTGATCGGGAAGAACGAGATCATCGACCGTTGATCCGCCACATGGGCTCCACGACGCTCCACTGCGCCTCCCACACGCGCGTGGCACGCCGCTGGTTGACCGTACGGGTGACCAGGACGAGCAGGGCCAGCAGGGCGGTGGCACCGATGGGCAGGCCGAATCCCACGGTCATGGCGGACACGACGGTCGTCTCCCTGTCCTGAGGCCGGCGGGCGGGCGCGCCGCGGTCGTCGGTCCAGATCTGGACGACGTCGCCGGTGTGCTTCCCCGGCGGCGCCTCGACGACACCCGTCCAGTGGACACCGTTGCCGGCCGTCCACTCGGCCCGGGCGCGGCCGACCGCGATTCCGGACGGGGACAACCCGCGCGCCGGAACGTCCTGGAGCAGCGTCGCGCGGGTCAGGTGCCGCGAGTGCGCCTGGGCGGCCTCCGTACGCAGGCCGTCACCGTACGCCCGGACACCCAACAGGATTCCGAACACGACGGCGACCGCCACGCCCACGACGGCGATCAACCTCATGATCGCCTCGATCCGGTCACACCGGCGGCGCAGCGGATTCCGGTCGAGTCCCAGCCATCGAGCGAGCCGGGCGAATGGTTTCTGCGACATCTCACACCTCACAGGGTCATTACCGCTGCGAGTCCCGTTTATGCCTATTTTGCTCTTCAAAATAATGAGGGGGAATGCCTTTTCCGGAAAGGCTTGACACCATTGGGCAATTCACCGCATCCCGCGTCGCCCGGGAGCCGCCGTGGACCAGCGTCTCCGACATACCTCATCTGATGCCATAATCACCGCGAAACACGGTGAGCCGGGCATCGCGCACGGCGGAGACCGTCAGGAGAGAAGGGGCTTTCGTGTTCGGGATCCTTCGGCCGTGTGCCCGCCACTCGTGCCCGCGACTGCACCGGGCGTGGCGGGCTCATCTGTGCGGGTTGTGCCTGACCCTGCGGGACCGGCACGGGCAGCTCGCCAGGGCCGCGACGAACTACGACGGGCTGGTGCTCTCCGTCCTGACCGAGGCGCAGCGCCCCGAGTCCACGACCCGCCGGGTGGCGGGGCCGTGCCCGCTGCGGGGCTTCCGGCGGGCCGAGGTGGTCTCCTCCCAGTCAGAGGGCGCCCGGCTCGCCGCCGCCACCTCGCTCGCGCTCGCGTCCGGCAAGATCCGGGACCACGCGGCCGACGGAGACGGCGCGGCGGGCCGCCGCGTCTCCGGAGCCCCGCTCCGCCTGGTTGCCGGCTCGTGGACGGCCGCGGCGGGCCGCGGGGCCGGCTCGATCGGATTCGACACGTCGGTGCTCGACTCGGTTCCCGAACGCCAGGCCGAGCTGGAGGGAACCCCCGGCCTGTCCCTGCTCGACCTCACCGAGCCGACGGAGACCGCCGTCGCGGCGGCGTTCGCGCACACCGCCGTACTGGCGCGGGCACCGCACAACGCCGGGGCCCTCCGGGAGGCGGGCCGGTTCTTCGGGCGGATCGCGCACCTGCTGGACGCGGTCGAGGACCTGGAGGAAGACCTGGCCCGCGGGGCGTACAACCCGCTGGTCGCGACCGGAACACCGCTCTCCGAGGCCCGGCGGCTCTGCGACGACGCGCTGCACGGGCTGCGCCTGGCCGTGGCGGATCTCGACCTGGAGGAGCGGCACCTCGCCGAGGCGCTCCTGCTTGACGAGGTACGGCGCGCCATCGCCCGCACCTTCGGCCACCGGACGGCCCCGGCCTCGGTGTCGGCGCCGAACCCCCTGCTCGCCGTGCTGGCAGGCATCCTCACGTTCTTCACCTGCGGCCTCTATCGTCCGCCGTGGAGCCGCCTGCGCAACGAGTCGTGGGACAACCGTTGCTACGCGGACAACTGCGACGGTTGCTGCGACTGCGCGAACTGCTGCCGGTGTTGCGGCTCCGGGCACAGCTCCGGGCACAGCTCCGGCGGGGGAGCCGACAGTGGGTCCGGTGGCGGGTCCCCCGGCGACTTCGGCGGCGGGGAGATGACCGCGGACGGCGGCGACTTCGGTGGCGGGTCCGGCGGCGACTTCGGCGGCGGCGATATGAGCGCGGACGTGGGTGCCGACGTCGGCGCGGACGGCGGGTGCTGCGACAGCTGCTGTTGTGACTGCGACTGCGACTGCGGGTGCGGCTGCGACTGAGGGCTTGACCGGATAGGCGTGCCGTTGGAACGGTGGTGTTCCCGACAACGTGATCCCGTCAGGGCCCAGGAGGCAGTCCCGTGCGCCGATATGCCATCGCCTCCGCCCTCTGCGTCGCCCTCTGCGTCACCGGCGCCACGGGCTGCGGCGGCGCGGAGAGCGACGAGTCCGCGAGCGCGGTTCCGGACGGTTTCCGGCGGATCGGCGGCACCCCCAACGGCATGCTCGTCGCCGTACCCGAAAGCTGGGCCTCGATGGACCTGGCGGCGGGCGACGCGGAACGGATGATCGAGGACAGCGGGCTGTCCGGGCCGGCGCTGGAGCAGGCGCGCGGCAGCCTCAAGGGGCTGGCGGCGAACAAGGCGGTCTACGCGACCGACCCGGCGTCGGCGGAGAAGTCGCCGAACCGCTTCGCCACCAACCTCAACGGCTTCTGCCAACCGAGCGTGGGCGCCACCGCGCAGGCGCTGATCGACGTCGCGAAGTCCCAGCTCACCGAGCTCCACGCGGAGGTCTCGGAGGCGGCCGAGGTGCCGCTGGGCGGCGCCCAGGCTGTCCGGATCAGGTACGTGTTGCCGTTGCGGGGCGTGAAGGTGCGTGGCACGCAGTACTACGTGCCCTCCGGCAGGGGCACGACGTGCATCGTCACCCTCACCACCGACCTCGACGGCAAGGACGCCCTGTTCGAACAGATCGCCGGGACGATCCGGGCGATCTAGAGGTACAGTCCGTCGAGTGGGAAGATCACGGCCTTTCTGGCGGCTCAATCCGGCGGAGCGGAAGCTGTGGGACGCCTATCCCTCGGGGGCCTGGGTCGACCTGCGCGAGAGCGAGAGGGACGATCCCACGCACGGCGCCTCGTGGGGGCGCGAGCGCGTCGTCCGCGCCCAGGTGATCGCCGCGTTGCTGCTCGGGATGCGCGAGGGCCGGCCGGGCGAGGTACCGGGCATCCGGCTCGCCGGGGCCAGGATCGTGGGCGACCTCAACCTGTCCGACGCCGTCTTCACCTCGAAGCTCCACCTGCTGAACTGCTACATCCCGGGCGCGGTCTCGCTCAACGACGCGCGCACCAGGGGCGTCCGTTTCCGCGGGTGCGACATCCACAGGTTCAAGGCCGGTCGGGCGGTGATCGACGGCCTGTTCGATCTCGACGGGTCCACGATCAGAGCCGGGGTGCGCCTGGACAACACCCACGTCACCGGGCAGTTCCGGCTGTCCCGCGCGACGATCGGCACCCCCGAGGGCGCCTCGCGCGGCTCGGAGAGCTACCTCACCGACGCGCGGGCGCCGTACACCCCGGAGGAGATGGAGGCGCGGGGGTTCACGCGGAGCCACACGGCACTGTGGGCGGGGGGTCTCACCGTGGACGGCGGGGCGTTCCTGCGCGGTATGCGCAGCACGGGGACGCTGCGCCTGATCGGCGCCCGTTTCAACAGCGGGATCTACCTGCAGCGGTCCGTCATCGCGACCGGCGGAGCGTACGCCGTGCACGCCGACCATCTCCAGGCCACCACGGGCGAGTTCAGCGACGGCTTCACCGCCGAGGGCACCGTACGGCTGCGCGGCGCGCGGTTCTCCGGGGTGCTCTCCTTCGACCGGGCGAAGCTGAAGGCGCCGGAGCGTGTGCTCCACCTGAGCCACATGCAGGTCGACGAGCTCATCCTCACACCTGCCTCGATCGAGGGCGAGATCAACCTCGGCTACTCGCGGATCGGCGTGCTGCTCGACCGGCCCGACTGCTATCCGGGGAACGTCCACCTCAACGAGACGACGTACGAGTCGCTGCGCGGGCCGGCCCGGCTCTCCGACCGGCTGGCCTGGCTGCGGCGCGACCCCGACGGGTACCGGCCGCAGCCGTATGAGCAGCTCGCCGCCTACTGCCGGCGGATCGGGCACGAATCCGAGGCGCGGAGGGTGCTGCTGGCCAAGCAGCGCAGCAGGCGGCGGACGCTCAGGCTTCCGGGAACGATCTGGGGCTGGCTGCTCGACGTCATGGTCGGGTACGGCTACCGCCCCTGGCTGGCGGGGGTGTGGGCGGGCCTGCTGCTCGCCCTGGGCACGGCGGTGTTCTCCGCGCACCACCCGTCGCAGATCGGCCTGGACGAGCGGCGCAGCTTCAACCCCCTTCTCTACACGCTCGACCTGCTGGTGCCGGTGAGCCTGTTCGACCAGCGGGGCGCGTGGGAGCCGGTCGGCTGGACGCAGTGGCTCGCCGGCGGCCTGATCGCCGCCGGCTGGATCCTGGCCACCGCCCTGATCGCCGGCGGCACCCGCGTGCTCAGGCCGTCCGGGCCGTCGTGATCGCCCGCGCCCGGACGGCCGTTCCTCGCCGTCCGGTGGGTCAGAACGCCTCGTCCAGGCTGACGTCGCCCTCCACCGCCACCTGGTAGGCCGAGACCCTCCGCTCGAAGAAGTTGGCCAGCTCCTGCACGTCCTGGAGCTCCATGAAGGCGAACGGATTGGCGGTGCCGTACCGGAGGGGCAGGTCGAGCCGGGCCAACCGCCGGTCGGCCACGTACTCCAGGTACTGGCGCATGCTCTCGGCGCTCATCCCGCGCAGGCCGTCGCCGCACAGGTCGTGGGCGAAGGCGAGCTCGGCCGCGACCGCCTCCTCGATCATGCGGGTGACCTGGGCGCCGAGCTCGTCGTCGAAGAGGTCGGGCTCCTCGGCCCTGACCGTGTCCACGACGCTGAAGGCGAACTCCATGTGCATGGACTCGTCGCGGAACACCCAGTTCGTCCCGGTAGCCAGCCCGCCGAGCAGACCGCGGGAACGCAGCCAGTAGACGTAGGCGAACGCGCCGTAGAAGAACAGTCCCTCGATGCAGGCGGCGAAGCAGATCAGGTTGAGCAGGAATCTGCGCCTGTCGTCCCTGGTCTCCAGCCGGGTCAGACCGTTGATGGAGTCGATCCACCGGAAGCAGAACTCGGCCTTGTCGCGGATCGAGGGGATGTGCTCGACGGCGGCGAACGCCTTGGCCCGCTCGTCAGGGTCGGGCAGGTAGGTGTCGAGGAGCGTGAGGTAGAACTGCACGTGCACGGCCTCCTCGAACAGCTGCCTGCTGAGGTAGAGCCGCGCCTCCGGCGCGTTGATGTGCTGGTACAGGTTGAGCACGAGGTTGTTGGCCACGATGGAGTCCCCCGTGGCGAAGAACGCGACGAGCCGGTTGATCAGGTGTCGCTCCCCCGCGTCCAGCTTGACCAGGTCGGCGAGGTCGGAATGGAGGTCCACCTCCTCCACCGTCCACGTGTTCCTGATCGCCGCGCGGTACCTCTCGTAGAAGTCGGGGTAGCGCATCGGCCTGAGGGTCAGGTCCATCCCGGGGTCGAGCAACATCGTGATCACGCTTTCTGGCGTCGGTACGGCTGGGGGCGGCTGCGGTGCGGGCGCGTACGGGGCGGCTACTGGCACGCGTCGCAGATCTCGGGGTTCTCCAGGGAGCACGCCACGGCCTCCGGATCCGGTACGGCCGGCGCCCCGGTGCCGCGCGCGGCGGGCACGGTGGGCACGGTGGGCACGGTGGTCTGGCTGATCCTGGTCGCCGGGCGGGACCGCAGGTAGTAGGTGGTCTTCAGGCCGGCCCGCCAGGCGTACGCGTACATCGACGAGAGCTTGCCGATCGTCGGCGTCGCCATGAAGAGGTTGAGCGACTGCGCCTGGTCGATGTACGGCTGGCGCGCGGCGGCGAGGTCGATGAGCGCCTTCTGGGGCAGCTCCCAGGCCGTCCGGTAGAGCGTGCGCAGCTCGCCGGGGATGCCGGGGACGTCCTGGATCGAGCCGTCGGCCCGCTTGATGGCGTCCCGCATCTCCTGCGTCCACAGCCCGAGGGCCTGGAGGTCGGCGACGAGATAGCGGTTGACCTGGAGGAACTCACCCGACAGGGTCTCCCGCTTGAACACGTTGGAGACCTGGGGCTCGATGCACTCGTAGCATCCGGCGATCGACGCGATGGTGGCCGTCGGCGCGATCGCGATCATCAGCGAGTTCCGCAGCCCGGTCTCGGCGATCCTCGCGCGCAGGGCCGCCCACTCCCCGCTCCGGCCGGCGCTCCCGGAGTCGCCGACCGCGCCGCCCTGATAGTGGTCGGGGTGCAGCACGCCGCGGGCGGCGCGGGTGTCGTCGTAGGCCGGGTGCCGTCCGCGCTCCACCGCGAGGTCTGCGGAGGTTCCGTACGCCGCGAGGGCGATCTCCTCGGCGATCCGGGTCGACAGGGCGAGCGCCTCCGGCGAGTCGAAGGGCAGCCGCAGGGCGAAGAACACGTCCGCGAGGCCCATCACGCCGAGCCCGATGGGCCGCCATCTCCGGTTGGCCGCCTCGGCCTCGGGCGTCGGGTAGAACCCGAGGTCGATGGTCCGGTCCAGGAACCGTACGGCGGTGCGGACGGTGGCGCGGAGCCGGGCCCAGTCGACGCCGCCGGCCGGGTCGGCGGGGCGGGTGGCTCCGGGGCGGGTGGCTCCGGTGCGGGTGGCGAGATGCGCGGCGAGGTTGATCGAGCCGAGGTTGCAGACGGCGGTCTCGGTGTCGCCGGTCACCTCAAGGATCTCCGTGCAGAGGTTGGAGAGGTGGATGACGTTCTGCGGGAGGGCCGTCTGGTTCGAGGTCCGGTTGGCGGCGTCCTTGAAGGTCATCCAGCCGTTGCCGGTCTGGGCGAGGGTGCGCATCATGCGGCCGTAGAGCGTGCGGGCCGGGATCCGCCGGACCTGGCGGCCTTCGTTCTCGGCGGCCCGGTACGCGGCGTCGAACGCCTCTCCCCACAGGTCGGTCAGCTCCGGGACCTCCTTCGGGTCGAACAGCGACCACATGGCGTCCGCCTCGACCCGGCGCATGAACTCGTCCGGCACCCAGTTGGCCAGGTTGAGGTTGTGCGTGCGGCGGGCGTCCTCGCCGGTGTTGTCGCGCAGTTCCAGGAACTCCTCGATGTCCGCGTGCCAGGTCTCCAGGTAGACGCACGCCGCGCCCTTACGCCGCCCGCCCTGGTTGACCGCCGCGACGGAGGAGTCGAGGGTGCGCAGCCACGGCACGATCCCGTTGGAGTGCCCGTTGGTGCCCCTGATCAGCGAACCCCGGGCGCGGACCCTGGTCCAGGAGACGCCGATGCCGCCCGCGTATTTGGACAGCCTGGCGACCTGGCCGTAGCGCTCGTAGATGCTCTCCAGCTCGTCACGCGGCGAGTCGAGCAGGAAGCAGGAGGAGAGCTGCGGCCGGCGCGCCCCCGAGTTGAACAACGTCGGAGAGCTCGGCAGGTAGGACAGCGTCGACATGAGCCGGTAGAGCTCGGCCGCCTCGGCGACCCCCGAGAGGCCCGACCGGTACGCCAGCCCGCACGCGACACGCAGGAAGAAGTGCTGCGGGCGCTCAAGGACTTTGCGGGTGACCGGGTGGCGCAGCAGGTAGCGGTCGTAGACCGTGCGCAGCCCGAAGTACTCGAACCGCTCGTCCGCCGTGTGATCGACGATCGCGTCCAGTTCGGCGGCGTGCCGCGCGACGAACGCGGCCAGTTCGTCGTGGACCAGGCCCTCCGCGTGGGTCGCGGCCACCGACTGGGAGAAGCCCGAGGAGGCGGAGGAGGCGGGTACGCCGTGCTCCGCCGCCTCGTCGGCGATCAGCGCGGCCAGCAGCCGGGCGGCGGCCTTCGAGTTCTCCGGATCGGTGACGACCCGCGCCGCCGCCTCCTCGATCGCCGCCCACCGGGCCTCGGCCCCCGATTCCGCGATCGTGGCCAGTGTCACGTGATCTCCCCTCCCGAGTCGGAACCCCGTCAGGGCCTCGGGAGGCGGGCGTACGCGTCGGAGCGGGCATGCTCGCGCCGTTGCCGGCGCGTCGCTCGTCGGCGGGCCCTCCCTCGAGGCCCGGACACAACGCGCGCGGACGTCCGGTCCGCGCGCGCGTCGCCGGCAGGTCTTCGGACTCGCGGGCGTGGCGTCGCTCGGGCCGGGTACGGCTCTCGCGCGCCGGACCTACTGGCCGTCGCTTCCCGGGCCGGTGGACGGCCCAGTGCTCGATCTGACGGCGGTCGTTCCCGCTCACCGCTGCGGGGCAGTCCCGGACTCGCACCGGGTTCCCTCTTGCCTCACCCCGGGCGTGGGGTGAACCAGCAACGTGGAGGATCCTACATGTAGTGCCGCCGGACGCAACCACCACAACAAATTGTGCCGATCCGTGGGTATCGGTGCCCGAGCGACGCCTCTCGGCGCGTTCGCGCGAGGGCGGTTCAGAGCAGTCCGAGGTCTCCGAGCACCGCTTTGGTACGGCGCGCCTCGGTGCCCAGCCACTGGCGGAAGTCGTCGCCGTCCAGGTACATCGGCACCCAGCCGTTGGCGCGGCAGGCGTCCGTCCAGCCGGGCAGGTCCGCGATGGAGCGGCACAGGTCGAGCAGCCGCTCCCGCTCCTGGTCGCCCAGCCGGCCGGGGCCGAGGAGCCCGGTCCAGTGCGCGTACTGCATGCGCACGCCGGACTCCATCAGGGTCGGCGCGTCCACGCCGTCCAGCCGCTCCCGTGACGAGACGGCCAGCGGCCGCACCCGTCCGGCTCGGATGTGGGCCGCGAGCTCCCGCCGGCCGCCGAGCCCGGCGACGGCCCTGCCGTCGAGCGTCGCGGCGAGCACGTGGGAGAGGTCGGGGAACGCCGCGTAGTTGAGCGAGCGGGCGTCGATCCCGAGCCCCTGCGCGGTCAGACCGTAGAGCACATGGTCGGGGCCGCCGGTGTCCCGCCCGGCGAGCCGCAGCCGGGCCGGGTCGCGGGCCAGGGCCGCGGCCAGGTCGTCGAAGGTGCGGAACCCGGAATGCGGCCCGGTGACCATCACCACCCACTCGCCGGCGAACCGGGCGAGCGGGGAGGTCCCTTCGATGAGGCCGCCGGATCCGTTCGTCGCCGCGACGGCGACGAGGGTGGAACCGGTGACCATCAGGTCGTCGGAGTCCGCCCTGGCGGCGAACCCCAGGGCGCGTGCCCCGGTGTCCGCCGATCGGGTGCGGATCTCGACCTTCCCGGCCAGTCTCTGGTGCTCGATGAGGGTCTTCAGCTCCCTGGCGAACGGGCCACCCTGGGCCCCCACCTGGGCGGGGACGACCAGGGAGATCGGGGGGCCGCCCCGGGGCCGGTCCGTTCCGCATCCGGCCGACAGAGGGAGCAGGCCCACCCCCAGTGCAAGAAACGCGCGGCGCCGCAAATCGGTACCCCTCCCCCGAGAGCCCCTTGTACCGTCAGAGTACGACCCATCACGGTTAGTGATGAAATGTCGGATCTTGCGGGTCTCTCGCAGGCGGACGGGACCCGCCGCCTTCACCACCCCTTCAACACGAGAAGCGGAAAATCTCGCAAATAAAAGCGCCCGCGGACGGAAATGAACGGCATTCTCCGGGCCATATACACCTCCCGGTGATTCAACGATTATTGACCTCGGATATTACGTCTGACAGCGCAATGGACGATCAGCGGACTTATCTTGACAGATAACACTTTGTATGGGTTGTCTGGTCCTATATGGCCACGCTCGGGTGCGGGGCTGTCCGGCGGTTTCTGAGGTGCCCATGGCGATTTATGAATATCTCTGTCCGGACTGCGGGCCGTTCGACGTGTTCCTTCCGATGGGGACCGCGCCGGAGACCCGTGACTGCTCCGCCTGTGAGGAGCCCGCGCGCCGCCGCTTCTCCGGGCCCCACCTGCGCAGGGTGCATCCGGCGCTGGCCGCGAGCCTGGCCCGGGAGGAGCGCAGCCGGGAGGCGCCCGAGGTCGTCCCGGCGCCGGGCGGTACGTCCGGGAGCGCGCCGGGCGGCGTGCCCGGAAGGCGGGCCTCGGGGCGGCCCGCGCGACCGCCGCACCCGGCACTGGCCCGCCTGCCCCGACCCTGACCCCGGCCACAGTGCCGTTCATGAACGACCTGACGCCGCCAGGGGTCGGACGGTGGAGCGAGGACCATTCTCTCCGCGCCGGGGCGGTTACCTTTTCGTCTTCACCTATCTGTATGTGGGCCTCACCATTCTCGGAGGGTTCGGCACCACGGGAGCCGGGTATTTCTCACTGTTCGTGGCCATCACGGCGCTGGGCTATTCGTACGCGGGCTTCCAGATACTCGGGGACCCGCCGTTCGGCGTCATCTGGCTCTCCTGGCCGTTCCCGTGGTTCTTCTTCCTGTCGCTCGGCCTGAAACGCGAGCACCTCACCAGGTACACGGGATGGGTGGGGGCGATCGAGGGGTGGGTCCCGGGCGTTCGGCGTGGTCGTGTTCGCCGCGTCGTGGCCGCTCACTGATCCGGAGCCGATCCGGCACCGATCCAGAAAGAGGACGTCTCATGCCGAAAGTCGTGTTCAGCATCGACCAGTCGAAGTCCATGCGCGAGCAGGCCGTACCAGGGCACAACCGCTGGCACCCCGACATCCCCGCGGTCGCCACCGTCCGGCCCGGGGACGAGTTCCGCGTCGAATGCCGGGACTGGACCGACTGCCAGGTCGGCAACAACGACTCCGCCAACGACGTGCGGGACATCGACCTGACCCAGGTGCACATGCTGAGCGGGCCCTTCGCGGTCGAGGGGGCGGAGCCAGGCGACCTCCTGGTCGTCGACATCCTCGACATCGGCCCTATCCCGTGTCCCGAGCGGACCGGCGACGTCCCGGGGCAGGGCTGGGGGTACACCGGCATCTTCGCGAAGGCGAACGGCGGCGGGTTCCTGACCGACTACTATCCCGACGCGTACAAGGCGATCTGGGACTTCCACGGCGTCCAGGCGACGTCCCGGCACGTGCCCGGCGTCCGGTACACCGGGATCACCCATCCCGGCCTGTTCGCCACAGCGCCGTCGGCGGAGTTGCTCACGGGCTGGAACCGGCGGGAGAAGGCGCTCATCGACACCGACGCCGGCCGGGTCCCGCCGCTGGCCAACCCGCCGGAGCCAAACAACGCGGTCACCGGCACGGCGACCGGCGACCTCGTGGAGCGCATCGCCCGTGAGGGAGCCCGCACCGTCCCGCCACGCGAGCACGGCGGCAACCAGGACATCAAGAACTTCACGCGGGGAGCGCGGGTCTTCTTCCCCGTCTACGTCACGGGCGCCAACTTCTCGCTCGGCGACCTGCACTTCAGCCAGGGCGATGGGGAGATCACCTTCTGCGGCGCGATCGAGATGGGCGGTTTCATCGACCTGCACGTCGATCTGATCAAGGGCGGCATGGCGAAGTACGGGGTCACCACCAACCCGATCTTCATGCCGGGCAACGTCGAGCCGCGGTACTCCGAGTTCCTCTCCTTCGTCGGGATCTCGGTCGATCACGACACGGACACCAACCACTACCTCGACGCGACGGTCGCCTACCGCAGGGCGTGCCTGAACGCGATCGAATACCTGAAGACGTGGGGCTACTCCGGCGAGCAGGCGTACCTGCTCCTCGGCTCGGCGCCCATCGAGGGACGGATCAGCGGGATCGTCGACATCCCCAACGCGTGCTGCACCCTCTACCTGCCGACCGAGATCTTCGACTTCGACGTGCGGCCGAACGCCGACGGGCCGGTGAGGAAGGACCGCGGGCGGTGCGCCGTGACGTCCTGACCCCGCCGGTGACCCGCCCGCCCGCCTGACACGTACGGCTCCCGCCCCGGGAAGACGGGGGCGGGAGCCGTAGCCGCATGTTCAGGTGCCGGGCACGGGCGCCTACTCGACGGTGACGCTCTTGGCCAGGTTGCGCGGCCGGTCGACGTCCCGGCCGAGGGCGACGGCGGCGTGGTAGGCGAAGAGCTGGAGCGGGATCGTCAGCAGGATCGGGTCCAGCTCGGTCTCGTTCTTGGGCACCACGACGCAGTCGTCGGCCGCGTCCGCCGTACGGTGGCCGATCATCAGGATGCGGCCGCTGCGCGCCCGGATCTCGCCCAGCGTGGTCAGGTTCTTGTCGAGCAGCTCGTCGTCGGGGACGATCGCCACGGTCGGCAGCTCGTGGCTGATCAGGGCGAGCGGACCGTGCTTGAGCTCGCTCGCCGGATACGCCTCGGCGTGGACGTAGGAGATCTCCTTGAGCTTCTGCGCCCCCTCGCGCGCCACCGGATAGCCCCGGACCCGGCCGACGAACATCATGCTGGGCGCCTGGGCGTACTTCTCGGCGAGCGTCTTGATGTGCTCGTCCAGCTTGAGGATCTGCTCGATCTGCTCGGGCAGCTTGCGCAGGCCCTCGCAGATCCGCCGGCCGTCCGCGGGGGAAAGGTCGCGCACCCGCGCCAGGTGCAGGGCGAGCAGCGCGAAGGACACGGCGGTCGAGGTGAACGCCTTCGTCGAGGCCACCGACACCTCGGGGCCCGCGTGGAGGTAGAGCCCGCCGTCGCACTCGCGGGCGATCGCGCTGCCGACCGTGTTGACGATGCCCAGGACCCGGCCACCCTTGCGCTTGAGCTCCTGGACGGCGGCGAGCGTGTCGTACGTCTCCCCCGACTGGCTGATCGCGACGTAGAGCGTGTCGGGCTCGACGACCGGGTTGCGGTACCGGAACTCGGAGGCGGGCTCGGCGTCGGCGGGGATGCGGGCCAGCTCCTCGATGAGCTGCGCCCCGATCTGCCCGGAGTAGTACGCGGAGCCGCAGCCGATGATCTTGACGCGGCGGAACGACCGGGTCTCCCTGGCGTCCATGTTGAGGCCGCCGAGGTGAGCGATGTGGAAACGGTCGTCGATGCGGCCGCGCAGCGTGCGGGCCACCGTGTCGGGCTGCTCCGAGATCTCCTTCAGCAGGTAGTGCTCGTAGCCGCCGTTGTCGTAGTGGCCGGTGTCCCAGTCGACCGTGAAGGGCTCCTTCGCGGTCTCCCTGGCGTCGCTGGTGAACGTGTGGAAGCCGTCGGCCCGCAGTACCGCCAGCTCGCCGTCCTCCAGGTGGACGACCTGCCGGGTGTAGCGGACCAGCGCGGCGACGTCGGAGGCGGCGAACATCTCCTTCTCGCCGATGCCGAGGACGATCGGGCTGCCGTTGCGCGCCACGACGATCTCGCCGGGGCGCTGCGCGTCGATGACGGCGATGCCGTACGTGCCGACGACGCTCTTCAGCGCGCGGCGGACGGCGTCGTCCAGGGAGTCGGTCTCCTTGACGGTCCGCGCGATCAGGTGGCAGAGGACCTCGGTGTCGGTCTCGCTCTCGAAGGTGACACCCTCGCCCTCCAGCCGCTGCCGCAGCGCGTCGGCGTTCTCGATGATCCCGTTGTGGACCACCGCGATCCGCTGCTCATGGTCCAGGTGCGGGTGCGCGTTGACGTCGCTCGGCACGCCGTGCGTGGCCCACCGCGTGTGCCCGATGCCGCAGGCGCCCTTGAACCGGGCGGGTACGGCCTCCGCCAGGTCGGCCACCCGGCCCTTGACCTTGCGCATCTTCAGCGACTTGCCGTTGACCACGGCGAGGCCCGCGGAGTCGTATCCGCGGTATTCCAGTCGCTGGAGCCCTTCGAGCAGGATGGGGGCCGCGTCCTTTGGCCCGACATAAGCGACGATTCCGCACATATCCGCTCCTATCCGTAGACGATCCGGCGCAGCTGGCGTAGAGACAGCTCCGGTGCCGCGACGCGCCTTCCCGAGAGCTCTGCCGAGATCCTCGGGAAGATCTTGTCGTTGGAGAACCCCTTCGACTTGAGCTCACCGTGGCGGCGCCGCACGTAGTCGTCGACGGGCTCACCGAAGTAGATGAGCACGTCGGCGACCACACGCGCCGCTTCTCCGGGACCGAGCGCGGTCGTCCGGGTCAGGTGAGCGATGAGGTCCTCATGGGGATGCCGTTGCGTCGACACAGAGCAGGACCTTACGGAGGGCGAATGTGGAACACCAAGTTTCGTGCCCGAAATCGGGCAGGATCAGTATCTCAGAGCCCCCCGAGATCGTCGCGTGCGGGTTCTCGGCCGCCGTCGTGGTCCGTCAGCGGAGCAGCGCCGCCCCCTGGCGCACACTCTCGATCATCAGGTCGCGATGCTCTGGGAAAGTCCGCCGGGCGAGTGATCGTGGTGCTCGTGAGGCGGCGCAGGCCGTACGCCCGCGCCGGGGGTCAACGGCGCGGATTCCACCGGCCGAGAAAACGGACACGGTTCCCGATCCGGCGCGGCCCGCGCTCGTCGTTGCACGGGCAGGGGCCGGAAGGCGATAGAGTCTTCCGCGTGGCCGGGAGTTCTCCCGGAAGCACGCGGAAGTGGCTCAGTGGTAGAGCATCACCTTGCCAAGGTGAGGGTCGCGGGTTCGAATCCCGTCTTCCGCTCGGGTTCGTCGGCGGGCACCTCGTGTGCTGACGACGTACGATCCTGGTGGAGTGGCCGAGAGGCGAGGCAGCGGCCTGCAAAGCCGCGTACACGGGTTCAAATCCCGTCTCCACCTCTGGCGGATGGCACGGACACCCCGTCTGATCCGCTAAAGTAAAGAAGGCGTCGCCGAGGGAGACCTCGGAGATCGCGCGGAAGTGGCTCAGTGGTAGAGCATCACCTTGCCAAGGTGAGGGTCGCGGGTTCGAATCCCGTCTTCCGCTCGCAGTTCCTGCACGGACGATTAGCTCAGCGGGAGAGCGCTTCCCTGACACGGAAGAGGTCACTGGTTCAATCCCAGTATCGTCCACCAGCGTCGAGGACCCCGGGCCGAAAGGTTCCGGGGTCCTCTGCTTTTCCTCCACCTTCTCTCGGCGGAGAGCAAATGCATCGCGACGGGGCGTTCCTGAATTGCCTGGATGGCAGGGCCCGGCGATTCTCGTCGCGCGCCGGAAAACGCGGGACGGCAACCGGGCGGCGGCATCGGGGCGGAAAGGATCCGTCTGGTTTTCCGCCGGACTCTTCTCCCCGTTTCGATCCATCCCCATGGATCCCCCGGCTGCTTGACTCGACAGGACCGGCGTCGTGTACTGGGCCACATTAGGCCGCCTACCTGCGAAGACGATCGTCACGAACCTCGGGAACACGGGCTGGGAGCGGTCGTGTGCGCCCTGCGGTCCCGGCAGGGTGGACGGCGCGGAACATCGCGCGAGGGCCGGGGAAAACCCCGCGGCGAACCCGGCAAGAAATCGCATCCCGATGCCAAGAATGCGTTTCGCGGGACGCCCGGGACGGCCACACGGGTATCTGCCCTCAGACCGATTCTCCGAATGAACGGAGACTTCAATGGCAACGACCTCGACGCAGTACGACCAACTGCAGCGACAGGCCTCGAACCTGAGCCCCGCGGATCGCCTTCCGCTGGACTCTCCGTACGAGATCTCCAACGAGCTGTACGACGCCCTGCGCAAGGTGCTCCACGACGTCGGCGGCCAGCCCGACACCCCCGTTCCGTTCACGGAGAAGGGTGAGGAGGACTGGGAGATGAACACCTACCTCACCTGCGAATGCCTCGGATGGCGTGGGGTGTGGAACTCCGAGGAACGGCGGCGCCGCGAGAACGACCTCGGCGCGACGCAGTACTTCGGGCTCCCGTACTACGCCCGGTGGATCACGGTGGCGGCGAAGGCCCTCGTCGACCGGGGACTCATCACCACCGACGAACTCGGCCAAAAGATCGACGAGGTGCGGACCCGCCTGGAAAGGAAGCGCTCATGAAGACGATGACCCCGCGGTTCCAGGTCGGCGACAGGGTCACCGTTCGTGACGCGACGACGATGTTCCACACCCGGACCCAGGGCTTCACCCGCGGCCAGACCGGCACGGTGGTGGAGCACCGGCCCGCGTGGATCGTTCCCGAGGACGAGGCGTTCGGCATCATGGAGAACGGGCGGTACACCCCCTTCTACGTCGTGCGCTTCAAGCAGACCGACCTCTGGCCGGACTACACCGGCTTCGAGGTCGACACGCTCGAGACCGAGTGTTCGGAGATGTGGCTCGAACCAGCAGGCAAGGGGAAGAAATGAGCACGACGCACAGCCACGCTCCGCTCGAGGAGTCGCCGCTCACCGAGTTCGAGGTCCTCGAACTCGCGGTGCGCGAACTCGCGATCGAGAAGGGACTGTTCTCGGCGGACGACCACCGCCGGTTCTCCGAATGGGCGGAGGCCCGCACGTACACCGTGGGCTCCCGGATGACCGCCAGGAGCTGGCTGGACCCGGCGTTCAAGGAGCGGTTGCTGAGCAACGGCACCGAGACCAGCAAGGAGGTGGGCGTCGACTGGCTCCAGCCGACCGGCCAGGGGACGCCCAGCGACTACACCTTCTTCTACGTCCTGGAGAACACGCCGAAGGTGCACAACGTGATCGTGTGCACGCTGTGCTCGTGCTATCCCCGGCCCGTTCTCGGGATGTCGCCGGACTGGTACCGGACGCCGAACTACCGCCGCCGGATGGTCCGCTGGCCGCGCCAGGTGCTCGCCGAGTTCGGCCTGCACCTCCCGCCGGACGTCGAGGTGCGGGTGCACGACTCCAACCAGAAGTCGCGGTTCATGGTGATGCCCATGCGGCCCGAGGGCACCGACGGATGGAACGAGGACCAGCTCGCCGCCATCGTCACCCGCGACTGCCTCATCGGGGTCGCGCTGCCGCGCGCGGACGTGACCGCCTCCCAGGTCCCCAAGCAGCCCAAGGGACGGAGCGGGGGGAAGAAGCGATGAGCGGCGGAAACCGCCCGTACGACGTGCTCATGAGCACCCTGGGCGACGTGGAGGAACGCACGAGTGCCGATCTGGTGTGCGGTGAGCGGACGCCCGCTCCCTGGGAGTCCGCCATGCAGGCGACCTGCGAGTGCCTCTCCTCCGGGGGGACGCTGGACAACCTGGAGCGCCGCCAGGCGGAGGACCGTCTCGGCGAGTCGGTCTACGCCCGGTTCCCCGTTCACACGCGCTCGGCCCTGATCGTCGCGCACTCGCTCATGGACCGGGACGTCATCACCGAAGAGGAGCTCCGGGCGAAGATGAAAGAGGTACGCGCCCGCCTGGAAATGGTGTAGACGTGCTCTCTGATCGAGCTGGGACGATCACCGCGAATCCTCACAAAGGCATCGACCGGCGGGACTGGACCCGCATCGGCGCGATGGCCGCGGTGATCGTCCTTCTTCATGCCGTCGCATGGGGCACGCTGCTGCTGGGCGTGTTGCCGGGGCACTACACGATCGGCTCCCAGGTCTTCGGGCTCGGACTGGGCGTCACCGCCTACACCCTCGGCATGCGGCACGCGTTCGACGCGGACCACCTCGCGGCGATCGACAACACCACGCGCAAACTGATGAACGACGGCGGGCGCAAACCGGTGTCGGTGGGCTTCTGGTTCGCGCTCGGCCACTCCAGCGTGGTCCTGATCCTGGCGCTGATCATCCTGGTCGGAGCGCGCGGGGTCGGGATGCTGACCTCCGAGCGGTCCACGGCCCACCACGTGCTGAGCTTCATGGGCACCAGTGTCTCGGCCGGCTTCCTCTACCTGATCGGCCTGCTCAACCTCGCCGCCCTGATCGGCATCGTGAAGGTGTTCCGGAGGATGCGCAGGGGAGACTTCGACGAGGCCGAGCTGGAGAACCGGCTCAACAGCCGGGGGTTCCTCAACCGCTTCCTCGGCGGGCTCACCCGGTCCGTCCGGAGCCCGGTGCAGATGTTCCCGCTCGGGCTCGTGTTCGGGCTGGGATTCGACACCGCGACCGAGGTCACGATGCTCGTCCTGGCCGGAACCGGCGCCGTCGGCGGGCTGCCCTGGCATGTGATCATCGTGCTGCCGCTGCTGTTCGCCGCCGGGATGACGCTGCTCGACACGATCGACGGCACCTTCATGAACGTCGCGTACGGCTGGGCGTTCGCCAATCCGATCCGCAAGGTGTACTACAACATCACCGTCACCGGGCTCTCGGTCGCGGTCGCGCTGGTCATCGGGAGCATCGAGCTGGTGGCGATCCTGCGCGACGACTTCGGCCTGGACAATCCCGTGACGGCGTGGATCTCCGGACTCGACCTCAACAACGTCGGCTTCGTCATCGTCGGGTTGTTCGTCGTCGTGTGGGGCGTCTCGATCGGCTACTGGCACCTGTTCCGGCTGGAGCGGAGACTGGAGCAGGGATACGAACGGGCACCGGAGGCCCCACCGGTCCCCTGACCACCGCCACCGGCCCGCGATCCGATCCGCGGGCCCGGATCAGAGCCGGACAGTGCCACACAGAGTGGATTTTGTGCAATTCCGGATGATATGTACTGCTATCGCGGGACAAGATCTGTAAAGTGCCTTACCAATGATGTCGGCGTGAACTCGTCGTGACGCGGAACGCGTCGTTGTTGGGGTGGGCATGGAGGGTCGTACGGCCAGGCCAGCCGTACCGGGCGCTCCCACGCCGCTGGTCGGACGGCGGGACGCGCTGGGCGCCCTGCACGACGCGCTCGGCGCGATCGGGCGGGACGGGTTCCGGTTTCTCGCGCTGGCGGGCGAGCCCGGGGCGGGCAAGACCCGGCTGCTCGGTGAGCTCGCCACGATGGCCGCGGACCTCGGCCGCGTCACGATGTGGGGCCGGGCCGCCGAGTTCGAGCAGATGATGCCGTTCAGCCCGCTGGTGGACGCGCTCGACGACCATCTGGAGACCCGGCGCGCGGACATCACGGACATTCTCGGACCCACGACGGCCCGGCTGCTGGCGACGGTGTTCCCCTCCCTCACTTCGCATCACACCGGGCACCACGCGGAACCCGCGCGTTCCGGGGCGCCGGAGGAGTCCGGGGAGCCGGGCCCGGATCGGGGCGGCCTGGCGCGCTACCGGCTCTACCGCGCCGTGCGGCAGATGGTCGACACGCTGTCGGCGCCGCGCGGGCTCGTGCTGATCCTCGACGACGTGCACTGGGCCGACGAGAGCTCGCTGGAGTTCCTCGACCACGTCACGCGCCACCCGCCGGCCGGGCCGGTGCTGCTCGCGGTCGCCTTCCGCCCGGCCCAGGCGCCGCCGCGGCTGGCGACGCTGCCCCTGGGCGCGGGCGCGCGCGGCCACGAGATCACGGTCGGTCCCCTCGCCCCGGAGGAGGCCGACGAACTCCTCGGCCCGCGGTTCAGCAAGGGGCGCGGCCGGGCCCTGTACGAGGCGAGCGGGGGCAACCCCTTCTACCTTGAGGCGCTGGCCAGGATGGACGGCGACGCGCCCGAGGCGATGGGGGCGCTGCCGCCCACCGTGCTCGCGGCGCTCCAGGTCGAGCTGGGCGAGCTGTCCCCCGGCGCCCTGCTGGTGGCGCAGGGCGCCGCCGTCGCGGCCGACGAGTTCGACCCGGCCATCGCCGCCGTCGCGGCCGAGGTCCCCAGGGCGTCCGCGCTCGACGCTCTGGACGAGCTGGCCCAGCGCGACATCGTCCGGGCGCACGGCGGCCGGTTCCGGTTCCGCCATCCGCTGGTCCGGCGCGCCGTCTACGAGTCGGCGGCGGCCGGCTGGCGGGTGGCCGCGCACGGGCGGATCGCCGCCAGGCTGGCCGCGCTGGGCGCGCCCGCCGTCGCGCAGGCGGGCCATCTGGAGCGTTCTGGGTCGTTCGGGGACCAGCGCGCCGTCGAGGTGCTGGTCGACGCGGCCCGCGCGGTCGCCGCGCACGCGCCCGCCACGTCCGCGCACTGGCTGCAGGCGGCGGTACGGCTGATGCCCGACGCCCCCGCCACCCGCGACTCCCGCATGGAGCTGCTGCTGGAGCTCAGCCGGGCCCAGGGCGTCAGCGGCAGGTTGGCGGAGGGCCGGGACACCGCCCGCGAGCTCCTGCGCATGCTGCCGGGCGACGACTATCCCCGAAGAGGCAGAGCGGCGCGGCTGTGCGCGCTGATGGAGCGCCAGCTCGACCGCCCGCACGAGGCCCGCGCCCTGCTCCTCGACGAGCTGGGCCGGATGCCCAACCCGCGGGCGGCCGCCGCCGTTCCGCTGCGCATGCGGCTGGTCGCCGAGAGCCTCATGCGGGTCGACTTCGACGCGGCGCAGGCCGTACTCGACCTGATGCCGGACGCCGCGGAGGACTGGGAGCCCGGCCTCGCGGTGGCGGTAGCGGCGCTGCGGCCCATGTCGGCGTACGCGGCGGGCCGTACGGACGAGGCCGTGCGCTACGCCGAGTCGGCCGGGAGGCTGATGGCCGCCGCACCCGACGACCACCTGGCCGAGTGGCTGGACGCCATCTCGTGGCTGTGCTGGGCCGAGATGAACCTCGGCAGGTACGGCGAGGCCCTGCGGCACTTCGACCGGGCGGCGGCGGTGGCCGCGGCGACCGGGCAGAGCTACATCCTGACGCACCTTCTGGCGGGCAAGGCGCGAACCCTGGTCATGGCCGGCCGGCTGGCCGACGCCCTGGCGACCGCGGAGGAGTCGGAGGGTGAGGCGCG
Source organism: Microtetraspora glauca (assembly GCF_040656155.1). Taxonomy (NCBI): domain Bacteria; kingdom Bacillati; phylum Actinomycetota; class Actinomycetes; order Streptosporangiales; family Streptosporangiaceae; genus Microtetraspora; species Microtetraspora glauca. The sequence goes on from NZ_JBFALK010000024.1 coordinate 66,075, forward strand.
GCTGCTCGACTCCGGGCAGCAGCTCGTCTTCGCGCTCACCCAGCGTTGCCTCGCCGCGTCCTGGTCCGGTGACGACGACGCGGCGATCCTGGCCGGCGAGGAGGCGGTACAGCGCGGCGTGGGCGGCGGGGAGGTCTGGGGGGCGATGGCCCGGCACGCGCGGGGTCAGGCCCTGATCAACGCCGGTCGCCTGGAGGAGGGCGCGGAGGCCGTGCTGGACGCCTGTGACAGGTTCTCCGCGCCCCGGCTGGACCGGGGGACGCTGCTGCTCTGCTGCGAGACGCTCGCGCGGGCGGCGGCGGAGCTCGGACGCCAGGACCAGTCGGCGGCCTGGGCGGACCGGGCCGCCACGCTCGAGGATCCCGGCCTGCCCGCCTTCCGTGGGCTCATCCCGCTCGCCCGGGCGCACGCGCTGCGGGCGAACGCACCGGCCCGCGCCGCGGCGGCCGCGCGGGAGGCGGCCGGCCTGCTGGCCGTGGCGGAGCGGCGGCTCGACGCCGGGCGGGCCCTGCTGGTCGCCGGTCTGGCGCACCTGGAGGCCGGGGAGCGGGCGCGGGCGCGGGAGGACCTGAAGGCCGCGGCCGCCGCCTTCGACGCGTGCGGCGCGCGGAACCTCAAGGCGCGGACCGACCGCGAGCTGCGCCGCCTCGGGGTGCGGGTGGCGAGCGCGCCCGCCGGGAAGGCGGACACGCCGTTCGGGCTCTCTCCGAGGGAGTTGGAGGTGGCCATGCTGGTCGCCGACGGGCTCACCAACCAGCAGGTCGCGCAGCGGTTGTTCCTCAGCGTCAGGACCGTCGAGACGCACCTCTCGCGGATCTTCGCCAAGCTCGACGTCTCGTCGCGGGTCGGCGTGGCGACGGCCCTGAGCCGTTCCGGCTGATCCGAGCCGGCCCGTACGGCGCGTGCGGCGCGTGCGGCGCGTGCGGCGCGTGCGGCGCGTACGGAACTCCCTTGAACCTGAGTGACGTCTGTACGGGAGATGTACGGGTTTTCCACGATGCCGCCGATACCCGCGGTGTTGGGAACATGAACGCCGTCAAGGAGGAGTAACGAGATGGGCCACAGCATTCCGCGTTTCACGCTGGACGGTGTGTCCGGCGCGACCGTGTCGGTCCACCCGTTCACGACCGAGGACGATCTCGGGCTCACACTGACCCGGTTCCTCGACCCCGGCGCGGGCGCGTCGGAGGGCGACGTCGTGCTGTTGGTCCACGGACTGACCTCGTCCAGCGACATGTTCATCATGCCGGAGCACACGAACCTGGTCAGGTTCCTGCACGGCAACGGGTTCGGGGACGTCTGGGCGCTCGACTTCCGGATGAGCAACCGGTTCCCGTACAACGTCGAGACGCGCAGGCACACGCTGGACGACATCGCGCACTTCGACCACCCGGCCGCGTTACGTGAACTCCGCCGCCACGTTGGGGCGCGGCGGATCCACGTGATCGCGCACTGCCTGGGGTCGGTGTCGTTCCACATGAGCCTGTTCGGGGGCGCGCTTGACACCGATGACGACGGTCCCGGCGGCGGCGTCGCCAGCCTGGTCGCGAACAGCGTCGGGCCGATCCCGCGGGTCCACCCGTGGGCGCGGCTCAAGCTGAGGCTCGGCCCCGCCCTCCTGGAGCACGCGGTCGGCCTGTCCTGCCTGGACCCGCGGTTCGCGGACGCGCCGCCGCTCTCCCGCCGTCGCCTGCTGGCCGGGGCGATCTCGCTGGCCCATCCCGAGTGCCGGGAGCCGGCCTGCCACATGCAGAGCTTCATGTGGGGCAGCGGCAGGCCCGCGATGTACCGGCACGGCAACCTCCGCCCGGAGACGCACGTGCACGAGCGGCTGGCCGACCTGAACGGCGCGTCCGGCCTGCACTACTACCGGCACGTCGCGGCGATGGTCACGGCGGGGCGGGTGGTGCGGCACGATCCCGGCGACCCGCGGCACGCCGGCCTCCCCGGCGACTATCTCGCGCACCACCTGGCGAACCCGGGGCGGGTCACCACGCCGATCCTCTTCCTGACGGGCGACCACAACGACGTGTTCACCGACTCCAACATCGTCGCCCACCGGATCCTGGAGCGGGCCGCGCCCGGGCGGCACGAGCTGGAGATCCTGCCCGGTTACGGGCACATCGACCCGATGATCGGCAAGAACGCGCACGTGGACGTGTTCCCCCGCATCCTCGACTTCCTGAAGCGGCACTGACGTGGCATCTGACACCGAACATGTGGACGTCGTCGTCGTCGGTTCCGGTTTCGGCGGCTCTGTCACGGCCTACCGGCTCGCCGAGGCCGGACTCTCGGTGGTCGTGCTGGAGCGCGGCCGGCCGTACCCGCCGGGATCCTTCCCGCGCAGCCCCTCACAGATGGGCCGCGCCTTCTGGGACCCGGCCGAGAACCTGTACGGCATGTTCGACGTGTGGAGCTTCCGCGACTGCGACTCGGTGGTGGCGAGCGGCCTCGGCGGCGGCTCGCTGATCTACGCCAACGTGCTGCTGCGCAAGGACGAGAACACCTTCGTCCACGAGGAGCCGCTGCCGGGCGGCGGGTACGAGTGCTGGCCGGTGAGCCGCGCCGACCTCGACCCGCACTACGACGCGGTGGAGCGCATGATCGGCGTCACGCCGTACCCGTTCGACCGGCCCGCCTACTCGGGCACGCTCAAGACCGGGGCGATGCGGGACGCGGCGGCCGAGCTGGGCCTCGACTGGCGGCTGCCGCCGCTGGCGATCAGCTTCGCCCCCTCCCCCGGCGCGGAGCCGGGCCTCGGACTGCCCGTCGCCGACCCCCATTACGGCAGCATGCACGGCGTGCTGCGCCGTACCTGCCGGTTGTGCGGCGAGTGCGACATCGGCTGCAACGACGGGGCCAAGAACAGCCTCGACCACACCTACCTCGCCGCGGCCCGGCACCACGGCGCCGACCTGCGCACCCTGCACGAGGTCAAGACGATCGGGCCACGACATGGGCGCGGGCACGGCGGCGGGCACGGCGGCGGGTACGCGGTCGACTACGTGCGGCACGACCCCGCCGATCCGGATCGGCGATCCGCGGGCACGATCACGTGTGATCGTCTCGTGCTCGCCGCGGGCACGCTCGGGACGTCGTACCTGCTGCTGAAGAACCGGGCGCGCCTGCCCGGCCTCAGCGGGACGCTCGGCACCCGGTTCTCCGGCAACGGCGACATCCTCTCCTTCCTGCTCCGGGCCAGGGACCGCAGCCGCACTCTGCCGGTCAGCGCCAGCCACGGGCCGGTCATCACCAGCGCCATCCGGCTGCCGGACGGCGAGGGAGGCCGGGGGGCCTACATCGAGGAGGGCGGCTATCCGGGGTTCGTCGACTGGCTGGTCGAGGGCGCCGACGTGCGCGGCGAGCTGGGCCGGGTGGCCCGCTTCGTCGTGGACCGGCTGCGCGCCCTGGCCGGGCACGACACCAACATGTCGGCGGAGATCGCCGCGCTGCTCGGGCCGGGCGACCTCTCGGGGAGCTCGCTGCCGCTGCTCGGCATGGGCAGGGACGTTCCGGACGGCGAGCTCAGGCTCAGGGACGGGCGGCTCGACGTCGTGTGGACGGCGGAGACGAGCGAGGTGTACGTCGAGCGGGTGCGGGCCACCATGCGGCGGATCGGCCATGTCCTCGGGGCCGAGTACGCCGACAGCCCGGCGCGGCACCGCGAGCGGACGATCACCGTGCATCCGCTCGGCGGCGCGCCCATGGGCCGCCACCCCGGTGAGGGGGTGTGTGACGCCCACGGCGAGGTCTTCGGCTTCCCCGGCCTGTTCGTCGCGGACGGGGCCGCGATGCCGGGCCCGGTGGGGGCGAACCCGTCGCTCACGATCGCGGCCCTCGCGGACCGCATGTGTACGCGCCTGCTGGAGGCCGGGCCACCGGTCCTCACGGCGGGTGTGGGGGGAGACGCGGCGTGCGACCGCCTGGACGGACCGGCCCATCTGGGTGGCCCGGACCGGGCGGGCGGGCGCACGTCGCTGTCGTTCGTGGAGGAGATGCGCGGTTTCCTCGCCCCCGGCGCGACCGACCCGCGCGAGCTCGACGGCATGCCCGAGGGGGGCCGGTTCGCGTTCCGGCTGACGGTCACCGCCGACGACGTGGACCGCTTCCTGGCCGAGCCGGAGCATCCCGCCCGGGCCGAGGGATGGATCGACGCCGCCACATGCGGGGGCCGGCGTCCGGTCGAGCGGGGCTGGTTCAACCTCTTCGCCCCGGGCGACAGCCCGGACCGCAGGGAGATGCGCTACCGGTTGCAGTTCACCGACGGCGAGGGCCGGCCCCGCACCCTCGTGGGCTGGAAGGACGTGCGTCCGGGCCCGCCGACCCGGGTGTGGCCGGACACCACGACGATGCTCGCGCGGCTGCTCGACGGCCGTCCGGCCGACGAGAAGGAGGACGACGGCGCGCCGGTCCTCGCGGCGGGAACGCTGCACGTGCTGCCGTCCGACCTGGCCCGGATGCTCACGACGTTCCGTACGGAGGGGCCGGGGGGCACGGCCGCGCTGGCCAGGTTCGGCCGGTTCTTCCTGGGCGAGCTGTGGGAGGTCTACCGGCCGCGCCAGGGGTCGTAGTCGACGTCGAGCGGCTCCTGGGCGGGCCGTTCCGCCTCGGGGACGTGCTGGAGGTTCACCCGGATCCGGGTCCAGGTGGAGCTGCGGCCGCGCATGGAGTCGACGAGCACGTCGGCGGGCCTGAGCAGGCGGGCGGCGCCGGGATGGCGGGCCTTCCAGCGCTCGAACCCGGCCATGGCCTCGTCCACGGTCTCGGCGCGGGCGATCTCGATGAGGGGCATGACCGAGCGGCGGCGGCCCCTGGTCTCCCCGGAGTCCGAGGAGTCCCCGCCGTGTTCGGCCCCTTTGGCCGCTTTGGCTGCGCTGGCTGCTTTGGCTGCTTTGGCGGGCGCGGGCCGGGGGCCCTGCGCCTCGGCGAGTTCGAGCAGCCCGTCCAGCGATCCGGCCGTCTCGTCCATGGGCGCCCAGGGGTCGCCGGCCCCGGCGAGGCGGTCGGGGACGGTGGTGAGCGTGAACGCGTCCGGGCGGCACCGCTCCACCTCGTCCCAGTGGAGGGGTGTGGAGACGTGACCGGTGGGCCGCACCGAGTACGCCGAGGCGACGGTCCGGTCCCTGGCGTTCTGGTTGTAGTCCACGAAGACGCCCTGCCGCTCCTCCTTCCACCAGCGGCTGGTCGCGATCTCGGGGGCGCGCCGCTCCACCTCGCGGGCGACCGCCTCGGCGGCCCGCCGTACCTCGCGGAACGTCCACCGGGCCGCGATCCGGGAGTAGACGTGGAAGCCGCGCGAGCCCGACGTCTTGGGCCAGGCGGCCAGGCCGTGGTCCTCCAGCACGTCCCTGGCGTGCAGGGCGACCCTGACGATCTGCTCCCACCCGACGCCGGGCACCGGGTCCAGGTCGATCCGCAGCTCGTCGGGGTGGTCGAGGTCCGCCGCGCGTACGGGATGGGGGTTGAGGTCGACGCAGCCCAGGTTGACCGTCCAGAGGAGGTGCGCGAGATCGCGGACGACCACCTCGTCGGCGCTGCGCCCGGAGGGGTAGGAGAACTCCACGACCTCGATCCACTCGGGCCGCTTCGCGGGTGCCCGCTTCTGGAAGAACGGCGCGTCCTCGACGCCGTGGACGTACCGCTTGAGGATCACCGGACGGTCCGCGACGCCGCGCAGGGCCCCCTCGGCCACCGCCTGGTAGTAGGCGACCAGGTCGCGCTTGGTGTGTCCCGTCCGCGGGAAGACCACGCGGTCCGGGTTGGTGATCTTCACGTCCCTGCCGCCGGGTTCGAGCACCATGCGGCCACGATACGTGGTGACGGCGGGTTACAAGGGGACGCCGAAGATGACCCGGCCCCTAGGCTTCTCGGCCACGGTCCAGACCGTGTTCTTGCCCCGCCACACGGTGAGGTCCTCCGGCCCCTTGGGGTACTTGCGCTCCTGTACGGCCTGCCCGGGGAGCGCGGTGAGCAGCCGGTCGTTCGCGCCGGTGCCGCCGGACTGGCTGAAGTACCAGCGCCCCTTGTAGGAGACCGCGCCCTGGATCTTCTGGCCGGGGCTGTTGTACGCGTCGACCGGAACGGCCGTGCCGTCCGCGTCGGCCGCGAGGGTGCCGTCGGCGGCGAGGGCCCAGCGGACCACCCGCCCGGTGCCCGAGGTGAGGTACTCGCCGGACACGAGCAGGACGGGGTCGGCGCTCCGGTCCAGCGAGGCGAACGAGAACCTCGCGCCGAGCGCCGGGTCGCAGCGCCACATGTCCGACTGCGGCAGCATGAACGAGTAGCCGAAGAGCCCGCCCTCGCTCAGGTCGCGCAGGTCGAAGATCCGCAGGCCGCCCGTGGTGTCGGGCACGTAGAGCAGGTTCTTGTACCAGACGAGCCCGCCCGCGTGCACGTTGATCGGCGTGGGGTTCCCGTCGGCGTCCGGCTCCACCAGCAGCACGTGGGCGTACCGGAGCGTGGCCACGTTGAGGAAGCTGACCCGGATGCCCCGCTCCGGCTCGGCCGTGGGGTCGGGTTTCCAGTACCAGCTGACCGCGAACGCCGACGGGCTGCTCAGTCCGGCGTCGGAGCCGCACGACAGGCCCTGGGGGTACCACTTCTCGGTGGCGTCGTCCTTGGCGTCGAAGCAGAACCAGTCGCTCGCGGCCACGCCGTTGAGCGCGGCGACCGGCCGCTTGCGCGTCGCCACCCGGGACGCGGTCGCGAGAACCTTCGCCACCGTGGTCGTCCTGTGCGCCCCGCGGAAGGCCGCGAGGGCCTGCTCCCGTGCCGCCGCGCCCGTCGTGTCCCGTCGCAGCGCGTACGGCAGGGCCGCCGAGGCGGGCAGCCGCGCCACCCGAGCCAGAGCCACCTGTCGCCTCCATCGTGTGGGGATGGCTTCCACCCTGCCGCGCCGAAGCACGAAATATCGCCGTTCGGGGGGAGCGGTCACCGATTCGTGATCGAATCATCCCGAACCGGTATCCGCGAGGAGATCCCGGGGTCAGCGGACCGTGTAGCCGCCCACCAGCCCCGCCCGGGCCAGCCGATCCAGGTTGGCCCGCTGGTCGGCGGCGACCCGGCCGAGATCCCTGCCGCTGCCGGCGACGTCCTGCTCGACGACGACCCACCCCTCGTAGCCGGCCCGCCCGAGCTCGCGGACCACGCCCTCGACGTCGAGGTCACCCGCGCCGAGCGGCGGGAAGACCCCGCCGCGGACGGCCTCCCACAGGTCGCCGCCCGCCGCGCGGACCCGGGCGAGCGTGTCGCGGGAGGCGTCCTTCACGTGCACCTGCCGGATCCGGCCGGCCCAGCGGCCGATCGCGGCCACCGGGTCGCCGCCCGCGAGCCACAGGTGCCCGGTGTCCAGGCAGAGGGACACGTCGGTCAGTTCGAGGAGCCGCTCGATCTCCCCGGAGGTCTCCACGTCGGTGCCGAGGTGGTGGTGGAAGACGGGCTCCAGGCCCCGGTCTCTGCACCGGGCGGCGGCGCGGAGCACCCGGACGGCGAAGCCCGCCCACTCCTCATGGGTCAGCCCGAGCCCCGGGTCCACCGGCGCCCCGGGCCGGGCGAACCTGGCCAGGTTCGGCGGGCAGGCGAGCGTCGGCCGCGGCGCGAACCTGGCGTCGTCCACGGGGACCCCGGCGAAGACGTCCAGGGCCGCGTCCAGCGCGGCCAGGTCCTCCTCGAACCCGCCGGCGTCGCCGTATCGGAGGTCCACCCAGCCGCCCGCCAGGCCGAGGCCGTACCGCGTGAGCCGCCCGGCCAGCTCCGCTCCGGTCCCCAGATAGCCGATGGGGCCGGAGTCCGTGCCGGCGTATCCGGCGTCGCGCATCGTGGCGAGCATTTCGTCGGGGCCGATCGCCGCGCCCTCGGCCGCGTAGACGCCGAAGCTGACGGGCGCGCTCGCGATCCTGATGGGGCCGGGGGCGGGCGGGATGCGGTCCGGCGGGATGCGGTCCACGGCGGGGATTCCTCTCGCGCGGGTCTCCCCCGACCCCTACCCCGGCGTACGGCGGGGCACGCGGAGACGGTCAGTCCTTGGGCCGCTCGTCCGGGAAGCGGACCAGCCGTCCCTGCTCGCGTGCCGAGTGCGTGGTGCCGGTCGCCCCGCTGACATGGACGAGGATGCGGGTGCGGTCGCCCCGGAAGACGTCCTGCGAGAACTCGAACGGGACGCCCTGCTCGTCCGACGTGGTGCGGGTGATGGCCAGCACGGGGACGCCCGGCTCGACTCCGAGGACCGCCGCCTCCTCCTCACCCGCCGACACCGCCTCGATGCGCTCCAGCGCGGCAGCGGGGCGTACGCCGTACTGGCCGGCGAGCAGCTCGTAGACGGATCCGCCGAGCGGCTGCTCCAGCAGGCCGGGGAAGCGCATCGCGGGGAACCGCGCCTGCTCCAGGGACAGGGGGACGCCGTCGGCGAACCGGATGCGGACGATCTCGGTCACGAGGTCGCCGGGCTGGATGCCGAGGGCCGCGGCCGTCGGCTCGTCGGCACCCGCGATGGTGGCCCTGACCACCCGCGACCCGGCGGTGAACCCCTGCTCGCGCAGCAGGTCGGGCACGCCCACGACGCTCGACAGGTCGCGCTCGACCTTGGTGCCGCTGACGAAGGTGCCTCCGCCGCGGCCGGGCACCCTGCGCACGGCCCCGACCTGTTCGAGCAGGCCGAGCGCCGTGCGCAGGGTGGTACGGCTGACGCCCATCCGGGCGGCGAGCTCCCGCTCGGAACCGAGCCGCTGCCCCGGCTGGAGCTCGCCGGTCGAGATCAGCCGGAGGACCTCCTGCCGAGCCGTATCGACCGCGGACTCACCGTCCAGGTCGCGGGACACCTCACTCACCTCATTCAACGGCGGCGAACCATGACGAACCATGAAGAACCATAGGTCCGCCCGATTAGATCACACTACGTCGAGTGCTTCCTGCGATTCCGGCAGGACCTGGCCGCCGTCCACGACGAGGGAGTGTCCGGTGATGAACGCCGCCTCGTCGGTGGCGAGGAAGAGGCAGGCGTTGCCGATGTCCTCGACCGAGCCGAGCCGGCGCATCGGGATCGCGGCCTCCATGGAGCGCAGGTACTCCTCCCCCAGGTCGGCCAGGCCCTCGGTCATGATGTTGCCGGGCAGGACGGCGTTGACCGTGATGCCCTTGGACGCCAGCTCCAGCGCCGCCGTACGCATGAAGCCGAGCTGGCCCGCCTTGCTCGCGCCGTAGTGCGACCAGCCGGGAAACCCGGTGAAGGGGCCGGTGATGGAGGACGTCAGGATCACCCGACCGCGTCCGGACGCCTCCAGCGCGGGCAGGCACGCCCGTACGGTGAGCATGGTGCCCTTGAGGTTGACGCCGAAGACCTCGTCGATGTCGGCCTCGGTCATGTCCGCCAACCTCTTGTCAGGAAATATCCCGGCATTGGCGCAGAGGACGTCCACGCCGCCGTACCGTTCTGCGGCGGTCTCCGCGATCCGCGCGCAGTCGTCGGCGCGGGAGACGTCCGCGACGACGTGGGTCGCGCCGAGTTCCTCGGCCGCCGCCTTCAGGCCGCTCTCGTCCCTGCCCACGATCAGCACGTTCGCGCCCGCACGGGCGAAGACCCGCGCGATGCCCTTGCCGATGCCCTTGCTTCCGCCGGTGACGACGACCGACCGACCCGCGACTGAGGTGAACACACGCACTCCTTCAGAGTCCGTTTCAGAGTGATCCGGTGAGGTAACGCTCGGCGAGCTCGCAGCTGCCGTGGGTGTATCCGGCGCCCAGTTCCCCGGCGACGTCGGCGGCCGAATGGGAGCCGATCCAGGCGACCAGGAGCAGGCGGCGGAGCATGATGAACGTCCAGATCTCGTCCTCGTCCTCCTGCGGGAGGTCGAGCACGGTCCGGTAGCCGCGGACCCAGGAGTCGATCATCCGCGGCACCAGGGGATGGTGCTCGATGAAGCTGACGGCCGCGCCGAGGTCGTAGAGATACCAGCCGAGGCCGCAGTCGTCGAAGTCGATGACGCTCGTCCCGGCGGCGTCGTCGACGAGCAGGTTGGCCAGCCGCAGGTCCGCGTGGATCAGGCCGTAGCGTTCCGGCCCCCTGCCGAACCTCGCCAGCCGGTCGCGCAACTCCGCCTCCAGCCGGGAGAGCACGGCGAGGGCCTCGCGGTCCACGCCCACGCCGTCCTGCCATCTGCCCCACCGGGGGGCCGGGCCGAACGCGGCGTCGGCGTCCCAGTGGAAGCGGGTGAACGCGGCCGGCCGTGCCCACCCACGGGCGTGCCGGTGCATGCGCGCGGTGATCGCCCCCAGCGGCTCGAACTCCTCGACCAGGCGGTCCTCGGCGGGCTCCGCGCCGGGGAGGAACTCGAACATCACGCATCGGCGCGGCTCGGCCCCCGGATCCTCCACGGTGACGACCCGCGATCCGTCGCGGGCGGGCAGCACCGTGGGGGTCCGTATCCCGGCCTCGGCGCGTAGCGCGCCCAGCCAGTCGAGTTCGGAGGCGATCGCCTCCGGCGAGTGGTAGCCGAGCCGGTGCACCCGCAGGATCGTCCGGGATCCGCGGTCGTCCACCGCGAAGGTGGCGTTCTCCGAGACGTTGAGGAGGCTCACGTCGGCGTCTGCGGAGACGTCGTACCGCCGGAGGGCGCCGCGGGCGACCCTCTCGATTCGGGCGAGCACGTCGTCTCCCCCGGACAGGTCGTGGACCTGCATTCGTTCTCCTAGGGCTCTCGTGGCTCCTATGGGTGGGTCGCGGGCGCGGCCCGCTTCCAGGTCGTGGCCCTTCGCACATCGCGGGACGTCCCTGGATCGTTTCCGGGTACATTCCGCGGATCTTCGCCGAGGCGCCGGCCGGGGCCGTCCGGCGCCTTTTAGTGATCCCGGCCCTCGTCAGTGATCCCGGCCCTCGACGGACTCCAGGACCCGGACGATCGCGTCGCGGGCCGCGCGTACGGAGCCGGGACGGCCGCTGATGTACAGCCGCCCGGCCGACCCGATCATCTGCACGTCGACGAGGGTGATGTCGGGCGCGGCCGCCTCGGCCTCGTTGGCCGCGACGGTCGCGAACAGCGCAGGGGTCATCTCGCAGACCAGCAGCGTCTCCCCCGGCAGCACCATCGACGCCTGCCGGTTGCGGTTGACGAGCACCGCGTGCTGGTCGGTGATCTCCTCGATGACGTCGGTGTAGAGGATGCGCGGCCGGAGCTGGTCTCCGGCCGACGCGCCGATGCCGTCGAGGATGGCCTGGCCGGCCCGCCGTACGTCGTCCAGGGAGGAGCCGTGCACCTCCAGCACGCCGAACTGCCGCTCGACGAACAGGATGCCGGGCTCGACGGACGGTACGGCGCGCAGCGCGAGGTCGATGACCCGCTCGATCGCCAGGCCGGGGGCGACCTCGACGATGAGCGCGTGCTGCCCCTCGTACGGCGGGTAGCCGCGGGCGCGGGTGGGCGCCGCCATCGCCGCCGTGAACTGCCGCCGCAGGTTCTCCACCAGCAGGTAGACCCGCAACTCCGCGGACCGCCGGCCGGCGGGCGGGGTCTCGGACGCGGGTGTCCCGGGGGTGGGTTCCACGGGGGCGGGCGCCGCCTTGGCGGCGCGCGCACGGGGGCGGGGGGAGGCGGGGGCGCTACTCACCGGTCGAGACGTTGAAGGCGCGCGTCAGGTCGGCGTGCGGGCGCGGGATGACGTGGACCGAGACGAGTTCGCCGACGTTGGACGCGGTCTCGGCGCCGGCCTCCGTCGCCGCCTTGACCGCGCCGACGTCACCGATGACGGTGACGGCCACGAGCCCGGAGCCGACCTGCTCGCGGCCCACGATGGTCACGTTGGCCGCCTTGACCATGGCGTCGGCGGCGGCGAGCGCCGCAACGTAACCCTTGGTCTCGATCAGGCCGATCGCGTTGTTCGCCATTGTCGTTTTCTCCTTCAGGCGGGGTCGCTTGCGGGGATGCCGCTCATTGGGGGTCGTCGATGGAACCGATGATCAGTGCGTCGATCGGCGGCGGTATCTGCCGCGCGGAGAACCAGGAGGCGGCCACCGAGCCCTGGACGATCAGGACCCGCTCGCCGATGCCGGTGCCGAGCACGTCGAAGGCGACCAGGGCGGCCCCGCCGTCGAGCTCGACCTCGAGGAAGGCGCCTCCGGGTACGCCGTCGATGCGTTTGGTGGCCCACACGCTGGCCGTGACGGTGCCGCGCAGCATCAGTCCTCCCTCTCCACGGCGAGGCCGCTCGCGCGCACCCGCTCCCTGGCGAGCGGGGTGAGCACGGCCCTCGGCCCGAGGACCAGCCGCGCGCCCGCCGCCGCCGCGGCCGCGACATGGCGCTCGGTGACGGCGCCTTTCTCGTGACGATGCACGGCCTCCGGCGGAACCGCCGCCGCCACAGTGGGCTCGGCGGGCTCGGCGGGCTCGGCGAGTGCCTCCGTCCGGGCGGGTGGCGGATCCAGGCGGAACCTGAGCCGTCCGGCACGCAGGTCGGCGCTGCGCGCCGGATCGGCCGCGAGGTCGAGGACGCGCAGGGCGAAGGCGGTGAGGTCGCCGTCGGCCCCGACCGCGACCTGCTCCACGACAGGCTCCGCGACCGGTGTCGCACCGGCGGCGGACCGCCCCGCCAGGGCCGGAAGCACCGCGGGCAGGAGGTCGCGCAGGACCTCCCTGACCAGCAGGCGAAGCTCGTCCGGCTCGGTCATCTCCGGCCTCCCGGTGACGGCACACGGTCGCCGAGGGCCTGCCGCGCGGCGTCGGCGGCCTGCCGTACGTCGGACTCGCGGCCGGACAGGTACACCCGGCCGGTCGCGCCCATCATGCGGTAGTCGACGACCTTCACCTCTGCGGCCTTCTCCGCCTCGTTGACGGCGAGGATGGCGTACGAGGCGGGCTGGCATTCCAGGACGAACAGCGACTCGCCCGGCAGCGCCAGCGAGCCGACCCGGTTCCGGTTGATGAGGAAGGCGTGCTGCCCGTCCAGACTCGACACGATCTCGGAGGCGAGGATGCGCGGGGCGACCGCGTCGGCGACGGTGGCGCCGAGCGCGTCGAGCACCGCCCCGGCCGCGGCCCTGACCTCGCCGATCTGGCCGTGGAACTCCAGGTAGCCGAACTGCCTCTCGACGACCAGCACGCCCGCCTTCACGTCGGCGTGCTTGAGCGCCACGTCGGTGAGCGGCTCGATGTCAAGGCCCGGGGCGATCTCGATGATCTGCGCCGCCTGGTTGAGCCGGGGCAGCGCGCCGCGCATCCAGGTGCCGAGGTAGCACATGGTCTGCGGCTGGAGTTGGTCGATGAAGATGAAGGAGCGCAACTCGGCCATGTCAGGACCTCACCAGCGACGCGAGCTCTTCGAGGATCAGCCGCCTGATCTCGTCGCGCAGCGTGTCCTGCGCCGTGCCGGACGAACCCGTGCCGGACGGGCCCGCGCCCGGGTCTCCGGACGGCATCCCGGGTGCGGCCGCGGACGTACGGCGGGCGTTGGACGGCTCGGGATAGCGCGGGACCGGTCCGTCGGGCGGCGACCACGGATCGAGCCCGGCGAAGTCGCCGAACGGCGCGTCCACGTGGTAGGCGACCCGGGTCCAGTCGACGAGATCGCCCGGCTGGAGGTTCGCCCCCGCCGACGATCCGCCGACGTACCCGGTGCCGATCGTCATGGAGATCGGCAGGTTCGTGTGGACTCCGGAGGAGCCCAGGCTGTTGCCGGCGTTGACGGAGATCCGCAGCACCGGGACCGCCGCGCCGAACTCCATGATCGTGCGCGGGTCGGTGCTGTGGATCGCGGCCGAGTGACCGGCTCCGGTGATGCGCAGCACCGCCCTGGCCGCGTCGATCCCGCTCCTTGCCGAGGGCACCCGGAGCAGGCCGAGCACCGGGCAGAGCTTCTCGTGGGCCAGCGGCTCCTCGGGCACGGCGAGGTCGATGGGGGCGAGCAGCACCCTCGTCCCGGGCGGCACGCGCACACCGGCGCGCTCGGCGATCCAGGTCGCGTCCTTCCCGACGAAGCGGGTGTCGAAGGTCCCGCCGGGGAAGAGCGCGTCGCGTACCCGGTCGCGGTCGGGGCCGGACAGCAGGTGGGCGCCGCGCATGAGCGACACGAGCCGGTCGGCGACCGCGTCCTCGGCGATGAGCACGGACTCGTTGGTGCAGAGGATCGAGTTGTCGAAGCTCTTGCTGTCCACGATCAGCCGCGCCGCCGACTCCAGGTCGGCGCTGCGGTCGACCAGCACCGGGACGTTGCCGGGACCGACGCCGAGCGCCGGGTTGCCGGACCGGTACGCGGCCCGGACGACCGGGGTCCCTCCGGTCGCGACGACGACGTCCACGAGCGGACTCGCCATCATCGCCTCGACGAGCGGCAGTTCCGGCTCCTCGATGACCTGGACGACCCCGTCGGGGGCGCCCGCGGCGACGGCGGCCTCGGCCAGCGTCCGCGCGGCGTCGGAGCAGCACTCCTTGGCCATCGGATGGGGGCTGATGATGATCGCGTTCCTCGTCATCAGCGACAGGATGATCTTGAAGTAGACCGTGGCGACCGGGTTCGTCGACGGCGTGAGCGCGAAGACCACGCCGGCCGGCCGGGGAATAGACATGATCTTCTCGGCGGCGTCGGTGCGCGGCGACACATAGTCGTGGCCCGCGTACGCCTCGGCCAGCCCGGTCGAGCAGGCCACGTTCTTCAGCGCCTTGTGCTCGGCGACGCCGAACCCGGTCTCGCGCACCGCCCACTCGGCGTAACGGGTCGCGTTGTCCGCCGCCGTCCGGGCGACGGCCGCGACGATCCGGTCCACGGTCGCCCTGTCGTAGCGGGCGAAGGCACGGGAGGCCCACCGCGCGCGTTCCAGCAGGCCGTTGCCCGCGGTCGCCGTCTGGCCGCTCATCGGTGGACCTCCTTCGCGGCCCGCGCGATCGCGTGGGCCGTACGGTCGAGCATCTCCTCGGCCAGCGACGGGTCGATCAGGATGCCCGGCTTGTACTGCAGCACCCGGGGATCGAGGGTGGAGAAGATCGCCCAGACGCCGTTGTCGTAGAGCTGCCGCATGACGTGTTTGGCGCCCTCGGGGTGGTCGAACTCCAGGCCGATGACCAGGCCGTTCTGCCGGATGCCGGTGAACCAGCCGGGGTGGTCGGCCCGGATGCGCTCAAGGCCGCGCCCGATCAGGTCGGAGGCGTGGTGGACGATCGAGCGGGTCTGCGGCCGGTTGCAGATCTCCAGCGTCTTCATCGCGGCGACGCAGCCGAGCTCGGCGCCGCCGAAGGTGGCCATGTGGGCGAAGCCGTCCTCCGTGAGCCAGCCGGCGCAGCGTTCGCTGACCAGGACGGCCGCGATCGGGTAGAGGCCGCCCGAGATGCCCTTTCCGGTGACCATGATGTCGGGCGTGATGCCGTGCTTGGTGATCGCCCACAGCTCGCCGGTGCGCATGAGCCCGGTCTGCACCTCGTCGGCGATGTAGAGCGCGTCGTACGTCTCGCAGAGCCGCTTGACGCCCTCCAGGTAGCCGGGCGCCGGCAGCGGGAAGCCGTACGTCGCGGGGATGGTCTCCATGATCACCGCAGCCACGTCCCGGGCGCGCAGCGCGGACTCCATCGCCGCCAGGTCGTTGAACGGAACATGGGTGAACTCCTCCGGCCGGTCGGCCAGGAACAGCTTGGCGAACCGGTCGTCCCCGGTGCCGACGGCCAGGCCGGTGTGCCCGTGGTACGCCTTGACGATCGAGACGATCCTGCGCTTCCCGGTGGCGTGCCGCGCGGTCTTGAGCGCGATGTCGATGGCCTCGCCGCCGCCGCTGCCGTAGATCACCTTGCTCATACCCTTGGGCGCCGAGGCGATCAGCGCCTCGGCGAGAGCCGTACGGGCGAGGGAGGGGAAGTGGTGGTTGCCGATGTCGAAGTGGTCCATGGCCTGCTTCAGCGCGGCCACGACCTCGGGATTGCGGTGGCCCAGGTTGTAGGTGCCCCCGTTGAGGTGCACGTCGATCAGGCGCCGGCCGGAGACGTCGTAGAGGAAGTAGCCCTCCCTGCGGTCGATGACCAGGGGGACCCCGGAGTCGACCCAGAACCGGGTCTTCCCCGGATTCCAGTACGTCGAGGACTTCTCCAGCACCTCGTCCTTCGACGCGAAGGTGAACAGCCCGTAGTCCAGCATCCCGGTCCCATCGGTCCGTCAATCGGTAGGACCAAATAGTTAGCCGGGCGACCATAAAACGTCAATGGTTCTTTCTGTGCGGATTCGGAAACACCACGGGTCTTGCTCGGGCCGACCATAGGGTGGCACGATTTGCGCACCTTGTGTGACTTGGCACACATCATCCCCCCCTACAACGGTCTCTCCGGAGGGCCCACCTGTGAGCACCTTTGAGACGCGGGCGGTCTCGCCCGCCGAGCCTCCCACCGGAACACAGGGCGTCAGCCGTCTGCGCAAGGACGCCGTCGGCCTGGCCGGCGTCATCTTCATGGCCGTCGCCACCGCCGCTCCCATCACCGCCATGACGGGCAACGTGCCGATCGCGCTCGGCTTCGGCAACGGCCTCGGCGCCCCGGCGGGCTACCTGTTCGCGACCATCGTGCTGACCGTCTTCTCGGTCGGCTACGTCGCGATGGCGAAGCACATCACCTCCGCCGGCGCCTTCTACGGCTACATCTCGCACGGCCTCGGCCAGGTCGTCGGCATGGTGGCCGGCCTGCTCGCGACCATGGCGTACGTCGTGTTCGAGGCATCACTCATCGGGTTCTTCGCCTACTCCGCCCACGACACGTTCCTGACCATGGCCGGGGTGGACGTCCACTGGCTGGTGTTCGCCTTCGTCGGCCTCGGCCTCAACGCCGTGCTGACCTACTTCGACATCAACCTCACCGCCAAGGTCCTCGGCTTCTTCCTGATCACCGAGATCTTCATGCTGGGCCTCACCGCCACCGTGACGCTGTTCCACGGAGGCGGCCCCGACGGCTTCATGGTCTCGTCGATCAACCCGCTGAACGCCTTCCAGTCGAACGGACTCGCGGCCGGCGCCGTCGGGCTCGGGCTCTTCATGTGCTTCTGGTCGTGGGTGGGCTTCGAGTCCACCGCGATGTACGGCGAGGAGTCGCGCGACCCCAAGAGGATCGTGCCCAAGGCCACGCTGGTCTCCGTCGTCGGCATCGGCCTCTTCTACACGTTCATCTCCTGGATGACGGTCGCCGCCAACGGCGTGAAGGCGCCCGAGCTCGCCGCCACCGAATTCGCCGGGATCTTCTTCAACCCGACCAGGGAACTCGTCGGCGCGTGGGCCGTGGACCTGTTCAAGGTGCTGATCCTGACCGGCTCGTTCGCCTGCTCGATGGCGTTCCACAACTGCGCCTCGCGCTACCTCTACGCGCTCGGCCGGGAGAACCTGATCCCGGGCACCGGCCGCACCCTCGGAGCCACCCACCCCAAGCACGGATCGCCGCACATCGCCGGATTCGTCCAGACCGCGATCTCCGTGGTGCTGGTCCTCGCGTTCTTCTTCGCGGGCATGGACCCCTACATCCACCTCTACACGCTGCTCGCGGTGCTCGGGACGCTGGCGATCCTCATCGTGCAGTCGCTCTGCTCCTTCTCCGTGATCGGCTACTTCCACGTGAAGAAGAAGCACCCCGAGACGGCCAACGTCTTCCGCACCCTGATCGCGCCGCTCACCGGCGGACTGGCCATGCTGTTCGTCGTCCTGCTGCTCTTCCAGAACCAGGAGGCCGCGGCGGGCGACGCGTCCAAGACCCTGCTGTTCCGCCTCATCCCCTGGATCGTGCTGGCGTTCGCCGCGCTGGGCGCCGGACTCGCCCTCTATCTGAAGGCCAGGAACCCGGCCAAGTTCGCGATCATCGGCCGCATCGTGCTCGAGGACACCGTCGAGCGCGACTGACCCCGTCCCGCCGATCTCCCCGCCCGTTCCCCGCCGCAGAACCGCAAGGAAGGAGAGCGCGATGATCCCTCCGTACGACAGCGACGACGACAGCAGACCGGCCGTCCCCGGACCGGTCGGCCGGATCCGCTTCATGGACGCCCAGCGGGTCAACCTCGACGGTTTCGCCGTGGAGAATCCCGAACTCGGACTGGTCGCCCTCGCCTCGCCGTACGACCCGAAGCCCGGTCTGGTCGTCGAAGACGGCGTGGTCACCGAGATGGACGGGGTGAAGGCGGCCGACTTCGACTCGATCGACGCGTTCATCGCGGCCCACGGCCTCGACCTCACCGTGGCGAGCGAGGCCATGGCGCTGTCCGACGTGGCCGTGGCCCGCATGATGGTCGACCCGTCGGTCCCCCGCTCGGAGGTCGTCTGGCTCTGCGCCGGGATGACACCGGCCAAGCTCGCCCGGGTGCTGGCCCTGCTGCGCCCGGCCGAGCTGGTCATGGCCATGACGAAGCTGCGGGCCCGCCGCACGCCGTCGAACCAGGCCCACGTCACCAACCGGCTCGACGACCCGCTGCTGCTCGCCGCCGACGCGGCGACCGCCGCCGCGTTCGGGTTCCGCGAACTGGAGACGACCGTGCCCGTGCTGGCCGACGCCCCGTCCAACGCGGTGGCGGTCTCGATCGGCGCGGCCGTCGGATCGCCGGGCGTCCTCGTGCAGTGCTCCGTCGAGGAGGCTCTCGAACTGGAGCTCGGCCTGCGCGGGTTCGTCTCGTACGCCGAGACCGTCTCGCTGTACGGGACCGAGCAGGTCTTCACCGACGGCGACGACACCCCGTGGTCGAAGGCGTTCCTCACCAGCGCGTACGCGTCCCGGGGGATCAAGATGCGGGTCTCGTCCGGCGCCGGGGCCGAGGTGCTCATGGGCGGGGCGGAACGCCGGTCGATGCTCTACCTGGAGTCACGCTGCGTCGCGCTGGCCCGGGCGATGGGCGCCCAGGGCGTGCAGAACGGCGGCATCGACGGCGCCAGCGTGGCCGGCGCCGTCCCGCGCGGCGTGCGCGAGCTGATGGCCGAGAACGTCATGGTCATGGCACGCAACCTGGAGTCCTGCTCGGGCAACGACGCGCTGATGTCGGAGTCCGACGTGCGCAGGACCTCGCGAACGCTGCCCATCTTCCTGGCCGGATCTGATTTCGTCTGCAGCGGATTCGGCTCGATCCAGCGCTACGACAACATGTTCGGCCCGTCGAACTGGAACGCCGAGGACATCGACGACTACCTGGCGATGCAGCGCGACTGGGGCGTCGACGGCGGCCTGCGCACGGCCGACCCCGCCACGGTCGCGGAGCTGCGCGAACGGGCGGCCCAGGCCGTACGCGCCGTGTACGCGTGGTTCGGCCTGGCCGACTTCACCGACGAGCAGGTGGCGGCGGCGGTGGACGCGGCGGGGTCCAAGGACCTCGCCGGGCCGGACACGGTGGCCGTCATGCACGCCGCGCGTGTCATCCGCGAAACCGGGCTGACCATGGCCGACGTCGTGACCGCGCTCCAGGAGACCGGTTTCGAGCCCGAGGCGGAGCGGCTGCTCGACATGCTGAAGGTCAGGGTGGGCGGCGACTGCCTGCAGACGTCGGCCATCCTCACGCCGGAGATGCGCGTGTTGTCCCTCGTCACCGATCCCAACGACTACACCGGGCCGGGAACGGGGTACGAGCCCACGCCGGAGCGCCAGGCGGAGATCGACGCCATCCGCCAGCAGCGCTCCGTCGAGGACCTGCGCCGCGAGCAGGCCGCGTACGCCTCGGACGCGCTGCGGCCCCGCGGCCCGGCGACCCAGGGCGGCGATCCCCGCGAGGTCGTCGTCGGCGTCTCCCCCGCGACCGGCAGGGACGTCTGGGTCACGCTCTCGGGGCTGCCCGTGGTGGAGGTCCTGCGCCAGCTCCTCGCCGGCCTGGAGGAGGAAGGCTGCGTCGCGCGGATCGTACGGTTCGACGACACGATCGACCTCGGCATGATCGGGCTGTCCGCGGCCCGCCTGTCCGGCTCGGGGATCGGGATCGGGCTGCAGGCCAAGGGGACCGCGCTGATCCACCGCAGGGACCTCGCCCCGCTGGCCAATCTGGAGCTGTACAGCATCGCCCCGGTGCTGTCGGCCGACGACTATCGGCTGATGGGGGTGAACGCGGGCCGCCACGCCAAGGGCGCGACCCCGGAGCCGGCCCGCAACCCGTACACCGACGAGGCGATCGAGGCCCGCTACCACACCAGAGTGGTCTCGCTCGTCGCCATCGAGCGCGCCTGCTGCCGGGCCGCCGGACCTGAGGAGCTGACCTTATGACGAGCCCCGGACGACGTGCGTACTCCGGACGGCCGGTGGAGTCGGTGACCGTGGAGTCCGTACGGCGGGGCGAGGTGACCCAGGACGACCTGCGCATCCATCCGGAGACGCTGGAGTCCCAGGCGGTCGTCGCCGAGCGGCACGGCAACCCGCAGCTCGCGGCCAACCTGCGGCGGGCCGCCGAGCTCGCCCTCCTCCCGGACCGGGACGTGATGCGCGTCTACGAGGCCCTGCGGCCGCGCCGCTCGACCGCGGACGAGCTCTCGGCCCTCGCCGGATGGCTGGACGAGCGGGGCTGCCCGCGCAACGCCGCGCTGGTCCGCGAGGCCCGGGACGTCTACGTACGGCGGGGCCTCGCGCGATGAGCGCCCTCATCGCGGGCGTGGACGTCGGCAACGCGACCACCGAGATCGTGGTGGCGCGCGACGGCGTCCCCGTCGCCTGGGACCGGGTCGTCACGCGCGGCGTCAAGGGATCGCCCGCGTCCCTGGCCGGGGCCGTCGCCCTGCTGCGGCGGATCGAGCGGGGCCTGGGCGCGCGGGTGGACGAGGTCGTGATGGCCCCCCTGCGCCCGGTCACGACGACCACCGCTGAGGTCCCGTACGGGCCGGGGCGCACCGGGCGCCTGCGCGTCGTCGCCGCGGGAAGCCCCACCCCGGGAGGCGAGGGCGTGGCGGTGGGCCGCCCGTACCCGCTCGGCGGGCCCGTCGGCGAACCGCCCGAGGGAGGGCTGATCGCCCTGGTGCCCCGCCGGACGGGGTACGAGCGGGCCGCACGGGAGATCCGCGCCGCGCTGGGCGCCGGTGTGCCGATCACCGGGGTGCTCGCCGAAGGGGACGAGGGCCGCCTGATCGCCAACCGGATCGGCGTGACCGTTCCCGTGGCCGACCAGGTCGACGTCACGGCGGTCGCCGCCGCCGAGCTGGTCGCCGTGGAGGTGCGCCCGCCGGGCCGTCCCCTCCGGCACCTGTCCGACGCGCTCTTCCTCGGGTCGCGGCTCGGCGAGCGCGAGGGCGCTCCGGCGGTCTGCGCGCGGCTCCACGACGTCTCCAGCGCGGTCGTCGTCCTGCTGCCCGGCGGCCCTCCCGCGTCGCCGGCCGATCGGGAGCCCGCCGAGGACGCGGCAGCGGGCACGGACGTGCCGGCGGCCTCGACCGGGCGGGCCGTGATCGACCTGGACGCGGTGGCGGGATCGGTCAACGCGCGGGCCGGCACGACCGGCTCGCGATCATTGCTGGTGGCCACGCTGGGGCCGGAGTCCCCCGCCGTCCTGCCTGCCGATCTCGGCGTGCCCGTACGGCTCGCGCCGAGCGAGGCCGGGGCGGCACGCGCCGGGGCGCTCACCACGCCGGGCGCCGACGAGGGGGCCCTGGTCGTCGACCTCGGCGGCGGCACGGTGGACCTGATCGGCCCGTCGGAGGAGGTCGTGGCGGCCGGCGCCGGGGATCTGCTCACCGCGGCGGTCGCGGCCGTGCTCGGCGTCCCGCGCGGCGCGGCCGAGTGGGTCAAGCGCGGGCCGTGCGTCCGGGTGGAGACGCCCGGCGTGACGCTCGGGGAGGACGGCGTCCGCGTGTTCCTCGACTCCACCGCGCCGCCCGGGACGGTGGGGTGGCTGACCGTGCCCGGCCCGGCCGGGCCGCTGCCCTTCTCCCCGGCGATGAGCCCGGCGGAGTGGCGCGCCCTCCGGCTGTCCATCAAGCGCGAGGTGCTCGGCGCCACGGTCAGGCGGGCGCTGGCGGAGCTGGACGGTCCGGACGGGGTGGGGCGCGGGGCCGTCATCGTGGGCGGCCCGGCGGGAGACGACGAGGTCCTCGGCGTGCTGGCCCGCGAGCTGCCCCGTGGCCTGGCGATCGGACGCGGCGACGTGGCGGGCACGCTCGGCCACCGGTACGCCGTCGCCTACGGCCTGCTCGTCTCGGCCCCGCCCTGACGCGTCTCCTGCCGGGATGTCCGCAGGACGCGGCGGGCCTGGCGGACCACCGCCTCGTCCACGAACCGCCCGTCCGGGAGGGCGACCGCGCCGCGACCGGCCGCCGCGATCACCTCGTGGGCGGCGGTGATCTCCGCCTCGGTCGGGCGGTACGCGTTTACGATCACCGGGAGCTGGGCCGGGTGGATCGCCGCCCGGCCGCGGAACCCCGACGCCCGGCCCTCCAGGCAGGACGCGGCCAGCCCGGCGAGGTCCCTGACGTCCGGGTAGACCGACTGGGCGGGCGCGGGCAGCCCGGCCGCGCGGGCGGCGACAACCACGCGGGACCGCGCCCAGGCCAGCCCGGCGTCGGCGGTGACGCCGAGGTCGGCGCGCAGGTCGGCCTCGCCCAGCCCGATGCCCGCCACCGCCTCAGCGGCGGTGGCGATCTCGAAGGCGCGTTCGAGCCCGAGCGCGGATTCGAGCAGCGGGTGCAGGGGCACGCCGGGCACCGCCGCCGCGATCTCCCTCACCTCCGCCGCCGACTCCACCTTGGGCACCCGGATGCCGCACGTCCCGGTGACGAGGGCGGCCAGCGCGTGCAGATCCGCCTGCCCGTACGGCGTGCGCACGTCGTTGACGCGGACCTGGACCCGGGGCTGCGGCGTGGCGAGCAGCGCGACGGCCTCGGCCCTGGCCTGGCCCTTGTTCTCGGGCGCGACCGCGTCCTCCAGGTCGACGATCACGACGTCGGCGTCCGTGGCCAGCGCCCTGGCCACCCGGTCCGGCCGGTCGGCGGGGACGTACAACCAGGTCAGCGGTGCGGTCTGCGGCACGGCGTCACTCCTCATGGCGTTCGCGGTCGCCTGATGATCCCCCTGACGCGCCGGGTCAACCCCGGCCGGGCTGTGATCCGTCACACGATGCCCTTCGCGCGGAGCGCGGCGATCCGGCCGGGAGGCAGGCCGAGCGAGGTCAGCACCTCCTCGGTGTCGGCCCCGTGCGGGCGGCCGGTCCAGCGGATGGCGCCGGGCGTCCCCGACAGCCGGAACATGACGTTCTGCATGCGCAGCGGCCCCAGCTCGGGGTCCTCCACCGTGGTGATCGCGTCGAGCGCCCGGAGCTGGGGGTCGGCCATGACGTCCCGCACGTCGTAGATCGGCGCGACCGCGGCCTGCGCCTCCTCGAAGGCCGCGAGGACCTCGTCACGGGTGCGGTCGGCCACCCAGGCGGCCACGGCCGCGTCCAGTTCGTCGGCGTGGCCGACCCGCCCGGCGCCGGTGGCGAACCAGGGTTCTGCGACGTACTCGGGCCGGCCGACGAGCCGCATGACGCGTTCGGCGATGTTCTGCGCCGAGGTGGACACGGCGACCCAGGAGCCGTCCTTGCACCGGTAGGTGTTGCGCGGCGCGTTGTTGACGGACCGGTTGCCGGTGCGCGGCGGCACGACGCCGAGCCGGTCGTAGATGGTGGGCTGCGCCCCGAGGACGCCGAGGATCGGCTCGATGATCGACATGTCGACGACCTGTCCCCGGCCCGATCGCAGGGCCGTCATGATCGCGAACGCCGTGGCGAGCGCGCAGATCCCGTCGGCCAGGCCGAACGGCGGCAGCGTCGGCGGGCCGTCCGGTTCGCCGGTCATCGCGGCGAACCCGCTCATCGCCTCGGCCAGCGTGCCGAACCCCGGCCTGCGGGCGTACGGGCCGAACTGCCCGAACCCGGTCACCCGGGCGAGCACGAGCCGCGGGTTCGCCTCACCGAGCCGGTCGTAGCCGAGGTTCCACCGCTCCAGCGTGCCGGGACGGAAGTTCTCGATCACCACGTCGGCGTCCCGTACCAGCTCGACCAGGAGGTCCTGGCCGTCCGGCGTGGACAGGTCGAGGGTGATCGCGCGCTTGTTGCGGCCGAGCGTCTTCCACCACAGCCCTTCCGGCCCGTGACCGCGCGCGGGGTCGGGTTTCGCCGGATGCTCGACCTTGATCACATCCGCTCCGTAGTCGCCGAGCAGCATCGCGGCCATCGGCCCGGCGAACAGGGTCGCGAGGTCCAGCACGCGGACGCCCGACAGCGGCGGCGCGGGCGGCACCTGTGGCGCAGGTGGCGCAGGTGGCACCGGCGGCGTGGCGGGGGTGGTCATCGTTCCTCCGTTTCGGAATTCCACGCGGCCGGAGGCCGGCCGGGGCGGGGTGCGGGGCACCACCGCCCGGCCGGCCTCCGGTCACAGCCCTCCGGTCACAGGAGGGCCGCGTCGATCTCGGCGCGGCTCGGCATGGACGTGCTCGCGCCCTCGCGCTGGACGGACAGCGCGGCGGCCGTCGAGGCGAACCGCAGTGCCTGCGCGGGCTCGCGGCCCTCGGCCCTGGCGACCGCGAGCGCGCCGACGAACGTGTCCCCGGCCGCCGTGGTGTCCACCGCCTCGACGGGTACGGCCGGCACGAGCAGGCGGGTCCCGGCGCGGGAGCCGTACAGCGCGCCCTTGGAGCCCAGGGTGATCACGGCCTCCGGGACGCGGTCCAGCAGGATCTTGAGCGCGTCGTCCGGGTCGTCGGCGCCGGTGATCGCGGCGGCCTCGTGCTCGTTGGGCACGATCAGGTCCACCGAGTCGAGCAGCTCGTTCGGCAGCTCGACCACGGGAGCGGGCGTCAGGACGACGGGCACGCCGGCGGCGCGGGCCGCGCGGGCCCCCGCGACGACCGCGTCGAGCGGCAGTTCGAGCTGCAGGAGGAGCGCCCTGGAGCGAGCGATCATCTCGATGTCCTCGGCGGTGCATCCGGTGATGGTGCCGTTGGCGCCGGGCACGACGATGATCGAGTTGCCGCCGCTGTCCTCCACGACGATGTGCGCGATTCCCGACGGTCCCGGCTCGACCCGCAGCCTGCTCGTGTCGACGCCCGACTCGAACAACGCGCCGCGCAGGGCCGGGCCGAAGGGGTCGTCACCCACGGCCCCGATGAACGCGACCTGGGCGCCCGCCCTGGCGGCGGCGACCGCCTGGTTGGCGCCCTTGCCGCCGGGCACCGTGCGAAACGCCCGTCCCGTGACGGTCTCACCCATCTTGGGGGCGGACGGTACGTAGGCCACCAGGTCCATGTTGGCGCTGCCGAACACCGAGATCACGATGCTTCCTCCAGGATCGTCACCTTTATCCCGCTTACCCTGCCATCAACCGGGTCCGCCGGGCGAGCTCGCCCAGGGCGATGCCGTCGAATCCGGTGATGCTGCTGGTCAGGCGGTCCTTCATGGACCACTGCCCGGGAACGCCCCCGTTCAGCGCTCCGGCGATCGAACCGACGGTCGCACCCGCCGAGTCGGTGTCCCAGCCGCCCGCGACCGCGCCCGCGATCGAGGCGGTGAAGTCTCCCCCTCCGTGGACCAGCGCCGCGGCGATAAGGGCGGCGTTGTTGATCGTGTGAACCCAGTGCAGGTGGCCGTGCCGGGCATGCAGGTGGTCCACGACCCGCTCGAAGTCCCGCTCCGCGCCCGCCACGGCCACGGCGTCCCGTACGGCCGCCGCCAGCCGGGACCCCGCCGGGACGACGGACAGGCCCGCCTCGACCACCTCGGTGACGGACGAGGCGTCGAGGGACCGCGCGCACATGGCGGCCGTGAACATCGCGCCGTAGACGCCGTTCGCCGTGTGGCTGAGCCGGGCGTCCCGCCAGGCGAACTCGGCCGCCGTCGCGGGGTCTCCCGGGTTCGCCCAGCCGTACACGTCGACCCTGATCAGGGCGCCGATCCATTCACGGAACGGATTGCGGTAGGTCGCGGTCTCCTCCGGCTCGATGCCCGTCAGGAGGTTGCGGTAGGCCACCCGCTCGGCGGTGAACACCCGGCCGCCCGGCAGCTCGTCCAGCCACATCTGGGCGACGTTCCCGGTGGTGAAGTCCCTGCCGTGCCGCTCCAGGACGGCGAGCGCGAGCAGCGCGAAGTTGAGGTCGTCGTCCTCGGGGATCCCGTCGATGTTCTCCGCGAGGCTGTTGACCGCGCTCCGCCGGTTCCACGGCCACCTCCGGGCGGTCTCCGGCGGCAGGCCCCTGGCGGTGAACCAGCCGCGGATCGGCCAGTTGCCGGTCGCCTCGGCGATCTCCCTGATGCCCTCGCGCGGGATCTTCTCCACCGGCTTGCCCAGCACGCATCCGGCGGCCCTGCCCTGCCAGGCGCCGAGCACCCGGGCCGGGTCGGCGCCCGGCACCCGGTCCGCCCGTCCTCGGGCCGGCCACGCGGGGCAGGCGGCGACGATCTCGTTCCAGCCGGACGGCTCCGGCAGCGGCGAGGGGATCGCGGCCAGCCGGTCGAGCAGATCCTCCGCCAGGCGGCGCAGCCGTACGGGAGGGGCCTCCGGGGAGGCGCCGGCGCGGGGCGGCGCCGCCTGGCCTCCCGCCGCGTGCCAGCGCGCGGCGATGTCCCGCACCTCGGGCAGGTCCCACCGGCCGTCCTCGGCGGCCTGGCGCAGCTCGTGGCCGACCAGGTCCTCCGGCTGGACCCAGGTGAGCCGCATCACGAGGCGTCTCCGGCGGCCAGCAGCTCGGCGAAGGCGGCGTCGGCGGTCCGGCGGCGCTCCGCGTCGGCGGCACGCACCCGGCGCGCCACCGCGGCGATGGCGAGTCCCGGGGCGACGAGGTCGGTCCTGCTGGCCGCCGACACCTCCTCGACCCACCCGGCCGGTACGGCGGCCCGCCCGCCGAGCGCCCCGGCGACCGCGCCGCCCATCGACGCGATCGAGTCGGCGTCCCGCCCGTAGTTCACGCCGCCGAGCACCGTCTCGCGGTAGTCGCCCTTGGCGATCAGCAGGAACGCGAGGGCGAGCGGCAGCTCCTCGATGCTGTGCGTCCGGCTCGGGCGGCGGGCGCCGAGCCCCTGGTCGCGGTAGGTGTCGGCGACCGTGTCGTAGGGCCGCATGGCGGCGCGCAGCGCCTCGAAGGACTCCTCCCAGTGGCCGTGGTCCCTGGCCGCCGAGCACACCGCCTCGATGGCCGCCTTCGTGCCGTCGCGGGCGAGCCGTACGCAGGTCGCGACCACGGAGTCGGGCGTGGCGCCGGGGCGCATCGCCTCGGCGACGGCGGCGGCGAGGACCCCCGCCGCCTCCCGGCCGTAGCTGGACTGGTGCGCGCCCGCGAGGTCGATCGCCTCGGCGTAGGCGCCGTCCGGGTCGCCCGCGTTGACGACGCCCACGGGCGCCATGTACATCGCGGCGCCGCAGTTGACGATGTTCCCCACGCCGGCCTCGCGCGGGTCGACGTGCCCGTAGTGCAACCGCAGGACCAGCCATTTCTCCGCCAGGAACACCCGGTGCAGCGGCAGCGCCTCGGCCTCCAGCTCGGGGATCCAGCGTTTCTCGCCCATCATCTCGGGGACGAGGTGCTCGGCCGCGGCGTAGGCGTCCAGATGCCCGCCGGCCCGCTCGTACACGCGGATCAGCGCATGGGTCATCAGGGTGTCGTCGGTCACGTGGCCGTCGCCCTTGTGGTACGGCGCGATCGGCCGGGCGTTGCGCCAGTCCTCGAAGTACGGCGGGACGACGCCTTCGACGCGGCCTCCGTACCGCGCCAGGATCTGCTCGGGCGTCCACCCCTCGGTGGCCCCGCCGAGCGCGTCCCCCACCGCTGCCCCGGCCACGCAGCCGACGGCCCTGTCCTCAAGCGGCGTCATGCCGTCCCCTCCGATTCGACCCACGCGGAACCATGGAACCGCGCAACTGTGATGAATGCCGTGTATCGCGGTTGTCCGGGCCACGGCGTCATGCCGGGCTCCCCGTCCCATGATCGGACGCCAGCGCCCGCGCGACGGCGAGCAGGTCCACGCCCGCCATCTCCGGCAGGCAGCAGCCCGTCAGCGTGCGCGCCGCCGCCCGCCATCCCTCCGGCAGCGCCGCGTGTCCCGCGTACGCGCCGGCGAGCGCGCCGGTGAGCGCGGGGGCCGAGTCGGCGACCGACGCCAGACAGGCCGCCGCCGACACCGCGGCTCCGAACGCCCCACCGGACGGGCCCACAGGCGAACTCGCGGACGAACTCGACGACGAACTCGACGACGGACTCGCCGACGGGCTCACGGACGACATCGCGGCGTCGGCGAGGGCCAGGGCGATCGGGACGGTCTCCGCGGCCGCCACGCCGTAGCTGTAGACGTGGCCGAGCAGCGCCGCGTCGAGCGCCGGGACCGCGGCGAACGGGTCGCCGTGCTCCCGTGCCACCGCCACGGCCCTACGCGCGGCGAGCCCGATCGCGCTGTCCTCCGGGAGCGCACCGACCGCCGCGTCGATCGCCTCCCGCATCGGCGCGCCCCGCACCAGCCCGCCGACCGCCGTCGCCATCGCCACGGCGCCGAGGACGCCGTCCCCCGAGTTGGTGACCCGCGCGTCGGCGACCGGGTCCATCCCCGCGGCGCCGAACGCCACGGCCCGTACGGCGGCCGCGTCGTCGAAGAAGTGCGGGTTGTCGTGGCCGCTCGCGGGTGGCCCCAGCCCCGCGGCGAGGTTGTCCAGCGCGGACCAGACGGAGATGCGGGCGCGCAGGTCGTCCCGCTCGACGAGCCGCCCGAACGCCTCGGCCCGGTCCTCGTGGATCGTCGTCGCCGTCCAAGCGAGCCATTCGGCGTCGTCGGACGGGCCCAGCGCCAGCGGCTCGACCGGCTGGTTCAGCGCGAACGGCACCGGCAGCGTGGTCACCTGGCGTTCCTCCGCGAACGCGTCCAGCTCGCGGTACAGCCGCCTGCTCCACGGTGCCAGCCGCAGCGAACGGTGACGCGCGGCCGGCCAGCCGGCGGCGTCCCCGGCGGCGAGCCCGACGAAGGCGCCCAGGATCCGATCCTCCGACGGCGGCGTGCCGCCTCCGCCCCCCGATGACATGTCCCTACGTTCCTTCCACGTGTCGGCCGGTGAGCCCGAGTCGTTCCGCGAGCCGGTCGGCGAGCTGATCGGCGAGCTGATCGGCGAGCTGATCGGCGACGTCCAGGACGTGCCGCCCCGCGACCACGGGCAGGCATCGGCCGTGGACCGGCCCGATCCTGCGCGCCCAGCGCGCGGGCACGCCCGCCTCGCCGGTGCCCGCGCCCGCGAGAGCGCCCGCGATCGCGGCCGTGGTGTCGGCGTCCCTGCCCAGGTTCGCCGCCGTCACCACGGCCGCCTCGACCTCTCCGCCGCCCCTGATGTAGGCGGAGAAGGCGAGCGCGACCGCCTCCGGGGCCAGATCGGTCCACGGATAGTGCTTCACGACGACGGCGTCATGGAGCGCCCGCGCGAACTCCTCGCGCGAGCTCCCCTCTCCCTGGGCGTCGGCGATCTCGACGGCCTTCCTGACGCAGCGCGCGGTCCACGAGTCCGCGGGGATCGCCCGCAGCCCCGCGTCGATCACGTCGCCCGGTTCGGCGCCGGTCATCGCGACCGCCACCGCGGCGGCGACCGCGCGGCCGCCGAGAACGCCCTCGCCGCCGTGGCTGACCCGCCCGTCGATCTCGGCCAGCCGCGCCGCCTCGTCCGGATCGCCCGCCGCGAAGATCCCGTACGGCGCCGCCCGCATGGCGAGGCCGTCGGACCAGCCGTGCGGGTGCCACCGGCCGGTCAGCGGCGGCCGGAGCCCGAGGCGGAGCGCCTGGACGGTGCCGAGCTCGGAGAACCCGGCCCCGCGCATCGGCCCGTCGAGCCGCGCCACGATCTCGGTGCGCCACGCCTCGGCGACGTCGTCGGAGGTGAGCGCGTGACCGTGCCGGAGGAGGAGGGACGCCGCGAACAGGGTGTATTCGGTGTCGTCCGTTCCTCCGCCCTCGATCTCAACGAGCACGCCCCATCGGGCCGCGATGGTCTCGGGGGTCAGGTTCTCCGCGGGCGCGCCGAGGGCGTCTCCGGCCGCCAGGCCGAGCAGGCATCCCCGGGCGCGGTCCCGCGGCGAGAGTGGATCGATCACTGGGCGTACCGCTCCAGCACCTTGTCGCCCTCCTCGACGAGCTTCTTCGCCGCCTCGTCGAGGCTGATCTTTCCGGCGAAGTACTCCTGGAGCGTCGGGGTGCCGACCTTGCTCTTCCACTCGTCGTAACCGTTGACCTTGAGGTACGGCGCGACCACGAGGTTCTTGGCCGACGCGGTGGCGACGTCCCAGAAGTTGTCCTTGGTGGTCATGGCGGGGTCGGCGGCCGCGGCGGTGCTCGTCGGGAGCAGCCAGTCGCCCTTGGCGAGCCTGGCCTGGTTCGGGCCGTTCAGGAAGAACGAGATGAACTTCACCGACTCCTGCGGGTGCTTGCTGTCCGCGGCGACCGACAACGTCTGCGACGTGGCGCCCTGCTGGGCGGTGACGCCCTTCAGCGGTGGCAGGGTGACCCACTCGAACCCGTCGGGCGCCTGCTCGGCCACCTGCTGGCGCAGGTAGACGCCCGCGGGCACGATCGCGTACTTGCCGGCGAAGAAGCCGGGCAGCGGGTCGGCGGTGCCCATGCCGAGCGCCGAGGGGTCGGCGGACTTGTCCTTGTGAAGCTGGTCGTGGATGCGCCGCAGGACCTCGCGCTCCTCCGGCCCGACCTTGACCGTGGTCTTGCCGCCCTCGGTGGTGAAGAAGGTCCCGCCGAAGTTGAGCCCGAGGCTGAGCACCTTGTTGACCGGCGACTTCATCGGCCAGGCCACGCCGTACGCGCCGCCCTTGGTCATCTTCTTGGTCGCGGCGGCGAACTCGTCCCACGTCCAGGGGTCGTCGGAGGTCGGGACGCGGACGCCGGACGCGTCGAGCAGCTTCTTGTTGGCGAAGAGGACCTGGGACTCCTGGAGGAAGGGCACGCCGTACACGCCCTGGCCGCCCTTGCCGTCGCCGAAGGTGACCGTGTCCCACGCGGCCTGCGGGATGTCGCCCTTCAGCTCGGCGGGCAGCGAGCTCGACAGGTCGAGCAGGAAGCCCCGCGAGGCGAAGCCCGACAGGGCCGGCGAGTCGTCGTGGATCACGTCCGGCGGGTCGCCCGCCTCGAACGAGGTGACGAGCTGGTCGTTGACGTTGTCCCAGCTCCCCTGGACGTACTCGACCTGGATCTTGGGATTGGCCGTGTTCCATTCGTCGACGAGCTGCTTGTTGGCGGCGATCGACTCCTTCTGCCAGGCGAGGCTGAGGAACCGCAGCTTCACCGGCCCGTCGGACGCGGCATCGCCGCCGTCGCCTCCCCCGCCCGAACATCCGGCGGCCAGAACGACGGCCGCGACCGCGAGCGCGGCACTCCAACGCCTCATGTGATTCTCCTATCGGGGGACTGGGGGGTTCTGGGAGATCTCGGGGGCACGGCTATCCCTTGACGGCGCCGGCCATCAGGCCGGATCTGAGCCGCCGCTGGATGACCGCGAAGAACGCCAGGCTCGGGATCGTCGCCAACAGGGAGGCGGCGGCGAGCGGGCCCAGCCGTACGACACCCTCCGGGCCGGTGAACTTCACCAGCGTCAGCGGCAGGGTGGCCACCTCGGGGTCCTTGAGGACCACGAGCGCGAAGAGGAACTCGTTCCAGGACGAGATGAAGGCGAACAGCAGGGTCGCGACGACGCCGGGGACGAGCAGTGGCGCGACGACGCTGGCGAGGGCCCTGAGCCGTCCCGCGCCGTCCACGGACGCCGCCTCCTCCAGCTCGCGCGGTACGGCGCGCACGTAGCCCTGGAGCATCCAGAGGGCGAACGGCAGCGTGAAGGTGACGTGCACGAGGGCGAGCCCGGGCAGCGTGTTCACCAGCTCAAGCCGGCGCAGCACCATGAACAGCGGGATGATGATCAGGATGACCGGGAAGACCTGGCTGACCAGCACCCACCCGATGGCGACCTTGTTCAGCGCGCTGCGGAACCGCGCCAGCGCGTACGCCGCGGGAAGGGCGACGACCACGGTGATCACGGCGCTCGCCAGCGCGACGGCCAGGCTGCGCGCGGCGCTGCCCACGATGTCCTGCTCGCCGAAGGCGTCGGCGAAGTTGGCCAGGGTCGGGCGGCGCGGGATCCAGGTCGGGTCCAGGTTCGCCATCTCCTGCGGCGTCTTCAGCGCCGTGGACAACAGCCAGACGAGCGGGAACGCCAGGAAGACGATGTAACCCAGCAGGGCGAGGTACTTCAGGGCGGTGCGCATCAGTCGGCCTCCCGCATCTGCCGCCACAGGTAGACGCCGAGCACGGCGAGGACGACGATCGTGATCGCGACGCCGAGGGTCGCCGCGTACCCGAAGAAGCCGTAACGGAACGCCTCCTCGTACGCGAACAACATCGGCAGCCGCGTCCGCCCTCCGGGCCCTCCCTGCGTCAGCACGTAGACCAGGCTGAACTGGTTGATGTTCCAGACGAAGTCGAGCGAGGTGATCGCCACGATCACCGGGCGGAGCTGCGGCAGGGTGACGTTCCAGAAGCGCCGCCACACGCCCGCGCCGTCGACCCCGGCCGCCTCGTGCAGCTCCTTGGGCACGTTCTGCAGCCCGGCCAGCAGGACGACCGTCGTCTGCGGCATGCCCATCCAGATCCCCACGAGGATCACGGCGGGGAGCGCGACGGAGAAGTCGTTGAGCCAGTCCACGTCGGTGCCGAGCACGGCGTTGAGGATGCCCGCGTCCGGGTGGTAGACGAGCCGCCACATCAGGCCGATGACCACGGGCGGCATCGCCCACGGCACCAGCGCCAGCACCCGGGCGAACCCGCGCAACCGCAGGTCCTGGTCGAGCAGCAGCGCGAGCCCGAGCGACGCGAGGAACTGCAGCACGGTGACGGAGACGGCCCAGATCATGCCGATGCGGAACGACTCCCAGAAGTCGACGTCCGTGAGGAGGTCACCGAAGTTCGCCAGGCCGACGAACGACGTCTCGGTGTTCCGCCCCGACCTGGCGTCGGTGAAGGCGAGCATGATGCCGTAGACCAGCGGACCGACGCTGAGCACCAGCACGGGGATCAGCGCCGGGAGCATCAGCATGAAGGTGTCCCGGTTCCGCGCCCTGTTGGGGGCGGGTCCGCGTCCGGCCCTGGCCGGCCGGACGTCCGTGAGGGTCATGGGCTCTCCTCCCCCTCGGTGCCTTCGCCGGCCCCCGGCACGTCGTCGGTCCCGTCCCGTACGCCGGCCGTCGAGGCGCGTACGGCCAGGCGCGGCTCGACGGTGACGACGCGCGCCTGCCGCTGGCCGTTCTCCAGCCGGTCGAGCAGCAGCTCGGCGGCGGCCCGGCCGCGTCGCTCGGATCCGAGCGACACGCTGGTCAGCGCGGGCCAGGCGACCCCCGCCAGGTAGGTGTCGTCCATGCCGACGACCGCCACGTCCTCGGGCACCCGCCGCCCGGCGCGGCGCAGCACGTCCAGCGCGCCGAGCGCGATCAGGTCGTTGGCGCACATGAGCGCGTCCACGTCGGCGGCCCGGTCCAGCAGGGCCCGTACGGCGGTGGCGCCCTCGGCGCGGTAGAAGTCGCCCACCTCGACGAGGTTCTCGTCGTACGGCAGGCCGAGGGCGTCGAGCGCCTCTCGGTAGGCGGCGGCCCGCGCGGCGCCGGGGACGGTGTCGGGCGGACCGTTGACGAACGCGATGCGGCGCCGGCCGAGCCCGTAGAGGTGGTCGAGCGCGAGCCGTACTCCGGTGCGCGAGTCGGCCCGCACGTTGTCGACGCCGGTCTCCTCGGGCACCGAGCCGATGACGACCACGGGGGCCCTGGCGGCGGCGAGGGCGCGCAGGTGCTCGTCGGTGACCCGCAGCGGGCTCATGATCAGCCCGTCGACGTACCGCTCGCCGAGCCCGCGCAGCACGTCCAGCTCGTCGGCGACGTCGGCGTCCGTGGAGTGCAGCAGGAGGCGGTAACCCGCCGCGCGGAGCACCGGCTGGATCTCGCGCACCATGGCGAGATAGACCGGGTTGCCGATGTCGGCCATGGCGAACGCGACCTGGTTGGTGCGCCGGTTCTTGAGCGAGCGCGCCACGGAGTTGGGAACGTAGCCGAGCTCCTCCGCCGCGCTCAGCACGCGGCGGACCGTCTCCTCGCGGGTCGGCAGTCCGTTCAGAACGCGAGAGACAGAGGCGATCGACACCCCGGCGCGCCGCGCGATCGTGTTGATCGTGGGGCCTTCGGTCACAAGTCACCTCGTCAGTGCTGGTGTAAACGTTTACGGAAACACCGCGTCTGTAAACGTTTACGGGTGGGATGAGGCCATGAAACACGCCCGTAACGGAGAGCGTCAAGTCACGATCACGTAAACCGATCAGGCTAAAGATCAGCATCAAGCGGTGGGTTGGTTCACTCATTCGGCCGGATTCGCCCTAGAATCCGCCGATGTGAACGAAGGTCACGACGACCCGCCGAAGCTTCCCACCCGGGAGCGATCCTCCCGGCCCGGAACCGGCCGCCACCGGCGCCCGCTCCCGGCGAACCTGCCGCCGGACGCGCCCGCCTTGGTGCTGGCCGTTCCCGGCATGGCGGGAGACGTCGCGGCCGAGATCGCCTCGGTCATCCGGCTCGACAACCCGCAGGTCGATCTGCGCCTGGTCTCCCTCATGGACGGCGGCGCCGATCTCGCCAAGGCTTTCGTCTCCGCCGCCGCCGACCGGCCGGCCGCGGAGACCGCGGCGGTGGTCGTCCCGCTCGTGACCGGCCCGCACCCCCGCGTGATGCGGGCCGTGCGCGACGCGGTCACCCAGAGCGAGAGCCCCGTGACGATCACCGATCCGCTCGGCCCGCATCCGCTGCTCGCCGAGGCGCTGCACATGCGGCTGTCGGAGGCGGGGCTGGCCCGCGTGGACCGTATGCGGCTGTTCAACGTGACCTCCCCCGTCGACGGCATCATCGTCGCGACCACGGGCGGCGACGAGGGTGCGCGCGGGGCGGACGCCACCGCGGTGCTGCTGGCCGCGCGCCTCACCCTGCCCGTGGTGCCCGCCGCGCTCGACGGCGTGCCGAACGTCGGCGACGCCGCCGAGCGGCTGCGCAAGATCGGCGCCAACCGTCTCGCGCTGGTCCCGTTCGTCATCGGGCCCGAGGCCGACCACGACAAGGCCACCGCCGCGGCCGAGGCCATCGGCGCGGGCTGCGCCGCGCCGCTGGGCGCGCATGAGGCCGTGGCCCGCCTGGTGGGCATCCGCTACGGAGCCGCGCTCGGCGAGTACGAGGAGATCGACGAGGACTGAGGTCCTGCCGGGGCCTCAGGGCGTGTTTCGTGGATCTTCTTGGCCTACTGCGGTCGCCCATATGGCGCCTCGCGGCGTTGCCACCCCGCCCAGGAAACACTTCCGAGGCGGGCTCGGGCGGTCCGGCGGCCCCGAACGACCTCTTCCCTGCCTGACAGACGCCCGCCCCCCGTCGACGATCTGAGGATCCGAGGAGCGGGCGCCGTGAGACAGGGCGGAACGTCAGTCCTCCTGGTCGTACCAGTGGGGCGTGGCGACCGACAGCGGGTCAGGGGCCGGACCGGCCTCGGGTCCGGGGACGACGTGGAGGTCGACGGTGTCCGAGCTGTGGTGGCTGGAGCCGTCGACGACCCAGCCGTCCTCGATACGGTCGGCCGTGACGCGCTGGTCGAAGAAGCCGCCGCCCGGAAGAGTCCAGTGCAGGCGGTAGCCCGCCTTCAGCCCCCGGCGGCCCAGCTCGGCCCGAACCTCCGCGACCGTCCTGCCGTGGCTCCGGTAGCCGTCCAGGGCCTCCTCGCCCGACGGGTCGTATGCGGGCTCGTCGGCGTAGGGCTCACCCGGCGCGGCGGGGCGGCCGACGCCGAAGACTACCCGGCCCGAGTAGTGGGCGGGCAGCCACACCTTGCCGCAGAACGCCGACGCGCACGGCGCCACGCCCTGCACACCGATGCTTCCCGGCCCGCGAAAGCCGTCGCGGGGACGATCGGGCCGATCAGCCTGCCCACGTCGCCCGGCGCCACCGGTATCACCTTCACCGTCACGTTCAGGCCGACCGCGCGGAACGCCTCCTCGAAACGCCGTGGGTCGGCCGCGGGGTCGGTGATGGTGACGCTGAAGTAGTCCGTAGCCTTCTCGATGGAGACGGCCGCGTTGGCGTAGCGGACGGCGGGGCCGCCCGGCAGGTCGACGCCGATCGCGACGGCGACGCCCAGCCCCACGGAGACCGCGCCGAACGCGAGCGCCCGCCGCATCGGGACGCGTCTCGGGGCTCGGAGACGCCGCCATGGCCAGGCCCCGCGCGAATCGCTTGCGCGCCCGGTAGAGCCTGATCCGTACGGCGTTGCGGGAGATGCCGAGGGTCGTGGCGAGCTGCCCGGTGTCGAGCCTCTCCCAGGCGGCCAGGGACAGCGGCTCCCTGTCTCCGTCAGACAGGGTGCGAAAGACCCTGCCGACCGGGGAGAAGTCCTCCCCCGGCGAGCGCGCGTGCGCCAGGAGGGGCAGGGAGGCGAGATGCTCGCGCAACGCCTCCGTACGCTGCTCCCTGCGCAGCTCGCCCCGCCGGTGGTTGGCGAGGACCCGGCGGGCCACGCCGTACAGCCAGAGCCTGGCCTCGTCGCCGTCGGGCAGCTCCTCGACGCGCCGCCAGGCGATCGTGAACGTCTCGGCCACCACGTCGGCGGCGTCCTCGGGGTCTCGGCAACGCCGCAGGACGTACCCGAGTATGGGTTCGTAGGCGTGTTCGTAGATTTCCACGAACCGGCCGTGGGGATCGGCTCCCATCCGGCCTCCTCACTTGGATCGTCGGTCACCCCGTCCATGTCCGCGGCACCGGAGGCATTTCGCGGCGTAGGGTCGGCGGGTGAGCACGTCCGATCGTGGTCCCGATCTCTCGTTCATCGCCGGGCTGACGCGCGTCCGGGCGGCGGCGGGCGCGCTGATCCGGGACGAGGCGGGCCGGGTCCTGCTCGTACGTCCCACGTACAAGGGGACGTGGGACATCCCGGGCGGCTCGCTGGAGCCGGGCGAGTCCCCTCGGGCGGCGTGCGTCCGCGAGCTGGACGAGGAGCTGGCCATCACGCCGGAGGTCGGGGCTCTGCTGTGCGTGGACTGGGTTCCCCCGGCCCCTCCGTGGGACGGCGGGCTGATGTTCGTCTTCGACGGCGGGGTTCTGCCCGCGTCGGAGGTGGCGGCCATCCGGCTGCCTCCCGAGGAGCTGGAGGGGTTCGCGTTCGTGGCGCCCGGCGATCTCGACGGCCCCCTGACACCGGAGATGGCCCGCCGGTTACGGGCCTGCCTGGGACGGCCGGGCAGGGGCGGCGTCTATCTGGAGGACGGCTACGCGGAGAGCGGCCCTCCGGAGAGCGGCCAATCGGACGACCGCCATCCGGAGACCTGACCCCCGCCGAGCCCGCCGCTCACCGGGGCAGCGGGCGCCGTCCGGGGAAGCCGAGTTCGGTGCGGTGGTACCAGCCGAGGTCCTTCTCCCCCTCGATCCAGCACAGCCGGACGGAGACTCCGTCGAGCACGGCGGGGAAGTCGACGAGGACGGGCGCCACGCCCTTGAGTTCGACGCCGTGGTCGCCGAACCACAGGAGGATCTCGCCGATGCGGGCCTCCAGGGCCTTGCCCTCGGGGATGCCGCCGAGGGGTGAGCCTCCGGCGTTCTCCAGGTCGTAGGAGAGCTCGGCGAGGTCCGCCCGGAGCGCCACCAGGTCGGTCACGCGCGCGACGACCTCGGGCATGAGCGACCTGGCCTCGTCGAGGCTGAAGATCCGGTCCATGCTCGGCACGCTACCGCCTGCCGGGACGGCGGGGTGCCGGAATCCCCCGCGCTCGACCCCATCCCCCGTGCCCGATCACGCCCCCGATCACGCCCCGGACCCGCGCTCGCCCCATCCCGATCCCGCCTCCCGATCCCGCCTCCCGATCCCGCCGACGTACCGGTGGCTTACGTCGGGATTCTGTCGGGATTCCGGCGGCGGATGACGACTGCTGAAGAGAACAGGAAGAACGGCTGTAACAGCGGCACCATATGGCGCGAAAATGGCGAAATATCCCCCTTATCACCTATTTGTCAGATAGTGGTGAAGCTATGTGTCACCTCCTATAGATTGTCCTAAATATTGGCTTATGTCGTATTTAAGGGGGATCGCGTGGCTTCTTGGTCCATGCGTCGCCGGATGCTCTCCATCGGCGCCACGGCGCTCGTTGCCGCGTTCACGGTCTCCGCCTGCGGCAGCGGCGGAAGCGGCGGGCGCGGCGACGGCGGCGGCGCCGCGAGCGCGAAGGGCGGCATCGCGCTCGTCAACGCCGGAAAGCTCACGACCTGTACGCACCTGCAGTTTCAGCCCTTCCAGTTCAACCAGGGCGCCAAGGTCGTCGGGTTCGACGTGGACGTCATCGATCTCGTCGCCAAGAGGCTGGGCGTGACACAGGACATCATCGACATCGACTTCGCCCCGATCAAAAGCGGTGCAGTGCTCAGCTCCGGAAGGTGCGACCTCGCCGCGGCCGGCATGACGATCACCGACGAGCGCAGGAAGAACATCGAGTTCTCCGTGCCGTACTTCGACGCCACGCAGGCCCTGCTGGCCAGGAAGGGCAGCGGGCTGACCTCGCTCGGCGACGTGAAGGCGAAGAACCTCAAGATCGGCGCGCAGGCCTCGACGACGGGGCTGGAGTACGTCAAGCGCAAGGGCTTCGACCCGATCGAGTTCGCCGACTCGCCCAAGGAACTGCTCGGCCTGCAGACCGGCCAGGCCGACGTGATCGTGCAGGACCTCCCCGTCGTGGCGACCTGGCTGAAGAAGCCGGACGTGCGCGCGAAGTACGAGGTCGTCGCCGTCCTGGACACCGGTGAGCGGTACGGCATCGGCATGAAGAAGGGCAACACCGCACTGTCCAAGGTGGTCAACGAGGTGATCGAGGGCGCCAAGGCGGACGGCACGTACGACACCATCTACAAGAAGTGGTTCGGCACGGAGCCGAGCCCGGCGACGGCGTCGTGACGGCGCAGCGGCTCGCCCCCTCCCCGCGACAGGGCACGCGACAGGGGTGGAGTCCCCGCAGGCGGCAGCGGGTCAGCAGGGGCGTCCAGTACGCCCTCCTGATCGCCGTCGTCGCCGTGCTCGCCTCCCTCGCCGACTGGAAGTCGATCCACCAGTCGTTCTTCAACGGTCAGGTGGCGGCCGACGGCCTGCCCCGGTTGTTCACCGTCGCCCTGAAGAACACGGTGATCTACACCGCCTGCGGGTACGTCGTCGGGTTCGCCCTCGGCATGCTGCTGGCGCTGATGCGGCAGTCCTCGGTCGCTCCGTACCGGTGGATCGCCTCGACGTACATCGAGATCTTCCGCGGCCTCCCCGCTCTGGTGATCTTCCTGATGATCGGGAGCCTGCCGCTGGCGTTCCCGGGACTCAGGATCCCGGGCGACGTGTACGGCCAGGTCACGCTCGGCCTCGGGCTCGTCTCGGCCGCGTACATGGCCGAGACCTTCCGGGCCGGCCTGCAGGCCGTGCCGCGGGGGCAGATGGAGGCGGCCCGCTCGCTCGGCATGCCGTACATGCGCTCCATGGTGTCGATCATCATTCCGCAGGCGGTCCGCATCGTCATCCCGCCTCTGACGAACCAGTTGGTCCTGCTGTTCAAGGACTCGTCGCTGGTCCTGTTCCTCGGGCTCACGGCGGCCCAGGTGGAGCTGGCCAAGTTCGGCAACGACCAGGCGTCGACCTTCGCCAATCCGACGCCGATCCTGGTGTCCGGGCTGACGTACCTGCTGATCACCATCCCGCTGGGGTACGTCGCGCGACGGCTGGAGTCACGGCAGGAAGGGAAGAGGTGAACGACAGATGAGCACTGTCGAGATCAAAAACCTGCACAAGTCCTTCGGGCCGCTCGACGTGCTCAAGGGCATCGACTTCACGGTCGAGGCCGGGCAGGTCGTCTGCGTGATCGGCCCTTCGGGGTCGGGCAAGTCGACCCTGCTGCGGTGTGTCAACCTGCTGGAGCGGCCGACGTCCGGCCAGGTGTTCGTGGACGGCACGGAGCTCACCGATCCGGACGTGGACATCGACGCCGTACGCCGGCGGCTGGGCATGGTCTTCCAGCAGTTCAACCTGTTCCAGCATCTGACGGTGCTGCGCAACGTCACGATCGCGCAGGAGCGGGTGCTGAAGCGCGGCAGAGCGGAGGCGAGGAAGATCGCCGGGGAGACCCTGGAGAAGGTCGGACTCGGTGAGAAGGCCGACTGCTTCCCCGCCCAGCTCTCCGGCGGCCAGCAGCAGCGTGTGGCGATCGCCCGCGCCCTGGCCATGAACCCGTCGCTGATGCTGTTCGACGAGCCCACGTCCGCGCTCGACCCGGAACTCGTCGGCGACGTCCTCTCCGTCATGCGCGAACTCGCGCGGGACGGCATGACCATGCTGGT
Source organism: Microtetraspora glauca (assembly GCF_040656155.1). NCBI lineage: Bacteria > Bacillati > Actinomycetota > Actinomycetes > Streptosporangiales > Streptosporangiaceae > Microtetraspora > Microtetraspora glauca. Next base: position 106,379 of record NZ_JBFALK010000024.1, read on the forward strand.
CGTCACGCACGAGATGGGCTTCGCCAGGGAGGTCGCCGACCGGGTGGTCTTCATGGACCGGGGCGCGATCGTGGAGGACGGGCCGCCGGAGCAGGTGATCGCCGCTCCCCGGCACGCCCGTACCCGCGAGTTCCTCGGCCGGGTGCTGCACCCGGAGCACTAGAGCCTGTACGGGCTTGAGATCATGATGGTGCGGATTCGCCTACGCGGAGCCCGCTGACCTGGTAGATCATCCCGCCGTGCGCGGGGTGACCTTGCCGATGATGAAGGGCGCCCGGCTATGGGAGTGCCCCCTCCGCGCCTTTCGTGGGAGCGTGGGCGTGCGGCGACGAACGCCGGGCCAGGTACGAGAGGGCGACCATGTCAGCGAGATCACGTCAGGGACTTCATGACCGCGCATGAGAGAGGGGGCGGGCCGCACGAGCGGGCTCTGGCGCGTGTCCCGGGCGACGCCGCGTCGCTGGCCGAGCTGGTGCGCGACCTGTACGCCGACGAGCGGCAGGGGGGCCGGGTCCGCCACCTGGCCGCGCTGCTGGCGGAGCGACGGCGGGTCCACCACCTGGTGCCGCTGCTGGAGCACCCGCCAGAGGAGCCGGACGCGTGGGCCGAGCTGGTCGCCTGCCTCATCCAGGAGCTGGTGGCACGCCGCGTCACCCTGGTCAGGGTGCCGGCGGCGGCGCGATGCGCGGAAGCCCTGCGGGGACTCGGTCACCCCCTGGCCGGACTGCCCCTGAAGCGCACCCGGGGAGAGCGGCGGATGGACGCGGCCGTCCTCGGTCCCGGCTGGACGCCACGCGGCGAGCAGGCCCTCCCGGAGCCTCCGGAGCGGGACGACTGGCTCGCGGGCCGGGGTTCTCCGGACCGCGCGCCGAGGATCGTCAGCATGCGGGAGGACGAGCGGCGCATCGCCTCCGCGGTGGAGCACTGGAGCGCGCCGGCGGTCGCGGCCGTCATCGAGCTTCCCCGGCGGATCGATGCTCAGGACCTTACGCCGCTGGGGGTGAACGCGTTCCTGCCGGGCGCGCTCCGTGCCCAGATCGCGCTGTACGGCGCGATGACGAGCCTGGACGCGGTGGTGAGCGAGCTGTTCGCCGTGGCCTACTGCGACGCCAGCTACTCTCGTGGCCTCCGCGGCGGATACGGCAGGCTCGCGGCGTGGCAGTCGGTCGCCGGCCTCGTCCGCGCCCCGGCGGGCGCGTCCGTCCACCGGATCAACGAACTCGCCGCTCGATGGCGATGGACGGTGTTCCGGATCATCCGGCGGCAGCCGTACTGGGTGGATCAGGAACTCGCGATCGGCGCGCTCAGCCCGCGCGGAACCGTCCTCAGTCTGCTCGTCACCCACGACACCGACTAGCGACACCGACTAGGTGCCCCTCCCGGGGTGGCCGACCTTGTTCACGACGGTGTCGCCGGCGTTGAGCCGTCGCCCGTCGGTGGATCGGACCTCGAGAGCACGAAGCGGATGCCCGTGCCGACGGTCGACCATCTCGGAGTGAGGTTCGTCGGGGGCGAAGAAGTGCGCCTCGCCCCACTGCCGCAGCGCCACGATGACGTTGAAAAGATCCCTGCCCTTGGGGGTCAGGACGTACTCGTTGTAGGCGCTGCCGTCGGATGCCGGGACGACGTCGAGGATGCCGCCGTCGACGAGTGTGCGCAGGCGCGCCGCGAGGATGTTCTTGGCCACGCCGAGGCCGCGCTGGAACTCGCCGAAGCGGCGGCTGCCGTCGAACGCGTCGCGCACGATCAGCAATGACCACCAGTCTCCGATCGCGTCGATCGATCGCGCGACCGGGCAGTCACTGTCGTTGAAGCGGGTCCGCTTGACCATCGCGCCCTCCCTCCACCTAGCCGGTTGCAACATGCTACCAAACTCGCCTAGTGTCGGCTGGTAGCAAGATGCAACCGATCGAACGAGGGGGATGCGGTGGCCCGCCGCGAGGGAACGACGACGATCACGGACGTGCCCGAGGAGACACCCGCTCCCGCGCCGTCCCGCCACGTCACGCTGCTGTTCGCCATCGCCTGCGGGACGGCGGTCGCCAACGTCTATTTCGCGCAACCGCTCCTGGTCACCCTGGGCCGGGACTTCGCGATGGGACCCGCGACCGTCGGCGCCGTCGTCACCCTCACGCAGATCGGCTACGGGCTGGGACTGTTCTTCCTCGTACCGCTGGGCGACCTGGTCGATCGGCGGCGGCTCGTCGTCACGCAGTCGCTTCTGCTGGCGGCGGCGCTGGCCGCTGTCGGCACCGCCGCCACCGCGCCGGTCCTGCTCGGCACCATGGCCGCGGTGGGATTCCTCGCGGTCGTGACCCAGACGCTGGTCGCCTTCGCCGCGTCCCTGACCGGACCCGACCGCCGCGGGCGCGTCGTCGGCGGTGACCAGCGGCGTGGTCATCGGCATCCTGCTCGCCCGCACGGTCTCCGGCGCGCTGGCGGACCTCGCGGGCTGGCGGTCGGTCTACCTCACCTCCGCGGCCGTCACCCTCGCGCTCACCCTGGCCCTGTATCGCCTGCTGCCACGCCACGGCGGGCCCCGCGCGTCCATGGGTTACGGGCGGCTCCTGCGCTCGACGATCGCCCTGTTCGCCCGGGAACCCGTGTTCCGCGTCCGCGCCCTGCTCGCCATGCTCGTCTTCGCCGCGTTCAGCACCCTGTGGAGCTGCGTCGCGCTGCCGCTGAGCGCGGCCCCGCTGTCGCTCTCCCACACCGCGATCGGCGCCTTCGGACTCGTGGGCGCGGCGGGTGCCCTGGCGGCGGCCCCGGCCGGACGCCTGCACGATCGCGGCCTCGGCCAGTGGACCACCGGCACAGCGCTGGTCCTGCTCGCCGCGTCCTGGCTGCCCCTCGCGTTCACCCGGCAGTCGCTGTGGGCGCTGGCGATCGGCGCGGTCGTCCTCGACCTGGCCGTCCAGGCCGTCCATGTCACCAACCAGAGCCTGATCTACGCGCTGCGCCCGGACGCGGGCAGCCGGCTGATCGGCGGCTACATGATCTTCTACTCGATCGGCAGCGCCACCGGCGCCCTCGCCTCGACCGCCGTCCACGCGGTCGCCGGGTGGAACGGCGTATGCGTCCTGGGCGGCGCGATCAGCCTGCTCGCCCTCGTCCTGTGGGCGGTCACGCGGCGCGGCGCCCGGCGAACCTAGTCCGGGTACGGCAGGCAGCAGCGGACTCCTACGGCCAGCGTCGCCACGATCGCGAGCTCGGCCCAGACCAGCCCCCCGACCAGGTACAGGCCGCCGAAGACGGCGACCGCGGAGGCCTGAGCGAGCATCGGACCGGTGGAGTTCAGCGCCGTCAACGCCGAGGCGCCGTCGGGGCCGACTCGGCGGGCCAGCCTGGCGACCAGCGGGGTGTAGCCCGCCGCGTGCCCCGCCGAGGCGACCAGCAGCACCGGCGCCGACCATGCCCCCGGCCAGCCGCCCCCCGCCGCGAGGACGGCGACGGCCGCGGCGAAGACGGCGGTGCCGACGGCGGGCAGGTGGCGTCCCGGCAACCGGTGGGCGAGCAGGCTGGTGCCGCCGAACCCGACGGCGTACGGCAGGAAGGCCAGCCCCGCCCCCAACGGCCCCACCCCCAGCTCCCCCTGCAGGTGGAGGGTGAGAGAGAAGATCAGACCCGCGTACGCGGCCGACACCAGGCAGCAGTTCACCAGCCCCGGCACGATCCCCGCGCGCAGGGTCAGCCGGAGGTCGAGCAGGGGAAAGGCGGTCCTGCTCTCGTGGCGGACGAAGGCGGCCAGCAGCCCCGCCCCGGTCAGGAGGGCGATCCACGTCCAGGGCCGCCAGCCGTACTGCCTGCCGAGCATCAGAGGGACGGTGAGGGCGAGCATGGCCACGGTGAGCAGCACGACGCCGGCAGGATCGAGCCGTACCGACCGGTCGCCGCCGGCGACGGGCAACGTCCGCCGACCGATGGCGAGCACCACCAGTCCGACGGGCAGGTTGATCAGGAAGACGGCCCGCCAGCCCAGTCCGGGCAGATCCGCACCCGCCACCAGCCCGCCGAGGAGCTGGCCCACCGCGACGCACAGGCCGAGCACCATCGCGTACAGCCCGACGGCCCGTTCGCGTGCCCGCCCGGCGAACCGCAGCTGGATCAGCGAGAACACCTGCGGGATGAGCAGCGCCCCCGCGACCGCCTGGGCGACCCGCGCCACGACGAGGACGGCGACCGACGGCGCGAGCCCGCACAGCGCGGAGGCCGCGGTGAAGCCGGCGACGCCGGAGAGGAAGGCCCTGCGGTGACCGAGGAGGTCGCCGAGGCGGGCGCCGGTGACGATCAGCACGCCCATCGTCAGGCCGTACCCCGTGGCGATCAGCTGCACGGTCGCGCCGTCGGCGGCGTAGGCGCGCTGGATGGAGGGGAGCACGACCGTGACGATGTTGCTGTCCAGTGACGCCATGGCCTGGCCGGCGAGGAGGACCGGCAGGACGGTCCGTTGGGCGGTTCTCATGGCGGCCACCATCGCCCGCCGCGATCCGGACCGTCTTGAACGAATATGATGCCCAGCCGTGGAGTTCGCCGTACGTGTGGTGGTCTGCGCGGACACGATCCCCGGCTGGTCGGCGCCCCGGCCGATCGACGTCCACCAGATCGTCTTCGTCCGCCGCGGCGGCTTTCGCGTGCGTAGCGACGGTGAACGGCTGACCGCCGACCCCAGCCTGGGCTACCTGCTGATCCCCGGACGCGACCACCGCGTCTCGCACCCGATGGGCGGAGACGTCTGCACCACGATCACCGTCGGCGACCGGCTGTGGCACGAGGTCACGCAGGGGCGGCCGGTGCGCGCCGGCGTTCCCGTGGACGGCCGCCTGGAGCTCGCGCACCGGCTGCTGTTGCGTGGCGCCGACCCCGAGCCGCTGGTCCGCGCGCTTGAGCTGGTCGCCGCCGTCCCCGCGAGCTACGGGCGGCCGGGGTTGGCCGCGCTGGCGCGTGAGGCGGTGCTGTCCGGCGTCCCCGACGCCTCCGATCTGGTACGGCTGGCGCGCACGCTTGGCGTCTCTCCCGGTCACCTCAGCCGGACCTTCCACGCGCACTGTGGCATGACGTTCAGCCGCTACCGCAACAGGGTGCGGGTGAGCGGGGCGCTGGCCAGGATCGAGCAGGGCGAGACCGACCTGGCCCGGCTGGCGGCCGAGCTCGGCTTCGCCGACCAGGCCCACCTGGCCAGGACGGTCCGCCGGGAGACGGGCCGCCCACCCGGCCGGATACGGGCCCTGTTTCACCGGGCCCGTTCGGCAGGCGTCCCTCCCTCAGTCGTCCCTTCCTCAGGCGTCCGGCGTCGCGGCCCGCACGTCGGCGTGGGCGGCCGGGATGCTGCCCAGGCGCCCGGCCTGGTAGTCCTCCATCGCGGTGATGATCTCCGCCTTGGTGTTCATGACGAAGGGTCCGTAGGCGACGACCGGCTCGCGGATCGGCAGGCCGCCGAGGACGAACACGTCCAGCCCACCGGTGCGGGAGTCCTGGCGGGCGTCCGCCGCGACGGTGATGGTGTCGCCCTGGCCGTAGACCGCGAGCTGCCCGGCGCTGATGGGCCGCCGCTCGGCGCCGACGGTGCCGCTGCCGCCGAGGACGTAGACCAGCGCGTTGAAGTCGGTACGCCACGGGAGCGTCAGCGACGCTCCGGGCGTGACGGTGGCGTGCACGAGCGTGATCGGCGTGTACGTCGAGCCGGGCCCGGCGTGGCCGCCGACCTCGCCGGCGATGACGCGGACCAGCGCGCCTCCGTCGTCGGAGCTGAGCAGCGCGACCTTGCTGGAGGTGATGTCCTGGTAGCGGGGCGCGGCGAACTTCTGCGCGCGCGGCAGGTTCACCCAGAGCTGGAGGCCGTGGAACAGCCCGCCGCTGGCGACGAGGTACTCGGGCGGGGTCTCGATGTGCAGGATCCCGGAGCCGGCCGTCATCCACTGGGTGTCGCCGCCTCCGATGAGGCCGCCGCCTCCGTGGGAGTCGGAGTGGGCCATCTCCCCGTCGATCATGTAGGTGACGGTCTCGAAGCCCCGGTGCGGGTGCCAGGGCGTGCCCTTGGGCTCTCCGGGGGCGTATTCGACCTCGCCCATCTGGTCCATGTGGATGAACGGGTCCAGGGCGCGCACGTCCACCCCGGCGAAGGCCCGCCGTACGGGGAAGCCCTCGCCTTCGAGCGCGCGGGGCGCGGTGGTCACGGAGACGACGGGGCGGTCGGCGGCGGTCAGCGGGTCGGGCAGGGGGACGCGGGGCAGGGCGAGCGTGTTCTCCACGGTGACGGCGGGCATGGGGGCCTTCCTTCCGGTCTCGCAGTGGTCGCGGGGCGGCGTACGGCACAAGGTCGTTTCGCCGTCAACGACATTCACTCTACCCAATGTCGTTTCGCCGTCAACTATTCCCGTAGGCTGGGCGGCATGGACGAGGTGCGGTGGCTCGATTCGGAGGAGCAGCGGGCATGGCGTGCCTACCTGGACAGCACGCGGCTGCTGATCCAGGCCCTCGATCGCCAGCTCGAAGCGGACTCGGGCGTCTCCATGCTCGATTACGAGGTGCTGGTCGTGCTGTCGGAGGCCCCCGACCGGCGCATGCGCATGCGCGATCTCGCCGACGCCGTGCTGTCGACCCGCAGCGGCGCGACCCGGGCGGTGACCCGGCTGGAGCGGCTCGGCTGGGTACGCCGTACCGACTGCGCGGACGACAGGCGCGGCACGGAGGCCGAGCTCACCGAGGAGGGCCTCGCGAAGCTCGCGGCCACGGCGCCGGGGCACGTCGCCGCGGTCCGTGCCCACATGTTCGACCTGCTCACGCCGCGCGAGGTGGAACACCTCCGCACCGTCGGCACCAAGATCCGCGACCACCTGCAACATCCGGCGTCCTGACCCCGGCCGCGAGCGCCCCTCTGGTCAGATCGGGGCGAGCCGATGGTGCAACAGGCAGAACTCGTTGCCCTCGGGATCGGCGAGCACGATCCACGGCTCGTGTCCCGTCTGCCCGATGTCGGCGCGGGTCGCGCCGGCCGCGAGCAGGCGCACCAGCTCGTCGGCCTGATCCCGGTCGGTCGGGTTCACGTCGATGTGCAGGCGAAGCTTCGCCGGCCTGGGCTCGACCGACGGGTTGAACACCAGAGTCGGCTGGAGCCCGCCGAAACCCCCCTCCGGGGGGCCGATCCGCACGCTGCCCTCGAGCCGGTCGAGCACGGCGAAGCCCAGGACATCGCACCAGAAGGCGGCGAGCCGTTCCGGGTCGCGGCAGTCGAGGACGAGCTCGGTGATACGGCATGCCATGCGGTCGGCATACCCGATTCAGCGCGCGTGGCCCACCACCGGAACCCCGGGAAAACCGGGCGTGCGCCAGGTGCCGCCATCGGACGTGACCGCGAACGCCTCCATCCCGTCGAGTCCCTCCACCCACTCCCTGGCCGCGCCGCCCATGGCGAAGGCCGCCGTCGCGTACGCGTCGGTCATGGTCAGGCTCGCGCCGACGAGGGTGATCGAGGCCAGCCCGGTGGCCGGGCGGCCGGTGTGCGGGTCGAGGATGTGGGGGCCTCGCTCCGCCGTACCCGAGGTGGCCACGGCGAGGCCAGACCCGGTCACCACGGTGGCGAGCTCGCCCGGCCGCAGCGGGTGGGCGACGCCGACGCGCCAGGGCCGCCCGGGGGCGGCGGACCCGGCGAGTTGGATGTCGCCCCCGCCGTTGACGCAGTGGTTCGGCGCTCCCGCTCGGGTGAGGATGAGCGACGCCCGCTCGATCGCCCATCCCTTCACCATGGCGGAGGGGTCGAGCCGGCCTCCTGGACGGGCGGTGAAGTACCCCCGTGAGGCGCGGGCCGCCGATTCGCACAAATCGAGGACACCCGCCACCTCCGCCGGGCAGTCCGCCAGGGCGATCTCGCCCCTGCCGAGCCGGCTGACCGGACTGTCCGTGCGGTACGTCGAGAAGGTCGCGTCGACACGGCGCAACCAGGCCACGGCCTCTTCGACGGCCCGGGTCGCGTCGACGGGGTCCCGTACGTCGAAGGAGAAGACGGTGCCCATGACGTGCTCGACGTGGCGCATCACAGCCCGGCCCTGTCGAGGGCGCTCTGCAACGAGGTGATGTACCCCTCGCTGGTGTAGGTGGCTCCGGAGACCGTGTCGATCCCGGCCGACTGGGCCGAGAGCGCCGCCTGGTTCAGGATCGGGAGCGCCCGGTTGTTGATGGCGATGTCCCTGTGGTTGTTGTCGGGGGCCTGGAGCACCTTGACACCGGTCACCTTGCCGCCGGAGATCACGAGCTCGACCTGCACCGGGCCCCAGCGCGTGTCGGCCGCGTCACCGGTGACCGTCTTGTCGCCGCTCGTCGCGCCCGCGCTCGCGCCGTCACCGGTCCAGGCGCCCGAGTTCGAGGAGACCCCGCCTCCCCCGTGGTCACCCGCGGGAGGACCGAACCCGTCACCGCCGCCGAACCCGTCACCGCCGCCGAACCCGGCACCGCCGCTGTCCTCGTCACCGTCGCCGTGGCCGTCGAACCCGGGGTCGCGGCCGGAGGCCGCATCGGCCCGCGCCCCGGCGGACGGGCGGTCGGCGGACGCGGTGATCTCGTGTGGTTTGAAGGACAACAACAGCACCAGGCCGACGGTGGTGGCGAGCACGGCCAATATCGCTCTGCGCATGAGTCTTCCTTCAGAACTCGAACGATTCGTGGTGGATGCGCCTCTTCGGCACTCCGGCGGCGCGCAGCGCGGACACCACGCTGCGCGTCATGCTCTCCGGTCCGCACACGTAGACCTCGTGCTCGCGCAACCCGGGGACGCGCTCGGTGAGCGTCTCCGGCGTGAACGGATCGCCGATCTCGCTCCGCGGTCCGACGCAGTAGTGCAACGCCGCCCCGCGGGCGGTGGAGATCGCCTCAAGTTCGGCGCGGAACACCAGGTCACCGGTGGTCCTGGCCCGGTAGAGGAGGGTGAGGTCGCCGGGCGCCGCCGGTACCGACTCAAACAGGGCGCGCACGGGCGTGACGCCCACGCCTCCGGCGATGAGCAGCACCTTGCGCCCCTTGAGGCGGCCCGCCGTGAACGCGCCGTACGGGCCTTCGGCGACCACCCGCGTGCCGGGGCGCAGGCGGGCGAGCGCGCGGCTCTGGTCGCCCAGGTCCTTCACGGTGATCCGCAGCTCACCGGGACGCGGCGCCGCCGACAACGAGTAGGGGTTGGGAGACCACCACAGGTCCCTGGTGAGGAACCGCCACCGGAAGAACTGGCCGGGTTCGGCCCCGAGCCTGTCGAGACGGCGCCCGGAGATGTGGACGGAGACGACGCCGGGAGCCTCCTGAACGACCCCGGCGACCCTGAGCCGGTGCCGGAACGCCTGCCGTACGGGCATGAGGAACCGGTACCAGACGACCAGCACCGCCACCGCGACGTAGAGGACGTACCAGGCCGTACGGGCGGCGGGGAACGTCAGGAACTCGCTGCCGTTCGCGAGCTGGTGCCCGAAGGCCAGCCAGGCCACGAGGTACGTGTAGAAGTGCAGGTGGAACCAGGTCTCGTAGCGCAGCCGGCGCCGGACGGCGCGGGCCGAGACGATCCCGACGCCGACCAGGAGCAGCAGGGCCACCGTGGCCTTGAGCACGTCGGGATAGGTGAGGTTGAGCGTCACGGTCTCGCTCACCACGTCGGCGCCGTCGGTGACCGCGTACCCCCAGATGATCAGCAGGGTGTGCGCGACGGCGAGCCCGACGACGTACCGCCCGCCCATCGAGTGCCAGCGGGCGAGCCTGTCGGAGCCCACCCCGCGCTCCAGCGCGGGGACCCGGGCCATCAGTGCGAGCAGCACCGCGAACGCGTATCCGGCGAGGAGCCCGGTGATCCGACCGGCGTTGGTCAGCCAGCCGTCCAGCCCGGAGACGCTCGGCGTGCCCGCCCACCACAGGCCGAGTACGGCGAGCGCGCCCACGGCGACGGCCACCAGGACGGCCTCGGGACGCGCGCGGGCGCCTCGCTGCGGCATGGCCCGGTGCGTGCCGTCGACGGCTCCCCCGTTCCGAACCGGCGACGTGAAGGCGGTGCTCACGGAGATGTCCCCTTTCATCGGTCCGTGGATCACCGTGCCAGTCGAACTTCTCAGTTCCCTATGAGGCGGGGCATACCGGAATGATTCATAGGATTCTCAGAGCCGGCTCAGAGCATCCGCCGGGGAACAGGGAGGACGTTGTCATCACTATGCGTACGACCTCCCGCGATCTCCCTGAGCTGGTCCGCCCGGACGGAACCCCGGTCCGTGTGCTCGTCGTCGACGACGAACCCGACCTCGTCGAGGTGCTCGCCGCCGTGCTGCGCTACGAGGGGTGGGAGGTGCGCTCGGCCGCCGACGGCACGGCCGCGGTGAACGCCGCCCGCGAGTTCCATCCCGACGCGGTGCTCCTCGACATCATGCTCCCCGACATCGACGGGCTGGAGGTGCTGCGCCGCCTGCGCGCCGAGGCGCCGCACGTGTGCGTGCTCTTCCTGACCGCCAGGGACGCCGTGGAGGACCGGATCGCCGGGATCACCGCGGGCGGCGACGACTACGTGACCAAGCCGTTCAGCCTGGAGGAGGTCCTCGCCCGGCTGCGCGGCCTGCTGCGCCGCGCGGGCATGGCCCGGACCTCCCAGGGAGCCCGCCTGGCCGTGGGCGACCTGACCATGGACGAGGACGCGCGGGAGGTGACCCGCGGCGGCGAGCTGGTGGAGCTCACCCCGACCGAGTTCGAGCTGCTGCGCTTCCTCATGCGCAACCCGCGCAGAGTGCTCAGCAAGGCGCAGATCCTCGACCGGGTCTGGTCCTACGACTTCGGCGGCCAGGCCCACGTGGTCGAGCTGTACATCAGCTATCTGCGCAGGAAGATCGACACAGGACGCCGCCCGCTGATCCACACGGTCCGGGGCGTGGGATACGTGCTCAAGCCATGAGACCGCGCACCCTGCGAGCCCGGCTGGTGATCGGCGTGCTCGCCCTGCTCGCGCTCGCCTGCGCCGCGGTCGGCACGGCCTGCTCCCTCTCGCTGGAGCGGTTCATGGTGGACCGGCTCGACGCGCAGCTGTCGATGACGACCGGGAAGTTCGCGGCGAGCCTGGAGCACGGGGGAAGGTACGGCGAGCGCGGCGACAGCCGCGGGCAGTCCCTCGGGACCCTGGGCGCTCGTCTCCTGAACGGCCGGGTGACGCACGCCGCCGTGGTGGCGCCGGACGGAGCGGATGTCAGCCTCTCCGCCGGAGACGCCGCCGCCCTCGCCGCCGTGCCGGCGGACCGGCGCGGCCACACCGTGGAACTGTCGGAGCTGGACGACTACCGCGTGATGGCGATCGAGGGCGCCGACGGCGACGTCCTCGTCAACGGCCTTCCCCTCGAGGGCGTCAACACCACGATCCACCGCCTCCTGATCGCCGAGATCGTGGTGTTCGCCATCGTCATGGTCGTCACCGGGATCGCCGGCGCGACGTGGGTGCGGCTGTCGCTGCGCCCCCTGCAACGGATGGCGGCCACGGCCCGCCGGGTCAGCACGCTGCCGCTGGCCAGCGGCGCCGTGGCGCTGCCGGACCGCGTACCGGACGAGGACCCGCACACCGAGGTCGGCCAGCTCGGGGCCGCGTTCAACCGCATGCTCGGCCATGTGGGCGAAGCCCTCGCCCGGCGGCACACCAGCGAGCAGCGGATGCGCACGTTCGCCGCCGACGCCGGTCACGAGCTGCGCACTCCGCTGGCGACGGTCCGGGCCCACGTCGAGCTGGCCAGACGCCACCCCGGCGAGGTACCGGACGAGATACGGCACGCCCTGGAGCGGATCGACGCGGAGTCCTCCCGCATGGGCACGCTCGTCGACGATCTGCTGCTGCTCGCCCGGCTGGACGCGGGCAGGCCGCTCGCCCGCGACCCGGTGGACCTGAGCCGCGTGGTGATCGACGCCGCCGGGGACACCCGCGTCTCCGCGCCGGACCATCACTGGCGGCTGCGGCTGCCGGAGGAACCGGTCACGATCACCGGCGACGCCGACCGGATCCACCAGGTCGTCGCCAACCTGCTGAGCAACGCACGCGCCCACACCCCGCGGGGCACCACGGTCACCGTCTCCGTACACGTCCCGGCTCCGGGAGCGGCGGAGCTGGTCGTGCACGACGACGGGCCGGGCATCCCCGAGGAGGTCCAGGGAGAGATCTTCGAGCGGTTCGTCCGGGCCGACAAGGCGCGCGCGCGTGCCTCGGGCGGCAGCGGCCTCGGGCTCGCCATCGTCAAGGCCGTGGTCGTCTCGCACGGCGGCACCGTGTCCGTGGAGAGCCGCCCCGGCAGTACGGACTTCCGCGTGCTTCTTCCCGGCCGGGCGGCCGGTTGAGTCACCGTGGAGTCACCTCAGGCCGGTCGGCAGATCCGCCCGCCAGGCGTCGATGGCGAGCACGGGGCGCATCCCGACGGACAGGTAGAGGTCGAGCGCGGGCGTGACGTTGTTCGAGTCCACGTGCAGGATCGTGCCCGCCCGGCCACGCCTCGCGTCCGCCGCGAACGCCTCGCGCAGCAGGAGCCTGCCGAGCCCCCTGCTCCGGAAGGCGGGCAGCACGGCGAGGGTGCGCACGTAGCCGCAGTCCTCGTCGGACACGAAGTGGTTGGTCCCGAGCAGCATCGCGGCCGGCTCGCCGTCCACGCGGGCGACCAGGAGCTGGCTCCAGTCGTTCGCGCTGGACGCCTCCATGTCGGAGATCCACTCGTCGAACGTCCTGGGCACGAACCCGAAGTGCCGGGCGAAGCCCTCCTGCTGGATCCGGTGGGCCGTACGGAGCCTCTCCTGGTCGGGGTCTCCGCGCTCCACGGTCACGCCGGACGGGATCCCGGGCCCGGCGACCTCCGCGTCCATCGCGTGGTCGATCCGCATGCGGTGGAAGCTGGTGGCGGCGGCGAGGCCGCGCTCCTTGGCCGCCGCCCGCAGCGCCGCGTCCTCGCGGTAGACGCCGATGTCCACCCGCGCCTGGGCGTGCCCGAGGTCGCGGGCGATCTCCACCGCGCGCTCCAGGACCCGCTCCCACAGCCAGTCCCCGACGTCGGCCACGCGTGCCTGGACGTCGATGTCCACGTTGTCGCTCGTCCCCTTGGGGGAGGCCCACCCCCAGCCCACCAGCCGCTCGCCGTCGTACACCAGCCAGCCGTCGGTGGCGAGCTCCAGCTCGCCGAGGATCTCGGCGACGTCCTCCAGGGTGGCGTCGGGCTTGCCGAGGATCCTGGTGTCGTGCTCGGCGACCAGCTCGTGGATCGCCGCCGCGTCGGCCTCGGTGGGCCGCCTGATGTCGTATCCGTTCACCCTGCGGTTGTACCGTCCGCGACTTGGCGGGGGCTTACTCGCGGATTGGCGGGCAGCACGGTCAGGCGTACGGCTGGGTGATGACCTCCATGTTGTGGCCGTCGGGATCGTCGAAGTAGACCCCGCGCCCGCCGTACAGGTGGTTGATCTCACCGGGCTTCTCGTGGTGCGGGTCCGCCCAGAAGTCGAGTCCCCGTTCCCTGATCCGCCCGAAGATCACGTCGAACTCGGGCTCGGTGACGATGAAGCAGTAGTGGTTCTTCTGGACCTCGTCGACGTCCATGTAGTCGAGCGTGACGCCGTTGGCCGTCTTGATCGGCACGAACGGCCCCCACTGCGGGGCGGCCGAAAGGCCCAGGATCCCGGCCAGGAACTCCGCCGACGCGCGCTTGTCCCTGCTGGGCACGATGGTGTGGTTGAGATCGACGGACATCGAAGGCACCCTCCTGTCCCGTTTCAGCGAACCGGCTCTCCGGGGAACCGGATGCCGGGGAGGGGCATTCCCTCGCCGGTGGGAGCCTTCCTCGGTTCTCCCCCGATCTGATGACATTCCCGCACCTTGGGGCATATTTCCCGGTCCGCCACCATAAGGTCGCCACGATTCGGGCAATCTCCCTGCGGTGGCGCACACACGCGATTCCGACGAACGCCGAAAAGATCGGCAAAGACCGGCATCGGCCGCCATATCGGGGTACTCCTGAGAAAGCATCCGCGGCGGGCGACGGCGCGCGACGCCAGGCACGCCGATCCGGTTCCGGCCCGACCCATGGACGACGCCGACCTATGGAAGCGACCTATGGATGAGCCGACCTATGGATGATGAGACACGCGCATCGGCCCCGGGGGGCACGCCGAGACCGCCGGCCAGGATCGCGCGGAGCAGGCTGGAGTCCCTGCTGCTGCGGGTCCTCACCCGCGTCGAACGGGCGCTCCTCTACGTGGTCGCGTTCATCCTGCTCGCCATTGCGGGCGGCGTCGTGGTCATGATGTTCGTGACCGCGATCCAGACCCCGGCGAGTTGGGGCGACACGGCCATCGCCCTCCTGGAGGAGCTTCTGCTCGTCCTGATCGTCATCGAGATCTTCGTGACGGTGCAGACCCACCTGGAGGGCGGCCATCTCCAGGTCGAGCCCTTCATCATCATCGGCGTCATCGCCGTGGTCCGGCACATCCTGTCCGTGGTCGTACGGCTCAGCGTGACGATGACGCCGGAGCAGACCCGGGAGGAGTTCACGGAGCTGGCCGCCTACGCGGGAGTGACGTTCGTGCTGGTCGCGGCGCTGGCCCTCGCGCGCTGGTCGAAACGGGCCTCCGGCCCGGACTCCTGACCGCCTGCCCGGGTGTGGCCGAGCCCGCGTTCGCCGTGCCTTTCGGGGACGACCATGTGGCCGCTCACGCTGTCGATCGATCGTCGGTTTCCCCGCCGAGGGAGTGCCGGTCGAGCGGGAGCCAGGGTGTGCCGATCGTCCCGGCGCCGCTGCCGCCCGGCTCCGGGCACGAGCTTGGGATGGACATTTAGTGAAGTAGGTAATAAAGTCCCGCTTCATTATGAAGGACGTACATAAATCATCGAGCGGCGTGAGCGGCTTCGAACGCGACCACGACGACCACCTCTTCGATCCGCGCGCCAGGGAGGCCATGACCCGCTTCGCGGGCGGGGAGGACACCCTCGCGCTGGAGGCCGCGGCCGCCGTACGCACCGCCGTCCACGCCGTCGAGCGCATGCGCTCCCACGGAGCCGAGGGCCGCGGCCTGAGTTCCGGGGCGCTCGACATCCTGATCCGCCTCAGCGCCACGCCCGACGACGGCATCAGCATCGGCGACCTGGCCCAGGCGGCCGGGGTGAGCTCCCGCAACGTCACCGGGCTGGTGGACACCCTCGAACGCGACGGCCTGGCCCGCCGGGTCCCCGACCGCAACGACCGCAGGTCCGTGCTCGCCCAGATCACGCCTGACGGGCTGGCGTGGATCGAAGCCTTCCGCCGTCCGACGCAGGTCGCCATGGCGGCGATCTTCCGGGGGTTCACGCCCGCCGAGCTCACCCAACTGCGACATCTGTGCCTGCGCCTCGCCGACAACCACCGCCAGCTCGCCGACCACCTGAGCCGCACGGCCGACCGCACCACCTGAGCCCGCAGCACCCGAGCCCGCAGCACCCGAGCACCGCCACCTGAGCGGCACCACCGACACGAACGGAGTGCGATGATCACCGACGCCACCCTGACCCGGCAGGCCGTACGCGGCTATCACGACGCCCGGTTCCGCGGGGACGTGCCCGCGGCCACGGCCCAGCTCGCCGAGACCTTCGCGTTCCAGAGCCCGATGATGAGCTCCGCTGACCCGCCGGGCACCTGTCCGGCCTCCCCGGCTTCCTCCAGATCATCACCGGAGTCGACATGATCAGCGAGCTGTACGGCGAGTCCGAGGCGACCCTCGTCTACGACGTGCACACGGCCACCCCGGCCGGTACCCAGCGCACGGCCGAACACTTCCGGCTCGACGACGGCAAGATCACCTCGATTATGCTGATCTTCGATGCGACGCCGTGGCAGCCGATGAAGGCGATGATGAGCTGACCCGGGCTCCGCACGGCATTCCCGGGGTCGGCCGGACGCCCGGCCCCGCCGGGCGTTCCGAGGAACACGCTCACCAGAACCTGTGTCAAAGCAGTTGCTCGATCATCAACGCATCTGGTGATCTTTCCCGTGATCGCTTACCAAAGGAGCAACACGTGCTGATCGGGAACCTCGTACGATTTCGGCCGATGGAGCCGGGGGACGCGGAAGCGCTCTGGCGCTGGAACAGCGATCCCGAGGCCATGCGCTGGCTCGACGACGGCTATCCGGAGTCCCTGGCCCAGGCCACGGCCCGTCACAGCGAACGTGAACGAAACTTCTACGGACACGTGCTCTTCGGGATCGAGACCATCGCCGAGGGCCGGCTGATCGGCCTCGTCCGGCTCAGCGGCGCGGAGCCCGAGACAGGCGACGCGGACCTCGACATCTACATCGGGGAGAAGGACTGCTGGGGTCGTGGGTACGGCACCGAGGCCACACGCATGATCTGCCGGTACGGCTTCGCCAAGATGCGGCTGCACCGCATCACTCTCTGGGTGGCGGAGGCGAACGCCGCCGCGATCCACGTCTACAAGAAGGTCGGCTTCGTGGAGGAGGGACGAGCGCGCGAAGCCTTCCGCCGGGACGGCGACTGGCACGACCTGATCCTCATGGGCCTGCTCGACGGCGAACTCGACGCCTGAAGCCGAGCCTTGGACCGCCGACCAACGGTGGAGCACCCGCCGCGCATGAGGATTGCGCGGCGGCCGAATGGCCGTGCTGACGCGGCCCGAGATCAACATCGACGGCGTGGCGTGGTCGACGCCCGCCTCGACAACGACGTCCCACCGGACTCCTCAGATCAGCCCCACAGCCGAGGTCCGTATGCGATTCGGTGGCGCAAGCCATGTCGGCCGGCGAGGCTCACGGTATGCCGGAGACGACCAGTTGATGCGCCGGTGCATGGAACAACGGGAGACCGGCGTCTTACCGGACCTGAGCCTTGATCGCGCTGTGGACCGCGTCCAGGAGGGTGGCGGCTCGCCGGTCCGGAACGCCTTCCTGAATGTGGTTCATGACATAGCCGAAAGCCAGGCCGCTCGCCGGGTCGGCGAAGCCGAGTGATCCGCCGTAGCCGGGAAACCCGAAGGCGGTAGGGCTGTACCAGAAGGCGTCGGGTGTCGGCAGGCCGAAACCGGTGCCGATCCGGACGGGAACCCGCAGGACGCAGTCGGTACCACTGACCTGTTCCGCGGTCGCCGCCGCCAGGGTCTCGGGTGTGAGGATGCGATGCCCGTCGACCTCGCCGATGAGCGCGGCGTAGAAGCAGGCCAGTGCGCGGGCCGTGCAGATGCCGTTGGTCGAGGGCATCTCGGCGGACTGCTCGCTCGGGTCGTCGTGGTTCAGCAGCGGCGTGACGACGGTCATCGACCGCATGGTCAGTGACGTGGGATCGGCATAGGCTCTCATCACCTCGCGCGCGGGTTCGGGAAGGGCGTCCAGGTCGATCCCGGCCAGTGCGTCCGGGTCGATCGGGTCGGCGACGATGCGGCTGACCCGATGCTGCTCGGCTTTCGGCAGCCCGATCCACAGGTCCAGGTCGAGCGGAGCGGCGATCTCTTCGGCGAGGAACGTGCCGATGCTGCGGCCGGTCACCCGGCGGACGACTTCGCCGACCAGCCATCCGTAGGTGTGCGCGTGGTAGCCATGCTCGGTGCCCGGCTCCCAGAATGGGCGCTGGGCGGCCAGCGCGGTCACCATCGGGTCCCAGGCGATCGCCTCCGCCGGAGTGATCGGGCGGTCGATCGCGGGCAGTCCGGCCTGGTGGGTGAGCAGCCAGCGGACGGGGATGCGCTCTTTCCCGTTGGCCGCGAACTCCGGCCAATACTCGGCGACGGGTGCGTCGAGGTCCAGTTCGCCGCGCTGGGCCAGCAGGTGCGCGCAGGCGGCGGTGACGCCCTTGGTGGTGGAGAACACGACCTGCAAGGTGTCGCGCTCCCAGCGGCGGCCGGTCTCGGGATCGGCGATTCCGCCCCACAGGTCGACGACTTTCCGACCGTGCAGGTAGACGCAGACCGCGGCGCCCACCTCCTGCTCGCCGCCCAGATTGGCCGCGAACGCCTCACGTACTCCTTCGAATCCTGGTGCGGTACTCCCGCCGATTTCGGGCATGCGTCATCGCCTTCCGTGTAGGACTGTGATGCCGGGAAGTGCTACCTGCGCCAGTGCCCGATGAGCCAGGCACAGATTTCCGGCTCGGTCATCTCGGGAAACTCTTCGGTGAACGTGACGAGTGCGCGCAGCGCTTCGTCGCGGTCCATGCCACGCTCCGCCGCTTCCTTGAGGTACTCCTGACGTGCGGCGGAAGGACGGCCTCCGCCCGCGCCACGGCCCGGTAGGCCGTTGCGCCACTGCACGATTTCCTCTAGCCGATCAGCCCGCCAGCCGGGGGCTCCGTCGACGTCGACGTCGGGCTCGGGAAACGGGTGATTCGAATCGCTCGGATAGCGGGAGCGCCACTTGTGCACCGCGTGCCGGCTCACCCCCAGCGCCTCGCCGATGCCGAGAACGCCGAGGAAGTGCTCGGTCATGGTGCACCAACTTGTCTGTCCGGCCTCCTCCGTGGATCTCATTACTACCACGCCCGAGGCGGAGCCCCGCGCCCGCGCAGGTGAACATCGTCTCTGGCAGAGACAACATTAGGCCGGGCATGGAAATATCGTCAACAACGAAGACGAAGTTATCCCGAAGATTCCGGGCATAATGGTCGTCGCGGCCCGGCGGAACCTAGGGCGATTAGCGTGCAGGATCTGCCTCGGCATGATGAGCTACGGCGACCCCGACAAATGGGGCGGCTGGGTACTCCCCCAGGACCAGGCCGAACCCATCGTCCGCAAGGCCGCCGACGGCGGCGTCACCTTCTTCGACACCGCCGACGTCTACTCCCAGGGCGTCAGCGAGGAGATCACCGACATCGCCCGCGGACGCCAAGACGCAGGAAGGACACGAAAATGCGGCACGACCACCATCACACATCCGCTCGACCACAGGTGGCCGTCCGGACCGCCGTTGAAGACGACGAACGGGCACTGGCGTTGATCGACCACGCTACCTGGTCGTTCGAGGCATCCCCAGCGCCGCTCTGGCCGCTCGAGACCCCATTCTTCGACGACCGGACGGCACCGGAAAACGTCCTCGTCGCGCATGAGAACGAGCACATCGTCGGCTACATCAAGCTCCGACCGGCCCCCATGGCCGCATCCAGCGGACACGTCCAAGAGGTCAACGGCTTCGCCGTCGCCCCAGCCCACCAAGGACGAGGCGTCGGCCACCTGCTCCTCAACGCAGCACGACAGGAAGCGGTCAACCGGGGAACCCGCCGCATCACCCTCAGAGTGCTGGGCACCAACACCCGAGCCCAAGCCCTCTACCTCGCGCACGGCTACCGCGTCGAAGGCAGGCTCAAAGACCAGTTCCTGCTGCAGGGCCGCTACGTCGACGATGTCCTCATGGCACTCGAGCTCCCGGCCCCGGCCTGACACTCCGTCAAACCGAAGCAACCCAGAGCGGGTGTGCCTCGCCCGTGTGTTCACAGCGACCGGACGGAATCTAGGGTGATCGACATGGATTACGTACGGCTGGGCAACACGGGCCTCAAGGTCAGCAGGATCTGCCTCGGCATGATGAGCTACGGCGACCCCGACAAATGGGGCGGCTGGGTACTCCCCCAGGACCAGGCCGAACCCA
This sequence comes from Microtetraspora glauca, assembly GCF_040656155.1. NCBI lineage: Bacteria > Bacillati > Actinomycetota > Actinomycetes > Streptosporangiales > Streptosporangiaceae > Microtetraspora > Microtetraspora glauca. Next base: position 125,959 of record NZ_JBFALK010000024.1, read on the forward strand.
TCGTCCGCAAGGCCGCCGACGGCGGCGTCACCTTCTTCGACACCGCCGACGTCTACTCCCAAGGCGTCAGCGAGGAGATCACCGGCAACCTGCTACGCGCGATCTTCCCCCACCGCGAGGACTACGTCGTCGCCACCAAGGTCTACTTCCCCATGGGCACCGGCAAGAACGACTGGGGACTGTCACGCAAACACATCCACGCCGCCGTCGACGCCTCACTCCGCCGCCTCGGCACCGACTACATCGACCTCTACCAGATCCACCGCTGGGACGACGAGACACCCATCGAGGAAACGATGGACGCCCTCAACGACGTCGTCCGCGCCGGAAAAGCCCGCTACATCGGCGCCTCCTCCATGTGGGCATGGCAGTTCGCCAAAGCCCAGCAGGTCGCCGCCGACAACGGCTGGACCAGATTCGTCTCGATGCAGCCGCACTACAACCTCCTCTACCGGGAGGAGGAGCGGGAGATGATCCCGCTGTGCCAGGACCAGGGTGTCGGGCTGATCCCGTGGAGCCCGCTCGCCCGGGGCCTGCTCGCCCGCGCGGGCGTCCCGGCCGAGACCGTACGCCAGGTCGGTGACGGCGCACGGCAGGAGCAACTCTACGGCGGCGCGGCCGACGCCGCGATCATCGACCGGGTGGCCGAGACGGCGCGCGAGCGCGGCGTGGCCCCGGCGTCGGTGGCCCTGGCGTGGATGCTGCACCGGCCCGGCGTCACCGCGCCGATCATCGGCGCCACCAAGGAGCGGCACGTCGACGACGCGCTGGTGGCGGCCGGGCTCGAACTCTCCGACAAGGAGATGGCCTACCTCGAGGAGCCGTACCAGGCACGGGCCGTCCAGTTCTGATCAGGGCGGCGCCCGCGTCGTCCCTGCGCGGGCGCCGCCGCCCCACCGCCCCGCCGGGCTACGGGAGCCCGTCCGGGTTCCGGAAGTCGATGATGTACGGCGGGGGAAGGGGGTCGTCCTCGGTGCCCGGGGCAGGGCTGCGTTCCAGCAGCCGCGTCCCGACCACGTGTCCGGCGAACACGGCGTGCAGCCTGACGCCGCTCCCGGACCGGTTGCGGAACCCGTGGGCGACGCCCGGCGGCACCAGGATCACCGATCCGGGGCGCACGGGCCTCCACTCCCCGTCGTAGAACGCCTCCGCCTCGCCCTCGTCGATGATGAGGACCTCCTCGTTGGTGTGCGCGTGCACGGGGATCACCTCGTCCGACGCGAGATGCTCGAAGTTCACCACCAGGTCTTTCACGTAGCGCCCGTCGGGGCGGACCGGGTCCAGCACGAGGCTGTAGCGGGAGTTCGGTTTGTGATTGTGCGGATCCGCCGGGAAACGGCGGTATTCCGGCTTCTGAATGACGGTCATGCCGACCAGCATGGTCACGGACCGGCTCCCGGGGCAGATCGCACTTTCCGGTAACTCCGTCACACCGGGGTAACCGTCCACGTCGGCGGCGAAGGCGGAATCGAAGATTGTCGGGGGCACCCCGTACGCTGCTGGCATGGGACGGTCGAACGACGAGGCGGCTGCCGCCATCGAGGAGTACGCGGAGCTTTTTGCGCTGAACGGCGGGGACGCGTTCCGGGTGCGGAGCTACCAGAAGGCGGCGAAGTCGATCGCCGGCTTCCCTGAGGATCTCCGCCAGACGGACGTGCGCACGATTCCGGGCGTGGGCGAGGCGATCGCCAAGAAGGTCGAGGAGTTCCTCCAGCGGGGCAGCTTCCGCCAGCTCGACGATCTGCGCGCCGTCGTTCCGGAGGGGGTGCGCGAGCTCACGAAGGTCCCGTCGCTCGGGCCGAAGAAGGCGCTGTTCCTGTTCCAGGAGCTCGGCGTCGACTCCCCCGCCGCGCTCGCCGAGGCGATCAGGGGCGGGCGGCTGGCCGGGCTGCGGGGCTTCGGCCCGAAGACCGAGGAGAACCTGCTCAAGGGCGTCGAGCAGCTCGAGCAGTCGGGCGGGCGGGTCCACATCGGCATCGCCATGGATCTGGCGGAGCGGGTCATCGCCTCGCTGCCCGCCGAGCGGATCGCCTACGCCGGTTCGCTCCGGAGGATGCGGGAGACGATCGGCGACGTCGACATCCTCGCCGTCGGCCCGGTCGAGCTGATGGCCACCTTCGCGTCGCAGCCGTACGTCACCGAGGTGATCGCGCGGGGCGACCGCAAGACGTCGGTCCGGACCGATCGCGGCCTCCAGGTGGACCTTCGCGTGGTCCCGGCCGAGTCGTGGGGGGCCGCGCTGGTCTACTTCACCGGTTCCAAGGAGCACAACGTCCACATCCGCGAGATAGCGGTGAAGAAGGGGTGGAAGCTCTCCGAGTACGGCCTGTTCGACGGGGAGGACCACGTCATCGCCTCCGAGACCGAGGAGGACATCTACCACGCGCTCGGCATGCAGTGGGTGCCGCCGACGCTGCGCGAGGACGGCGGCGAGGTCAAGGCCGCGCTCGAAGGCCGCATCCCCCGGCTGGTCGAGCTCGACGACCTCAAGGGCGACCTGCACACGCACACGAACCTGACCGACGGCATCGCCTCGCTCGACGACATGGTGGCCGCGGCGGCGGCGCGGGGTTACGCCTACTACGCCGTGACCGACCACGCGCCCGAGCTGTTCATGCAGCGGATGACGCTGGAGAAGGCGCTCCAGCAGCGCGCCGAGATCGCCGCGTTGCAACGGAGCTATCCGGACATGCGGTTGCTGCACGGCACCGAGCTCAACATCGCCCCCGACGGCTCCGTGGACTGGCCGGCCGAGGTGTTGGAGGGGTTCGACATCTGCGTCGCGTCCGTCCACTCGCACTTCGGCCAGAGCCGCGAGGAGATGACCCGCCGCTTCATCGCCGCGTGCGAGAACCCCAACGTCCACATCATCGGCCACCCGACCACACGGAAGATCGGCAAGCGGCCCCCGGTGGACGCCGACTGGGACGAGGTGTTCCGGGTGGCGGCGCGCACCGGCACCGCCATGGAGATCGACTCCTTCCCCGACCGGGCCGATCTCCCGTCCGACCTCGTCCGGCTCGCCCGCCATCACGGCGTCAAGTTCTCGATCGACAGCGACTCGCACGCGATCCCGCATCTGGCCAACGAGAGGTTCGGCGTCGGCATCGCCCAGCGCGCGTGGCTGACGACGGACGACGTGATCAACACCTGGCCGCTGGACCGCCTGCTCGCGTTTCTCGGCCGGTAGGCCGGTCGCCGTCTATCGGGCCTCGCCGGGCCGGGGATCGGGCGAGCGTAGCGGGCCGTGATCCAGGTGAACGACTGCACCTCCCCGCCGGGGGTGCGGTGCTGTCCGGTGCGCTCGCCGACGAGGGTGACGGCGTCGCCGAGCTCGGCGGCAAGCACCTCGGCCGGCTCCTCGGGTTCGGATGACTATTGGAGGTTGGGATGGGGCCGACATCGGCGAGTGCGCCGGTCGTGATCGACGGAGGCGACCGGACCTGCGTGAGGCTTCTGCTTGAGCTGCGGAAGCGCATCACGGAGCTGCCCCCGGGCACGACGATCCACCTCATCGCGTCCGACCCCGCCGCCCCGGTCGACCTCCCCGCCTGGTGCCATCTGACCGGCCACACCTACCTCGGCCCGCTGCCCGACGCCCCCATGCCCACGTACGCGCTGCGCACGACCGACCGGCCCGCCGCCACCGGGGCCGAGGCACCCTGGCACCGGGACGGGACCTGACCCGCCGGGACCGCGACGGAACCCGGCTCGGCACGCCTCCCTGACCGGACACGTCATCCCAAGCCGAAAGGGCCCACATTCCTGGTGGACCAGGCCCAGGGTCCCGCCGCTTTCGCAGATTCAATGGTTTCCTGGTAGGTAATAGGTACATGGAGGAGGGGTGGTCCACATGGATCTCGAAGACCTGACCGGCGCGTCCGTCTCCAGGACCCGCGTCCCGCACCCGCGAGAGGAGATCCGCTGTCCCCCGGGGGTCCCCTCCCCCCTCGGCGAAAGCGACCCCCACCAACCCGAACCCGGAACCGACGGCCCCGAACGCGGCGATCCCGGACCCGGCCGCCCCTTCGTCAAGCCGATGCCTCCCGAACTGTTCGACGTGCACGGATCCTGCGCCGAGATGCGGTGGGAGGCGATGCGCGGCCGGGGCTTCCACGTCCCCAACGACCGGTTCTTCGTCAGGAACCACACCTCGACCCCGCTGATCGACGCCGCCACCTGGCGGCTGCGGCTGCACGGATCCGGGCTACGCTCCCCCCGCCACTTCACGTACGACGAACTGCTGGCCCTGCCGCCGCGGACCATGGACGTGGCGATCGAGTGCGCGGGCAACGGGCGGTCCTTCTTCGCCGCCCAGCAGGGCCTGCACACCCCGGGCACACCCTGGGGGCTCGGCGCGGTCGGCGTCGCCCGCTGGCGCGGTGTGCCCCTGGCCACGATCCTCACGCTGGCCGGGGTCACCAAGGACGCCGTGGACGTCCTGCCGAGCGGCCTCGACCCGGAGTACGTCGACAACGGCGTGAACCTCGGTCATGTCCGCCGTCCGCTCCCGATCGCCAAGGCACTGGACGACGTGCTCCTCGCCTACGAGATGAACGGCGAACGACTGCCGCCCGACCACGGCTTCCCCGCCCGGCTGGTCGTCCCCGGCTGGACCGGGATCGCCTCGATCAAGTGGGTGGGGGACATCGAGGTCTCCACCACTCCGCTGGCGTCCCCCTGGAGCACCGACCTCTACCGGATGCTCGGCCCCGGCCAGTCGGGGGAACCGCTGACCACCCAGGTGGTCAAGAGCGCGTTCGAGCTGCCCTGGAACGCGACACTCCGGCTCGGGCACCGGCAGGTCCTGCACGGCAGGTCCTGGTCGGGCAACGGCCGCGTCGTCAGGGTCGAGGTCAGCTTCGACGGCGGGCGGTCGTGGCGGCGTGCCCTCACCCGTGGCCAGGGCGTGGCGGCTGGCCAGGGCGTGGCGGCGGCCTGGACGCCGTGGCACATCACCTGGTTCCCGAGGGAGCCCGGCCCGTACGTCCTCCTGGCCCGCGCCACCGACGAGACCGGGGCCACCCAGCCGACGCGCACGCCGTACAACACGCTGGGCTACCTCTTCGACGGGATCGTTGAACATCACATCACGGTGGCCGACTAGAAGAGCCGCCGAACGGGAATGTCACCACGAGGCCACCTCACCTGCATCGGGCGAGGTGAGGCGCGTCCGACCGGCACTGGTCTCGCTCTCGTGGCCTTTCCCCGGCACTATGCCGGGGTCGCGCGCGTCTGAAGTCGCTCCCCGGAGACGTGCGGGAAACGCGGCGGTAACCCGGCGCGGAGATGATGGTCACACTCCGGAAGTGGACGATGATCGTCCGCCACGGAGCACGGAGGCGAGCAGGGAGGATTGCCGATGCGCCAGCTGACGGCACTCGACACGCAGTTTCTGAGCGCGGAGTCGCAGACGACCGCGTCGCATGTCGCGGGCGTGGCCATCGTCGATCCGGCGACCGCCCCGACCGGGACGATCACCCGAGAGGGACTGATCAGCCTGCTGCGCGAACGCCTCCACCTCGCCCCTCCGCTGCGGATGCGGCTCGCCGACGTGCCCTTCGCGCTCGACCGGCCGTACTGGACCGAGGCCCCGGACCTCGACCTTCGCGACCACGTGCACGAGTCCACGCTGCCGGCCCCGGGCGACGACGACCAGCTCGCCGAGCACGTCGCCCGCATCCACGCGCGCCGGCTGGACCGGGCGCGGCCGCTGTGGGAGATGCACCTGATCCACGGGCTGCCGGACGGCCGGGTGGCGCTGTACACGAAGGTCCACCACTGCGCCATCGACGGGGTCTCCGGCGCCGAGATCCTGGTCTCCTTGCTGGACCTCTCCCCGGAGCCGCGGCTGGTCGAGACTCCCCCGGACGTCCCGGCGGAGCGGAGGCCGGATCCGGTCGCGATGCTGGCGGGCGCGGTGGCCCGCTCGGTCGCCCACCCCGTCGCGGCGCTCCGCTCGTTCACGCGGGCGGCGGCCGACCTCGACGCGATCCCCCTGGCCTCGGCCCTGCCGGGCGCCCGTCTCATCGCCCGCACGACCCGGCGGCTCCTCGGCGACGAGCGGCCCCGGCCGGAACTCCCGCCGCTCGCGCCCCCGCGTACGCCGTTCAACGGGACCATCTCCGGCGAGCGGAGCTTCGCCTTCGGCTCGATCCCGCTGGTCGAGATCCGGCGGGTCTCCCGGACCTTCGGGATGAGCGTCAACGACGTCGTCATGACCCTGTGCGCGTCCGCGCTACGCCGCTGGCTGGTCTCGTGCGACGCGTTGCCCGACCAGCCCCTCATCGCTGCGGTCCCGGTCGCGGTCCGTACGGCACGCGGCAGCGAGACCATCGGCAACCAGATCTCCGCGATGATCACCCCGCTGGCGACGCACGTGGACTGCCCGAAGGAGCGGCTGACCATGGTGCGCGCCGCCATGCTGGCCGCCAAGCGGCGTTTCGCGGTGTCCCCGGCGACCTGGCTCAGCGACGTCTGCGCGATGTTCCCCGCGCCGTTCTCGGCGCTGGTCACACCCACGCTGTTCCGGCTGGCCGGCATGGTGGGGACCGGGGTGAACCTGATCGTGTCCAACGTTCCCGGCCCGCCGTTCCCGCTCTTTCTCTGTGGTGCCCGGGTGTTGTCGTACTACCCGATGTCCGTGCTGACCGACGTCACGGGAGCGCTCAGCATCACCTGCATCACGTACGACGGGCGGCTGGACCTCGGAGTGGTGGCCTGTCCCGACCGGGTGCCCGACGTGTGGAGCCTGATCGGCCACATCGACGAGGCGATGGAGGAGCTCACCACGCTGGCCAAACGGGAGCGGGCCGGGGAGACGGAGAGTGAGGACGGCTCGGGGGACGAACCGGTCGCGGCAGCCGAGCCGGTCACCGTGGAGCGGAGCGCCCCGGCCGTGGAGAAGGTGCCCGCCTGACCCGGCGACGCCGTACGGACGGTCAGCCCAGCGCATGGACGATCAGCTCGGCCACCGCGTCCGGGTCGATGTGGTGGCCGGTGAGCTGGCAGAGGCTCTCCTGGTAGAGCAGGACGGCGGCGAACGTGGCGGCGGCCGCCTCCAGCCTGGCCGCGTCGCCGCGTCCGCCCGGCATGGCGAGCTCCAGGGCGAACCGCGCCCTCCTGATGATCTCGGCGTTGAGCCGGCCCAGCCGCTCGCGCACCGATCCGTGCGTGTCGGCCTCGCGGAACAGGATCCGCCGCATCGCGGGCGACGCGTGCAAGGGCAGCCGGCGGGCCAGCCGGGACAGGGCTCCCGCGGCGTCGCCCGGCACCGCCTCGACCTCCTCCTCGGTGACCAGGGTCCGCTCGTCCACCAGCGAGATCAGTACGTCGATCTTGCGGGGAAAGTAGTGGAAGAGCAGACCCTTGGGCACCCCGGCCAGTTCCGCGATCCGCGCCGTCGGGGTCGCGTCGTACCCGCCGCCCGAGAAGAGTTCCTCGGCCGCGTCGAGAATCCGGGTTCTGGCCGTCTGCCGGTACACAAAACCGACAATAACCATGCGAGATCCGGCGTACCATCCCGCGGCGGACAGGTGACCCTTCATCCCGGCCGCGTCAGCCCGCCGCGCGTGAAGCGGCCCGGCCGCGGGCTCTGCGCCACCCGCGACCGGGCCTGACCTGAGGCGGGATCAGTGCTCGGCGGCCTTCTCCGCGCCGACACCGGTGAGCGAGCGGACCTCGATCTCGGCGTACTTCGACGCGTTGAACTCCTTGCTGAGGACCGTCCCGATGTATCCGGCGAGGAAGCCGATCGGGATGGAGACGATGCCCGGGTTCGACAGGGGGAACCAGTGGAAGTCGGTGTCGGGGAACATCGACGTCGGCGCCCCGGAGACCACCGGCGAGAAGATGACGAGCACGACGGACGAGACCAGGCCGGCGTAGATCGCCGAGACGGCGCCCGAGGTGTTGAACCTCTTCCAGAACAGGCTGTAGAGGATCGCCGGAAGGTTGCCCGACGCCGCCACCGCGAAGGCCAGCGCCACCAGGAACGCCACGTTGAGCGACTGGGCGAAGATGCTCAGCGCGATGGCGACCGCACCGATCACGAAGGCGGAGATCCGGGCGACCACGACCTCCTGACGCTCGGTGGCGTTGCCCCGCTTGAACACGTGGGCGTACAGGTCGTGCGCGAAGCTGGAGGAGGAGGCCAGGGTCAGACCGGCGACCACCGCCAGGATCGTGGCGAACGCGACCGCGGCGATGACCGCGAGCAGGATCGTGCCGCCGACCTCGCCGAAGATCAGTTCACCGACCGCCTTGGCGAGCTGCGGCGCCGCCGTGTTGCCCGCCTTGTCCTGGGCGGTGATCGCCTTGCTGCCGACCAGCGCGGCGGCGCCGAAGCCGAGCACCAGGGTGAGCAGGTAGAACACGCCGATGATGCCGATGCCCCACTGGACGGACTTGCGGGCGTCCCTGGCGGTGGGCACGGTGTAGAAGCGGATCAGGATGTGCGGCAGGCCGGCGGTGCCGAGGACGAGGGCCAGGCCCAGGCTGATCAGGTCGATCTTGCCCGCGATGCCCTGGGCCTCGGTGCCGTACTTCAGGCCGGGCTCCAGGAACGCGGCGCCCTTGCCGCTCTTCTCGGCGGCCTCGCCGAGCAGGCCCGACAGGTTGAAGCCGTACTTGCCGAGGACGAGCAGGGTGATCAGCGTCGCGCCGGTCATCAGCAGCACGGCCTTGACGATCTGGACCCAGGTGGTGCCCTTCATCCCGCCGAACACCACGTAGACGATCATGAGCAGGCCGACCGCGATGATCGTCCAGATCTTCCCGGCCTCGGAGTGCACGCCGAGCAGCAGGCCGACCAGGGCACCCGCGCCGACCATCTGGGCGAGCAGGTAGAAGATGCTCACCACGATCGTGGACACGCCGGCCGCCGTACGCACCGGGCGCGGCCTCATCCGGAACGCGAGCACGTCGGCCATCGTGAACTTGCCGGAGTTGCGCATCAGCTCGGCGACGAGCAGCAGCGCGACGAGCCAGGCGACGAGGAAGCCGATCGAATAGAGGAACCCGTCATAACCGGACAGCGCGATGATGCCGGCGATGCCGAGGAACGACGCGGCCGACATGTAGTCGCCGCCGATCGCCAGGCCGTTCTGCAGGCCGCTGAACGAGCGGCCACCCGCGTAGTAGTCCGCGGCGGTCTTGGTGTTCCTGCTGGCCCAGAAGGTGATGACCAGCGTTCCGGCGACGAAGACGACGAACAGGATCGTCGACAGGGTCTCGTGCTTCATGCGGCCGTCTTCTCCTCGACCTCGTTGCGGAGCTCGTCGGCGAGCGGGTCGAGCTTGGCCGCCGCGTGCCGCGAGTAGGCCCAGGCGATCAGGAACGTCGAGACGAACTGCAGGATGCCGAAGACCAGGGCGACGTTGATGTTGCCGAAGAGCTTCGTGCCCATGAAGCCCCGCGCGAAGCCGGACAGAACGACGTAAAGTACGTACCACACGAGGAACGCCACAGTCGCCGGGAAGACCCAGCCCCGAAACCTGCCGCGCAGTTCCTTGAACCGCTCGCCGGCTTGAATCTCCTCATAAATCGATGCGTCATGTTGCCGAGTCGTCACGCGACCTCCAACGGCTGTGATCTGGATCACGCAGAGCGTAGGAGCGGACGGTGCCCCGCGACGAGACGCCGGAGCGGGTTCTTCGGTGAGCCGCCGACACGCGGCGGTCAAGCAGGTACGGCCTGCGATGAGTGGTCCCATCAATGCGCCCAACGGTCGGCCGGGCCGCCGGACGTCAGACCGAACGCGGCCGCCAGTCGCCGCGGTCCACGTCCAGCGTCTCCGGGGTGTGCAGGCGGACCATCGTCCTGGCCACGTTCCTCGGCACGCGGGACGGCGTCAGCAGCGAGACGACGATCATGACGGTGAAGGAGATCGGGACGCTCCACGCCGCCGGCTGGGCCAGCAGCGCCTCCGGCCATCCCGTGTACGGCCCGCCGATGATGGTCGCGATGACCGCGGCGCAGGCCAGCCCGCCCCCGGTGAGGAGCCCGGCCAGCGCGCCGACCGTCGTGAGCCGCCGCCACCAGATGCCCAGCACGAGCAGCGGGCAGAACGAGGACGCGGCGACCGCGAACGCCAGCCCCACCACGTCGGCCACCGGGAGCGTCCGCGCCATCCCCGCCAGCGCGAACGGCACGGTCACCGCGAGCACCGTGGCCACGCGGAACGGCCGTACCCCGCCGCCCATGATGTCCTGCGCGATCACCCCCGCGACCGACACCGCCAGCCCGGACGACGTCGACAGGAACGCGGCGAACGCCCCCGCCGTCACCAGCGCGGTCAGCAGCTCCCCCGCCGTCCCGCCGACCAGCCGTCCCGGCAGGGTGAGGACGACGGCGTCCGTCGCGGGCAGCCCGTACACCCGGCCGAGGTAGCCGTACACCGCGGGCATCAGGTAGAAGGCGCCGAGCAGCGTGAGGACCAGCAACGTGGTCCGGCGGGCGGCCCGGCCGTCGGGGTTGGTGTAGAAGCGGACCAGCACGTGCGGAAGGCCCATCGTCCCGAGGAACGTCGCCAGGATCAGCGAGTACGTCGCGTACACCGGATGCTCGCGCCCGTGCAGCGGCAGCGCCCACGGATCGCCGGGCGGCAGGCCGGGCGACCCGTCGGACCGCCAGGCGATCAGCATGAACACCAGCGGCACCGCCAGCGCGGTCAGCTTGATCCAGTACTGGAACGCCTGGACGAACGTGATCGACCGCATGCCGCCGGACAGCACGTTGAGCGCGACCACCACCGCGACGAGCAGGCCGCCGGCCCAGGTCGGCGCGCCCGTGATCGTACGGAAGACCAGCCCGGCGCTCTGGAACTGCGGCATGAGGTAGAGCCAGCCGATCAGCACCACCAGCACGCTCGACGTGCGCCGCACCACCATCGACTCCAGCCGCGCCTCGGCGAAGTCCGGCAGCGTGTACGCCCCGGACCTGCGCAGCGGAGCGGACACGAGCACGAGCAGCACGAGGTATCCGCCGGTCCAGCCGACCGGGAGCCACAGCATGTCCGCGCCGTAGGTGAGGATCAGCCCGGCGACCCCGAGGAACGAGGCCGCCGAGAGGTACTCCCCGCCGATCGCCGAGGCGTTCCACAGCGGGGACACCGTGCGGGACGCGACGTAGAAGTCCGAGGTCGTCCGGGACACCCGGATCCCGAATGCCCCGATCAGGACCGCCGCGAGCAGCACGAGCACAACCGCGGTCACACCGTACGCGGGGCTCACCGGGTCATTCACGCTCCATCAGGTCGGCGAAATGGCGCTCGTTCCGCTCCGCCTGCCGTACGTAGAGCCAGGCGCCGACGACGAACGCGGGATAGATGAGACCGGCGAGCACCATCCACGGCAGCGGCAGGCCGAACAGGTCGGCCGAGCGCAGCTCGGGGACCAGCAGGAACAGCAGGGGAAGCCCGCCGACCACGCAGCCGAGCACCGAGCAGACGAACAGCCCCAGCCGGAACTGGGTGCGGACCAGCGACGCCATGTAGACCTCGCCGAGCCGCGTCTGCTCGTCGATCTCCGTGGTGAGCGGGCGACGGGGCCGGCGTGCGGCGGCCGTGCGCGGGCTGGTGACGGCGACGCGGCGCGGCCGGTCGGCGTCGGCGGCGGACCGGTTCACCCGCAGCAGATCCGAGATCCGCTTCTCGGTCATCGGGGCCCGGCCTTCCGCGCCCGGCGGACCAGCAGGTCGCGCAACTCGCGGGTGTGCCGCCTGCTGACGGGGATCTCCGTGTCGCCGATCCGCACGACGCACCGGCCGGAGTCGATGTGCAGCTCGTCGATGTGCCGGAGCGCGACCAGGTGGCTGCGATGAACGCGGACGAAACCGGCCGACGCCCAGCGTTCCTCCAGCGCGGCCAGCGGGATGCGCACCAGGTGGCTTCCCGTCGCGGTGTGCAGCCGGGCATAGTCCCCGCGCGCCTCGACGTACCTGACCTCGGTGCTGGTGACGAACCGGGTCACCCCGCCCAGCTCGACCGGGATCGTGTCCGCCTGCGGCCCGGCCTCCGGCACCGTACGGCTTCCGCACACACGCCTGATCGCCTCGGCCAGCCGTTCGGGCCGGACCGGCTTGAGCAGGTAGTCCTCGGCCTTCAACTCGAACGCGTCGACCGCGTGGTCCTCGTAGGCGGTCACGAACACGATCTTCGGCGGCCGGGTGAACTGCGCGAGGAGCCGGCCGAGCACCACGCCGTCCAGGCCGGGCATGCGGATGTCGAGGAAGACCGCGTCCACGGGCCTGCCCTCGGCCATCGCCCGGTCCAGCAGCTTCAGGGCCGCCGCGCCGTCGCGCGCGGTCAGCACCTCGCCGATGCGCGGGTCCGCTCTGAGCAGGTACGCCACGTCCTCCAGGGCGGGCTGCTCATCGTCCACTGCCAGGACCCGCAGGCCGGTCACAGGCGTCCTCCTTCACCACCGAATCCCATAGAGCGTGATGAATCAGGACAGCCGAAGTCAACGCCCGGCCCCACGGTTCTCACGCCGAGACGCCGGGGTGGTATTTGGGGAGGCGGATGCTGACCTTGGTCCCGGCGTCCCTGGCGGTCTCCACCACCAGGCCGTACTCGTCGCCGTACACCTGGCGCAGCCGCTCGTCCACGTTGGCCAGGCCGACGCCGGTGGCCCGGTCCTCTCCGGAGAGGATGCGGCGCAGCCGCTCCGGGTCCATGCCGATGCCGTCGTCCTCGACGCTGATGCCGCACTCGGCCCCCGCGTCCTCGGCCAGGATCGAGATCCGGCCGGCACCCGGCTTGCTTTCCAGGCCGTGCCGTACGGCGTTCTCGACCAGCGGCTGGAGGCACAGGAACGGCACGGCGACGGCCAGCACCTCGGGGGCGATGCGGAGCGTGACCTGGAGCTGGTCGCCGAACCTGGCCCGTTCGAGGGTGAGATAGCGCTCGATGGAGTGCAGTTCCTCGGCGAGGGTGGTGAAGTCGCCGTGCCGCCGGAACGAGTAGCGGGTGAAGTCGGCGAACTCCAGCAGCAGTTCCCTGGCCCGTTCCGGGTCGGTACGGACGAACGACGCGATCGTGGTCAGCGAGTTGTAGATGAAGTGCGGCGAGATCTGCGCGCGCAGCGCCCTGACCTCGGCTTCCATGAGCATCGTCCGTGAGCGGTCGAGCTCGGCCAACTCCAGTTGGGAGTCCACCCACCGCGCCACCTCCTGCGCGGCCCGCACCAGCCCCGCCGAGGCGTGGTCGCCGTACGCGGCGAGCGTGCCGACCACGCGGTCCTCGGTGGTGAGGGGCACGACCACGGCATGCCGGATGGGGCACTCCAGCAGGTCGCAGTCCAGCGCGAGCACCTGGGTCCTGCCGTCCTCCAGCGTCCTGGCGGCGTGGCCGAACGCCTCCTTGGCGTGGTGGTCGCCCTCGCCGTCGTAGACGAGCAGTTCCTCGCCGTCGGTGATGGCGATCGCCGGGGAACCGAGGAGTTCGCGCAGGTAGCGCGACGCCTTGAGCGCGCCCGCCTGGGTGAGCCCGGCGCGCAGCGGCGGCGCGGCCAGCGACGCCGTGTGCAGGGTCTCGAACGTCGCGCGTTCGGCCGGGCTGCTGCCGAGCTCGCGCCGGCCGCGCAGCACGCGCCACAGGACGATCGACGGCACGCCGATGAGCCCCGCCACCACCAGGACCGCCACAACGGGTTCCACGCCGCGTCCTTTACGTTGTAGATTTCTTGACTGCGGCCTGGATCCGCTCGGCGTACTCCCTGGCCTCGCCGTCGTCGGCGTACTTCACCCGGGGCCAGAAGAAGCCGCGCAGCCCGTCCTTGCGGTTGCGCGGCACGACATGGGTGTGCAGGTGGGGGACGCTCTGGCTGACCCGGTTGTTCAGCGCGACGAAGGTCCCCGCGACGCCGAGGCCCTCCTCGACCGCGCGGGCCACCTCCCGCACCCGCTGGAAGTACGGTCCGACGTCGGCCACGGGCAGGTCCGACAGGGTCTCGACATGGGTCCGCGGCACGACGAGGACGTGCCCCTTGAAAACCGGCCGCGCGTCGAGGAAACCCACGGCCACATCGTCCGACAGCACCGTCGCGGCCGGTGTGCGGCCCGCCACGATGGCACAGAACACGCAATCGTCCACGCGCGCCCCTTCTCGTGATCCTCTGGACATCGTCCCACTGGAGGACCACGGCCGGGGCGGCGCCGGGTCAGGCCGGCCGCCGCCGGCCTCGCCGCATCAGCCGGCGGAGGAGCACCGCCGCCGCCATCCCGGCCACGGCGACGATCAGCATGGGTCGCGTCCTGCCCGCCGCCCGGCGGGCCTTCTCGCCGGCGCGGCGCCTGACGTCGAGCCGGGACTTCAGGGCGGCCACGGTACGGGCGAGCTCCGCGCGGTCGCGCTCGATGTCGGCGAGCACCGCCGCCTCCTCGGCTTCGGCCGGCTGCCACACGACGACGACGCGCTGCAACGACTCGTTCAGGGTGTCGCCGGGCTCGCTGACCGCACCACCCTTCACGAGCTGGCTGTGCACCCCGACCTCTCCCGCGGTGTCGTCGCGGTCCAGCCAGGGGTCGGTCTCGCTCACCTGCGCGCTCCCTCACGCACGACGCCGATGTCACTCCTGACGCTCCGCATCGTCCGGCGCGGGGTCGGCGGCGTCGCGGCGGACACCTGCTGCTTGCCCACCACACCGAGCACGGCGGCCAGGAAGAGAAGCCCGCCGCCGACGGCCAGGGCCGCCGCCCAGGCGGGAATCACGAGCGCCAGGGCGAGGATCGCGGTGGCCACGAGCGCTCCCCCGCCGAGCAGGGCGATCACCCCGGCACCGCCGAAGAGCCCGGCGCCGATCCCGGCGTGCCTGCCCTTCTCCGTGAGCTCGATCTTGGCGAGCCGCAGTTCGTCCCGGACCAGCCGGGACATCTGCTCCGACATCTGCCGGACCAGCTCGCCGGTGGACGGAGCTTCCTTGGTGTGAACCATGGGTGCCTCCCATGTCGGAAGATGCGTATCCGCCTACCCCCGGACGCGGACCCAAACCACGGCCGTGACCGCTGGAGCGAACCTGCCGCAACAGCTGAAACTTTCACCCACCGCGCGGTCGCCGTACGGGGAGGTTCCGGCAAAAGACCAGCCCCGTGAGGGTGCCTCACCTACGCGGGACGGGGCCCGGTGAGCGGCACGCAACAGGTGATTGACATCCACACCGGCGCTCCCACAATCCTGAATGGGAGCGCTCCCATCCTACCGGTTCCACCTAGCCATCACTCCGCATCGCGCACCGCGTTCGCCACCTGGCGTTCCATCCGGGCGATGCACCCCCCGACACCTTGGAGAACCCCCGAAAATGCGCAGAAGAGCCCCTAGTACGGGAGCGCTCCCACGATCTCGGAGACGGATCGCCCTGGTCGCCGCGGCCGGCGTGTCCGCCGGCGTGCTGACCGGTCTGGCGCAGACCCCCGCGTCCGCCGCGGTGTCCTGCGACGTGGCGTACGCGACCAACGAGTGGACGTCCTCCCCCGGCCAGGGCGGGTTCACCGCCAACCTCACCATCAAGAACCTCGGCGACGCCGTCAACGGCTGGACGCTGAAGTTCACCTTCCCCGGCAGCCAGCAGGTGACGCTGCCGGGCTGGTCGGCGAACTGGAGCCAGAGCGGCGCGGGCGTCACCGCGACGAACCTGTCGTGGAACGGCAGCCTGGGGACGGGCGCCTCCACCAGCATCGGCTTCAACGGAACGTGGAGCGGCAGCAACCCCAAGCCGACCTCCTTCACGATCAACGGGGTCACCTGCGGCGCCACCCCGTCGCCGTCGGCGTCCCCATCCGCCTCGCCGTCCGCCTCTCCCTCGGCCTCTCCTTCGGCGTCGCCGTCCGCATCGCCTTCGGCCTCGCCGAGCGTCAGCCCGCCGGCCAACGCGTACGTCCAGAACTTCCTGACGATGTACAACAAGCTGCACGACCCGGCCAACGGGTACTTCTCGCCCGAAGGCGTGCCGTACCACTCGGTCGAGACGCTGATGGTGGAGGCCCCCGACCAGGGCCACGAGACGACCTCCGAGGCGTACAGCTACTACCTGTGGTTGGAGGCGATGTACGGCAAGGTCACCGGCGACTGGAGCAAGTTCAACAACGCGTGGACGTCGCTGGAGAAGTACATCATCCCGTCCACCGCCGACCAGCCGACGAACTCGTTCTACAACCCCAGCAAGCCCGCGACGTACGCCGGGGAGTGGGAGGACGTCAAGCAGTACCCGTCCCAGCTGGAGTCGGGCGTGAGCGTCGGCGTGGACCCGATCGCGAACGAGCTGAAGACCGCCTACGGCACCAGTGACGTGTACGGCATGCACTGGCTGCTCGACGTCGACAACACCTACGGCTTCGGCCGGTGCGGCGACGGCACGACCAGGCCCGCGTACATCAACACCTACCAGCGCGGCCCGGAGGAGTCGGTCTTCGAGACGATCCCGCAGCCGTCCTGCGACACGTTCAAGTTCGGCGGCACCAACGGCTTCCTCGACCTGTTCACCAAGGACGCCTCGTACGCCAAGCAGTGGAAGTACACCAACGCCCCCGACGCCGACGCCCGCGCCGTGCAGGTCGCCTACTGGGCGCTGCAGTGGGCCAAGGACCAGGGCAAGGAGGCGCAGATCTCCGGCACGGTCGCCAAGGCCGCGAAGATGGGCGACTACCTGCGCTACTCGATGTACGACAAGTACTTCAAGAAGCAGGGCTGCACCAGCACCACCTGCGCCGCCGGCACCGGCAAGGACAGCGCGGCGTACCTGCTGAACTGGTACTACGCCTGGGGCGGCGCGAGTGACACCTCCGCCGGCTGGGCGTGGCGGATCGGCGCGAGCCACAACCACTCCGGCTACCAGAACCCGCTCGCGGCGTACGCCCTGTCGAACGTGACCGAGCTCAAGCCCAAGGGCACGACGGCCGTCACCGACTGGTCGACGAGCCTCACCCGCCAGCTCCAGTTCTACAAGTGGCTGCAGTCGGCCGAAGGCGCGATCGCCGGCGGCGCGACCAACAGCTACCAGGGGCACTACGCGGCACCGCCGTCCACCCTGCCGACCTTCTTCGGCATGTCCTACGACTGGCAGCCGGTCTACCACGACCCGCCGTCCAACCAGTGGTTCGGCTTCCAGGCCTGGTCCATGGAGCGCGTGGCCGAGTACTACTACGCCACGGGCAACGCCGACGCCAAGACCATCCTCGACAAGTGGGTCACCTGGGCGCTGGCGAACACGACGGTGAACGCCGACGGCACCTACCAGATCCCGTCGACGCTGCGCTGGACCGGCCAGCCGGACAGCAACTTCAGCGGCCCCGGGATGCCCCCGGCCAACACCGGCCTGCACGTCTCGGTCGTCGACCACACCACCGACGTGGGCGTCGCCGGCTCCTACGCCAAGACCCTGATGTTCTACGCCGCCAAGTCGGGCCACGCGGCCGCCAAGTCCACGGCCAAGGCGCTGCTCGACGGCGTCTGGAAGAACAGCCAGGACAGCAAGGGCGTGTCGGTGCCCGAGACCAAGGCGGACTACAACCGCCTCGACGACCCGGTCTACGTCCCGGCGGGCTGGACCGGCAAGATGCCGAACGGCGACACGATCAACTCCAACTCGACCTTCATCTCCATCCGGTCCTGGTACAAGAACGACCCGGACTGGCCGAAGGTCCAGTCGTACCTGAACGGCACGGCCCCCGCGCCGACGTTCAACTACCACCGGTTCTGGGCGCAGGTCGACGTGGCCACCGCTCTCGGCCAGTACGGCCTGCTCTTCCCCTGAGATAGGCCCGGGGGTGCGGTGTCGCCTGACCCTTCACCGCACCCCCGACACCCCCGACACACCCCGGCTCACCCCTGACACCCCCCGACACCCCGTAACACGAGGCATCCACATGCGGCGTACGTTCACGGCCCTGGCCGCCCTGCTGGTCGCGGCCGCGCTCTCCCCGGTGGTCCAGAGCGCGGTCCTCACCCCCGCCGCCTCGGCGGCACCCGCGTTCAACTACGGCGAGGCGCTCCAGAAATCCCTCTTCTTCTACGAGGCGCAGCGGTCCGGGAAGCTGCCGTCCACCAACAGGGTGACCTGGCGCGACGACTCGGCCCTCGACGACGGCAAGGACGCGGGCCTCGACCTGACCGGCGGCTGGTACGACGCGGGCGACCACGTCAAGTTCGGCCTGCCGATGGCGGCGTCCACCACCATGCTGGCCTGGGGCGCGGTCGAGTACCGCGACGCGTACGCGTCGTCCGGCCAGCTCCCCTACCTGCTGGACAACCTGAAGTTCGTCAACGACTACTTCATCAAGGCGCACCCCTCGGCGAACGTGCTGTACGGCCAGGTGGGCAACGGCGGGACCGATCACGCCTGGTGGGGCGCGGCCGAGGTCATGCCGATGACCCGCCCCGCGTACAAGATCGACGCGAGTTGCGGCGGGTCGGACCTGGCCGGTGAGACGGCGGCGGCGATGGCCGCGTCCTCGATCGTGTTCCGCCCGACGAACCCGGCGTACGCCGACACGCTGGTGGCGCACGCCAAGCAGCTCTACACGTTCGCCGACACCGTGCGGAAGAAGTACAGCGACTGCATCACCGACGCGGCGGGCTACTACCAGTCCTGGAGCGGCTACAACGACGAACTGGTGTGGGGCGCCCTCTGGCTCTACCGCGCCACCCAGGACGCGTCCTACCTCACCAAGGCCGAGTCGTCCTACGCCAACCTGGGCACCGAGCCGCAGTCCACGACCAAGTCGTACAAGTGGACGATCGCCTGGGACGACAAGTCGTACGGGTGCTATGTCCTGCTGGCCAAACTGACCGGCAAGCAGCAGTACGTCGACGACGCCAACCGGTGGCTGGACTACTGGACCGTCGGCGTGAACGGCCAGAGGGTCCCCTACTCCCCCGGCGGCCAGGCCGTGCTCGACCAGTGGGGGTCGCTACGCTACGCGGCGAACACGGCGTTCGTCGCCCTCGTCTACAGCGACTGGCTGACCGCCGACGCCACCCGCAAGGCGCGCTACCACGACTTCGGCGTCCGCCAGATCGGCTACGCCCTCGGCGACAACCCCCGCAACTCGTCGTACCTGATCGGGTTCGGCGCCAACCCGCCGAAGAACCCGCACCACCGGACCGCGCACGGGACCTGGACGAACAACCTCAGCGGTGAGCCCGCGCAGAGCAGGCACATTCTCTACGGCGCGCTGGTCGGCGGGCCGAAGTCGGCCGACGACGCCTACGCCGACAGCCGAAGCGACTACGTGATGAACGAGGTCGCCACCGACTACAACGCGGCCTTCACCGGCGCGCTGGCCCGGCTCTACAAGGAGTACGGCGGAACGCCGCTCGCGAACTTCCCGCCGGTGGAGACCCCGGACGGGCCCGAGATCTACGCCCAGGCGTCGGTGAACGCCGCGGGCGCGAACTTCACCGAGATCAAGACGCTGATCGTCAACCACTCGGCGTGGCCGGCCCGGGCGCTGGCCGACGGCGCGTTCCGCTACTACTTCACACTCGACGGCGACACGACGCCCGCGCAGATCACCCTGACCTCCGCGTACAACCAGTGCGCCGCCCCGGCGGGCCCGACGCAGTTCTCCGGACGGATCTACTACGTCACGATCGACTGCTCCGGCCAGGTCATCGCTCCCGCGGGCCAGTCGGAGTCGCGGCGGGAGGTCCAGTTCCGGATCGCCAGCTCGGGCTCCTGGGACCCGGCGAACGACTGGTCGTACACCGGCGTCTCCACCACGCCGGGCTCCACACCGGTGACCGTGCAGAACATCACGATCCACTCCGGTGGCGCGAAGATCTGGGGGTCGGCTCCCGGTTCCGGACCGTCGCCCTCGGCGTCCCCTTCCGCTTCCCCGTCCGCTTCCCCTTCGGCTTCGCCGTCTCCCTCGGCTTCTCCGTCTGCTTCACCGTCCGCTTCGCCGTCTGCCAGCCCCTCCCCCAGCGTCTCCCCGACCGGCCGGGCGTGCGCGGCGACGTACAGGGTGGCGAACTCCTGGCAGGGCGGATTCCAGGGTGAGGTCACGGTGGCGAACAGCGGCTCGGCGGCGATCAGCGGCTGGACCGTGGGCTGGACGTTCCCGAACGGCCAGGCCATCACCCAGCTCTGGAACGGCACCCTCAGCCAGTCCGGGGCGAACGTCACCGTCAAGAACGCGAGCTACAACGGCGCCCTCGCCGCGAACGCCTCGACCACGTTCGGCTTCACCGGCGACTGGTCCGGCACGAACGGCGCCCCCACGTCGATCACCTGCACCCCCGCGTAATCCCCGCGCTCCCGCGTCCGCGCGTGTCCGTCCGTGGAACGCGCGGGCGCGGGCCCCAAAGGAGATCACGAATGCGCACGAAGGCACTGGCCGTGGCCGCGATGCTGCTCGCGGCGACGGCGGTCGCACTGCACGCCGGCACGGCCGAGGCCGCGCCCAGCGGGTTCGTCACCCGCTCCGGGGGCGGGTTCGTCCTGAACGGCCAGCCGTTCCGGTACGGCGGGACCAACAACTACCATCCGATCTTCGCGAGCCAGACCATGGTCGACGACGTCTTCGACGACGCCAAGGCGATGGACCTGACCGTGATGCGCGCCTGGGCCTCCCTCGACATCGGCTCCCTCGACGGATCCGTCCCGCACGTGGACGGCGAGGGCAAGAAGGCCGGCGTCTACTTCCAGTACTGGGACACCGCGACCGGCAAGCCCGCGTACAACGACGGCGCCGACGGCCTGGAGCACCTCGACCACGTCATCTCCAAGGCCGCGCAGTCAGGCGTCCGGCTGATCCTTCCGTTCGTGAACAACTGGAAGGAGTTCGGCGGCATGGACCAGTACGTGAAATGGGCCAGCGGCCAGTATCACGACCAGTTCTACACCAACGCCACGATCAAGGGCTGGTACAAGAACTGGATCAGCCACCTGCTCAACCGTACGAACACCGTCACGGGCGTCACGTACAAGGACGACCCGACGATCTTCGCCTGGGAGCTCGCCAACGAGCCGCGCTGCATCAACGCCAACCTGCCCGCCTCCGGCACCTGCGCCACCTCGACCCTGACGGGCTGGGCGGGCGAGATGTCGGCGTACATCAAGAGCCTGGACGCGAACCACATGGTGTCGGTCGGCGACGAGGGCTTCCTCAACCAGGGGAACGCGAGCGACTGGCTCTACAACGGCGCGGACGGCGTGGACCACGAGGCCCTGACCAGCCTTCCCGGCGTCGACTTCGGCACCTACCACCTCTATCCGGACGGCTGGGGCAGGTCCGCCGACTGGGGCACCCAGTGGATCAAGGACCACCAGGCCGCCGCCCAGGCGTACGGGAAGCCGGTGATCCTGGAGGAGTTCGGCATCACCGGGAGCAGCCGGGACACCGTCTACAAGACGTGGACGTCCACGGTCAGGAACGGCACCGGCGACGGCTGGAACTTCTGGCTCCTGACCGGAGTGGACTGGGACGGGGTGAGCCTCTATCCCGACTACGACGGCTTCCGCGTCTACTACCCGAGCGCGACCGCCACGGTGCTGGCCGACGAGGCGCGGGCGATCGGGGGGATCGCATCGAGCCCGAGCCCCAGCGCCAGTCCGAGCCCGAGCGCGAGCCCCAGCCCCAGCCCCAGCGCGAGTCCCTCGCCTTCGGGCACGGTGTGCGTGGCGACGTACCGGACCGTGGGCCAGTGGCCGGGCGGATTCCAGGGCGAGGTGACGGTGAAGAACACCGGCGGTCCGGCCATCACCGGCTGGACCGTGACCTGGACCTTCCCGAACGGGCAGACCATCACCCAGCTGTGGGGCGGCAGGCACACCCAGAGCTCCGCCGACGTCACGGTCACCAACGAGAGCTGGAACGGCGGCCTATCCTCGGGCGCCTCGGCCACCTTCGGGTTCCTGGCCGGCTGGTCGGGGACCAACGCCACCCCCACGGGCGTCAGCTGCGCCGCACGCTGACCCTCCCATGACCGCCCGCCTTTCCTGAAATCCCGGCCCCCCAGGAAAGGCGGGCATTCACCCCCCGGCGGCGTCCGCCACCGGGGACACCCCGCAGAAGAACACACAGAAGAAGGACAAGAGGTGAGGCACTCCATGATGGAAAGCGTTTTCCGTCCGCCTGCCAGAACCCTGGCGGGTCTCGCCGTGACGGCCCTGGCCGCCACGGCGCTCGTCGCCGTGGCCACCACCACCTCGGCGACGGCGGCCACCGGCCTCGGCCAGCTCGCCGCGGCCAAGGGCAAGTACTTCGGCACCGCCCTGGCCAACAACCACCTCGGCGAGTCGGCGTACGCGACGGTCGCCGACCGGGAGTTCAACTCGGTCACGCCCGAGAACGAGATGAAGTGGGACGCCACGGAGCCGTCGCGCGGCTCCTTCAACTACACCGGCGGCGACGCCATCGTCAGCCATGCCCAGGCCCACGGGCAGAGCGTGCGGGGGCACACCCTGGTCTGGCACAGCCAGCTCCCGTCCTGGGTGAGCAACGGCGGCTTCAACTCCAGCACCCTGACCTCGATCATGCAGAACCACATCAGCAACGTCGCCGGCCACTACCAGGGCAAGCTGTACGCCTGGGACGTGGTCAACGAGGCGTTCAACGACGACGGCAGCCGCCGCCAGTCGGTCTTCCAGACGACGATCGGCGACAGCTACATCGCCACCGCCTTCCAGGCGGCGCGCGCCGCCGACCCGAGCGCCAAGCTCTACTACAACGACTACAACATCGAGGGCGTCAACTCGAAGAGCACGGCCGTGTACAACATGGTCAAGGCGTTCAAGCAGCAGGGCGTCCCGATCGACGGCGTCGGGTTCCAGGCGCACTTCATCCTCGGCCAGATCCCCTCCGACCTGCAGGCCAACCTCCAGCGTTTCGCCGACCTCGGGGTGGACGTGGCGCTGACCGAGGTGGACGTCCGGATGCAGACCCCGGCCGACTCCACCAAGCTGGCCACCCAGAGCAGCAACTACAACACGCTGACCAAGGCGTGCCTGAACGTCACGCGCTGCGTCGGCATCACCGTGTGGGGTGTCACCGACAAGTACTCCTGGGTCCCCGACGTGTTCTCGGGGTACGGAGCGCCCCTGCTGTTCGACGACAACTACAACTCCAAGCCCGCCTACACCGGGGTGAGCAACGCGTTCGGAGGCACCACCTCCAGCCCGAGCCCCAGTGCGAGCCCCTCGGCCAGCCCTTCGGCCAGCCCGTCGTCCTCGCCTGGCACCGGCAAGGCGTGCTCCGCGACGTACGCGCTGGTGAACCAGTGGAACACCGGCTTCCAGAGTGAGGTCACGGTCAAGAACTCCGGCTCGGCGGCGATCAGCGGCTGGACCGTGAGCTGGACGTTCCCGAACGGCCAGACCATCACCCAGCTCTGGAACGGCACCCTCAGCCAGTCCGGGGCGAACATCGCCGTCAAGAACGCGAGCTACAACGGCGCCCTCGCCGCGAACGCCTCGACCACGTTCGGCTTCACCGGCAACTGGTCCGGCACGAACGGCATCCCGTCCTCCGTCAGCTGCACCGGAGCCTGACTCACCACGCCCATGGGAAAGTACGAACGTGCCTTCCCACGGGCGTCTCCGAAAATTTCGGCATCCAATCCGAAATTTCTCGATGAGACGCTTCCCGACTCCGG
Organism: Microtetraspora glauca; assembly: GCF_040656155.1. Taxonomy (NCBI): domain Bacteria; kingdom Bacillati; phylum Actinomycetota; class Actinomycetes; order Streptosporangiales; family Streptosporangiaceae; genus Microtetraspora; species Microtetraspora glauca. Next base: position 149,549 of record NZ_JBFALK010000024.1, read on the forward strand.
CCGTGACGGGGCACGGCCGGCCCATCTCCGAGAGAGCAGATCGAGACCTTCCGCGCCCAAGCCATGGACAGCGGCCCGAATGCGTTCGTACGGCTGGACCCTGCTGGACGCGTTGACCCAGACGGTGCGTGAGGGAGGACGGACCGTCAACGTTCATCCCCGCCGGACGTCGCCTTCCGGGAGGGCGGGGACGCGCACGGGAAGGACAGGAAACCTCGTACGGATGTCGAGGTCGGCGAAGTCAGGTCATGGCGCTCAAATCGGGCACGTCAGGTTGGGGCGGCCAGGACGGGTGGTCACGTCCGAGTAGCCAGGTCGGGGACATATCCGCACCGCCCTACAGGCATCGGGACCACCGGGACCGCCCCCGTCGGGACCCCGGTCCCCGTTCAGAAGGGTGGGATCTCGTCGTCAGGGTCGGGGACAGGACCAGGCGGCGCCGCGTCTTGCGACGCGGGATCTGGTTCGAGCGCGGGTTCTTCCCACCAGGCGGGTTCGTAGTTCCACGTCGGAAGAAACGGGAGTTCGTCGTTGATCGGGTCGGTGATGCTGCCCGCGCCGTACCCGCTGACCGCAAGCCCGCGTGCTCTGCTCCCGCCCCCGTCGTTCCCGGTTGCTCCGCTGGTCCCGGTTGCTTCGCTTGTCCCGGTTGCTCCGCGCACGGCTGCTTCGTACGCGTCTGCATCGGACCTCCACGGTCGGCATACGGCGTACCCGTCCACGTCACGGCTGACCGGGGGGTGTTGGCCTGCATCAGTTTCAGCCACACGCTGATCGCCCACAGGGTGACCTCCTGAATCGTGGGCCCCACGTACCAGGTCACCACCTCCGTCGGCCGCGCCAACCCCACCCCCACATCCATCGGCTCCGCGGATCTCGTGGGCACCTCCGTCGGCCCCGTGCACCCCACCCCCAGATCCGTCGGCTCCACGGGCCTCGTCCCCACCTGCACGGTGCTTGCCTCCGCAATGGTCGGCTGCTTCGTGTCCGGTGGTGTGACCTGCGCTCCCGGGGCCTCGGCTCGTCTGGTGGGTACGGGGTGTTCCCGGCTGGTTGGGGGTGGTCCAGCCGTTGGGGGTGAAGGGTTCGGGCATGGGTTCGATGATCGGTGGCGGCTCGGCCGGGTAGCGGTGGCCGGTCCGGCTGATCCAGGTCACATGTCCGGGGCTGGTCTGGATGACCTGCCAGCCGTTGTCGCGCAGGTCGTGGTCGTGCGCGCACGCGGCGGCGAGGTTGTGTTCGGTGGTGGGGCCGCCGTGGGCGTACTGGCGGGTGTGGTCCATCTCCGACCGGGCGGCTGGTGCACGGCATCCGGGATGGGAGCAGACCCTGTCGCGGATCTCGATCCGTCGCCGCAGCCCGGCTGTGGGGAACCGCCGCCGCTCATCCCCGGCAGCCTTCTCGCCGCCGGTGACCGTGTCCCGCGCAGCATGGGCTGCAGCACCATGATCCGTAGCACCGCGAGCCGTAACCCCGCGAGCCGTAACCCCGCGAGCCGTAACCCCGCGAGCTCCAGGATCAGCGGACTGGGCGTCCGCGAACTGGGCAGCGCCGAAGCCACTGGTGCTGCCGCCTTCGACGGTCGGGGTGACGACACTCGCGCTCTCACCGCCGCTGTCGCCATCACCACCACCACCGCCACCATCACCGCCGCCACCATCACCGCCGCCACCGCCGCCACCACCGCCATCATCACCATCGCCGTGGAGGCTTCCGCTGCCGTCGGCGTTTCCATCCCCGTGGACGCTTCCGTTGCCGTGGCCGTTTCGAGGGCTGGATGGGGAGTGGGAGTTCTGCCCTGTGGCTTGGCCGTATTGGCGCATGATGTCGGCGATGACGGCGGCCCAGCCGCCCTGGGCGTAGATGTCGGCGTACAACTCGTGCAGCAACGCCAGCGGGAGCTGGAGTTCGACGATCCCGCGACGGCGAACCGAACCACCACCCGGACCGCTCGCGGAGCCGGCCCCTGGAGGGGGGGTCGGATCGGCAAAGCGAGATGCGGGAAAGGTGTCCGGGGCGGCCGGATCGAATGCAGGAGGGGTGCCCGGGGCGGCCGGACGGGACGCAGAAGAGGTGCCTGGTTCGGCCGGACGGAATGGCGGTGTGGGCGCTGGATCAGCCGGGTGGGGCGCAGGATCTGGTACCGGGTGGCGGGGCCACCCTGCGGGGCGGCGTCGGGTGATCCCGGCGTGGAGTAGGTGTCCCTGTTCGTCGCAGACGGCGAACCGCCATTCCCCGCCGATCTGTCGTTTGGCGAGTCTGCGAGCCAACTGCGCGTGGATGGGTCCCCATCCGGCGAGTTCGGCGGGCAGGTCGTCCAGGTGCATCAGCGTGGAGACCTGGACCCGTAGCTCACCGGCCGCGAACCCGACCGACCACGCCGCACCGGCGGGCCCCGCTGCGCTGGGCGTAATGCCGTCTTTGGTCTCCGTGCTTCCCGTCATGGTGCCCGCGCCTGACAGGCCCACCTGAAGGTTGCCGCTACCGGTCTCAGAGCCAGGGGCGGCGTTGGATTCGATCCCCGATCCGGGACCAGCATCGGGACCGGAACCCGGGGCGGGGCCGGCGGGGCCACCATCGCCAGGACCATCGCCAGGGCCAGGACCAGGACCACGACCGGGATCGGGATCGGGGCCGGGCGGACCCGCGTCAGGGTCGCTGTCGCGGGGCTCGGGGGTGCAGACGTCGCCGCCGTTGTCGAATGGACTGCGGGGAATCGCCTCGAAACAAGGAGCGTCGCTACCCCCGAGGGGATCTCTGAGGCTCGCATTGGGGCCGAGGTCGCCGCCACCGGCGCCGCACGCGTCCGACGTATCGATGCCGTCGCC